>NZ_CP012623.1:2744284-3088568 GCF_001280305.1 Hymenobacter sp. DG25A | reverse complement strand
GCGCATGTTTTTGATGGGGAATTTGATCTTCCCGTTCTCAATGTAGAACGTGCCATCCCGCGTGAGGCCGGTGACCAGCAGGGTTTGTGGGTCCACGTCGCGGATATACCACAGGCGCGTGACCAGAATACCTTTGGCGGTGCCCTTAATCATTTCCTCCAGGCTCTGGGTGCCGCCGCTCATCACAAAGTTGCCGGCGAATGCGCTGGGCTCTACCTTGTTTTTCTGAGCCCAGAAGCGGGTGTAGTACAGGTTTTTCACCACGCCCTTTTCAATCCAGGGCATGCGCTTCACAGGTAGCCCCTCGTTATCAAACACTCCACCCGGCGCCGTGGCGTTCTGCGGGTCAGTGTAGATGCTGATGCGGTCATCGAAGAGCTTCTCGCCGGTTTTGTTGCCGCCGCCTTTTTTGCTCAGAAACGAGCGGCCTTCGTCGGCTTCGCGGGCGTCCAGGGCATACACCAGGCGGTTCAAAAGCCCTTCATCCGATACCAGAGCGGCCGGCTCCAGAATCACGGTGTACTTGCCGGGCTCAATGGCGCGGGCATTCACCGAAGTCGCGGCTTTATCAGCGGCACGCTTGGTGAGGGCCTTGGCATCGAAGCTCTTCACATCGGCAAAGTCGGCCACGGCATAGCCGGAGCCTTTGCCGTCGGCTGTGCGCACTGTTACGCTGTAGTCAATGTTGGTGAACTGCTGGTAGGCTTCCAGTCCTTTGCTGTTGCGCAGGGCCTGAAACGAAGACGCATCTTCCAGAAAACCGGCTGACGTAAGCTTGCGGCTTTCGCAAAGGGCAATACTGTCGCCGGCCGCCTGCGCCCGCATATCCGGCGTAATGGCCGCCGTGGCGGGGACAAACGTGGCCGGCGTGAGGTACTGCTGCGGCCCTAGCATGGGCACGTATTCCGGGTCTTCGGGCGCCAGGCGCGCAATTTCCTCGGCCCGCTTCACGCACTGGCGCAGCGTGGCGTCATCAAACTGGTTGCAGGTAGCCACGCCGGATTTCTTGCCGAAGCGCGCTTCCACAACCAACGACACGTTATCGGACATGCCCGCGGTGCTCACGTTGTTGCGGGCGTAGCGGATGTTGCCGCTGAGGCGGCCCTGCAGCGTGCCCGCGCACTCATCAGCCTGCGAGAAGCTGAGTACTTTTTTCAGGATAGCCTGAGACTCTTCTTGGGAAAGGATAGGCATCGGAGGAAAGCAGAAGGGTGGAGAAGATAAACCAGCGGGTGCTTACCCAATTTTGCGGGCCGTGTTGATGACGTTTACACCATTGAAGCGCGTGGTGCTGGAGCCGTGGCTCACGGCCGAGCTTTGGCTGGGCTGGCCCTTGCCATCGTTGAAGAAGCCCGCAAACCGGTAGTCCGACTGGTCGCAAACGGCCGAGCAGCTGTTCCAGAATTCCTGGGTGTTCGACTGATAGGCCACATCCTCCAGCATGCCCGTGATTTTGCCTTTCTCAATGGCATAAAACACCTGTCCGCCAAACTGGAAGTTGTAGCGCTGCTGGTCAATGGAGAAGGACCCGTTGCCGGCTATGTAAATGCCTTTATCCACGTTCTTCACCATGTCGTCCACACTGAGCTTGGCAGCTCCCGGCTTCAGGCTCACGTTCGGCATGCGCTGGAACTGCACGTCTTTCCAGGACTGCGCATAGCAGCACCCGTCAGACTCGTTCTGGCCAACCATGTGCGCCTGGTCCCGGATTTTTTCATAGTCCACCAGCGTGCCTTCCTTGATCAGGTTCCACTCCTTGGTTTTCACGCCTTCATCATCGTACCCCACCGCGCCCAGCGAGCCGGGCTGCAGCTTATCAGCTACAATGTTCACCTGCTTGGAGCCGTAGGGCTTGCCCAGCTTTTTCCATTCCAGCGTAGCGAAGGAGGTGCCCGCGTAGTTGGCCTCGTAGCCCAGCACGCGGTCCAGCTCCAACGGGTGGCCAACGGATTCGTGAATGGTCAGGCCCAGGTGGTGCGGGTCCAGCACCAGGTCGTACTTGCCAGGTGTTACGGATTTGCAGCTGAGCTTTTCCTTGGCCTGCTTGGCGGCGCGGGCGGCATCTTCCAGCATGTCGTAGCTGTACTTGTAGCCCACTACATCGGAGCCCTGGGGGCCAGCTACTTTATCCTCGGCCTTGGGCGTGAGGTACTCGTAGCCCATGCCCATGGGGGAGCTCAGCGCCTGCCGACTGCGAAACTTACCCGAGGTACGGTCGACCACCGTTACCCCAAACGTGGGGTAAATGCGGTGAATATCCTGGTCGATGTAGGAGCCATCCGTGGAGGCAAAGTACTTCTGCTCGTTCACCTGAAACAGCACCGAATTCACGAAGCTCGCGCCGTTTTCCAGGGCTTTGGCGTTGGCCGCCAGCAGCAGGTCTACTTTATCTTTTACGGGTACTTCAAAAGCGTTTTGCTTGATGGGTGCTTTCCAGCTCACCTCGCCGTAGCCTTTCTGGGGCGCCAGCCGCACCTGCTCCTTCTGTACTTTGGCATTGGCCTTGGCAATCTGCACCGCCAGCTGGGCCGCTTTAGCCAGGCCGGCTTCCGTTACGGTATTGGTAGATGCAAAGCCCCAGGTGCCGTTGGCAATTACGCGCACGCCGGCCCCAAAGCTCTCCGAGCTGAGGATGTTCTGCACCTGCTTTTCGCGGGTGAAAATGCCCTGGTTGAGGTAGCGGCCAATGCGCACATCGGTATAGGTGGCGCCGGCGGCTTTCGCCGCGTTCAGGGCGGCGTCGGCCAGGCGCTTTTTCACGGCTACATCAAGGCCACCCTCCAGCAGTTGCTCGGGGCTGACGAGTGCGCCGGCAAAGCCGGGCAGGCTGGGCAGAAACAAGGCGCCAGTCGCCAGACCGGTTATGCCCACAAAATCACGTCTTTTCAAAGGAGTACAGGTAGGGAGTGAAGTAGGACCCGCCTACCCAACGGCGGCCAGAAAAAGGTTGCCCCTGCTTCTGGCCGCCATTGGGCTGACAGTTATTACACGGCGTCAGAAAGGCTGGTGAAGGTGAAGTCCCGGATTTTCAGCGGGGGCACCAGATTGCCGCCTACCCGCACGGGTTTGCCCAGGGCTTCCAGGTTATTGAGCATGATAATGGGCGACTCATTGAAGCGCATGTTCTTGATGGGGAATTTAATCTTCCCGTTCTCAATGTAGAAGGTTCCGTCGCGGGTGAGGCCGGTGTACAGCAGAGTTTGCGGGTCTACCGGGCGGATGTACCACAGGCGCGTGACCAGAATGCCTTTGGCCGTGCCCTTGATCATGTCTTCCACGCTTTGGGTGCCGCCTTCCATAATCCAGCCACCGGGCGAGGGCAGGTCCGGAATACCCGATTTCTGGGCCCAGAAGCGGGAACTGTACAGGTTCTTCACCACACCCTTCTCCACCCAGGTTACCTTCTTCTGCGGGCGGCCGTCGCCGGCGAAAGTCAGGTCCGGAATTTCGGCGTTGGTGGGGTCGGAGTAGATGGTTACCCGCTCATCGAAGAGCTTCTCGCCCTTCTTATTTCCGCCGCCTTTTTTGCTCAGGAACGAGCGGCCTTCGTCGGCGTTGCGGGCGTCCATGGCACTCATCAGCGCATTCAGCAGCGAGGCGTCGCTGTTGGCTACCAGAGCGGCGGGCTCCAGAATCACGGTGTACTTGCCGGGCTCAATGGCCTTAGCATTGCGCGACATGGAGGCTTTATCGGCCGCAATTTTTGTCAGGCGGGCCGCGTCAAATTTGCTGGAGTCGTTATAGTCCGCAGTGGCGTAGCCGGAGCCGGTGCCATCGGGTGTGCGCACCGTTACGCTGTACTCCAGGCCGGTTTGCTGCTGATAAGCCTCCAGCCCTTTGTTGTTGCGGCGGGCCACAAAGCCGGCCGAGTCAACCAAAAATGCGGCGGAGGAAAGCTTGCGCTCATCGCACAGCGCCATACCGGCCGCTACCTGTTTGGCCCGGAAATCGGGGTTGATGCCGGCCGTGCTGGCCGCATATGACGAAGGCGACGTCAGGTACTGTTGCGGCCCCAACATAGGCATGTACTCGGGGTTTTCCGGGGCCAGGCGCGCAATTTCTTCGGCCCGCTTCACGCATTGGCGCAGCGTGGCATCATCAAACTGATTGCAGGTGGCTGTGCCCGACTTCTTGCCGAAGCGGGATTCTACGGCAAGGGCTACGTTGTCATCGGCGCCGCTGGTGCTGATGGCATTGCGCGCCGAGCGCACGTTGCCGCCAATGTTGCCCGTGAGCGTGGCCTCGCACTCATCGGCGGTGCTGAAGCTCAGTACTTTTTTCAGGATGGCCTGGGATTCTTCTTGAGAAAGGATTGCCATGAAAATGGATGTCTTTTGAAATAAGGGTTCGACTGCGCAAAACAGGACCGGCAGGTTTAGCCGATTTTGCGGGCCGTGTTGATGACGTTCACGCCATTGAAGCGCGTGGTGCTGGAGCCGTGGCTCACGGCCGACACCTGCGGCGGCTGGCCTTTGCCATCGAAGAAGGAGCCGAACAAGCGGTAGTCCGACTCGTCGCAGATGGCCGAGCAGCTGTTCCAGAATTCCTGGGTGTTCGACTGATAGGCCACGTCTTCCAGCATACCGGCAATTTTGCCTTTCTCAATGGCGTAGTAGGCCGTGCCTCCAAACTGGAAATTGTAGCGCTGCTGATCAATGGAGAAAGACCCGCGGCCGGCTATGTAAATGCCCTTGTCCACGTTCTTAATCATGTCGTCCACGCTCATCTTTTCTTTGCCGGGCTTCAAGCTGATGTTGGCCATGCGCTGGAACTGCACATCCTGCCAGGACTGCGCGTAGCAGCACCCATCCGACTCATTCTGACCCACCATGGCCGCCTGGTCGCGAATTTTCTGGTAGTCTACCAGCTTACCTTCCTTGATGATATCCCACTCCTTGGTCTTCACGCCTTCGTCGTCGTACCCCACCGCACCTAGCGAGCCGGGCTGCAGCTTATCGGCCACAATGTTGACGATTTTGGAGCCGTAAGGCTTGCCGGATTTTTTCCACTCCAGCGTAGCGAAGGAAGTGCCGGCGTAGTTGGCTTCGTAGCCCAGCACGCGGTCCAGCTCAGTGGCGTGACCCACAGATTCGTGAATGGTCAAACCCAGGTGATTGGGGTCCAGTACCAGGTCGTATTTGCCCGGCGTAACCGACTTGGCGGTGAGCTTCTCCCTGGCCTGCTTGGCGGCCAGCGTAGCATCTTCCAGCATGTCGTAGCTCTTCTTATAGCCAACCAGACCGGTGCCGGCGGGGCCGGCAATCTTGTCCTGGGCTTTCGGAATCATGTACTCGTAGCCCATACCCATAGGAGAGCTGAGCGCCTCGCGGGAGCGGAACTTGCCCGAGGTACGGTCAATGGCCGTCACGGTGAAGGTGGGCCAGATACGGTGAATGTCCTGGTCGATGTAGGAACCGTCCGTCGAAGCAAAATACTTCTGCTCATTCACCTGAAACAGGGCCGAGTTGACGTAGGTAGCGCCGTTGTCCAGGGCCTTGGCGTTAGCAGCCAGCAACAGGTCTACCTTGTCTTTTACCGGTACCTCAAAGGCATTCTTTTCGATGGGCGCTTTCCAGGTTACTTCGCCGTAGCCTTTCTGGGGAGCAAGCTGCACTTTGGCTTTCTGCACCTTGGCGTTGGCCTTGGCAATTTGTGCAGCCATTTTAGCGGCATTGGCAATTCCGGCTTCGGTTACCGTGTTGGTAGCGGCAAAACCCCAGGTACCATCCACAATTACACGTACACCGGCGCCAAAGCTTTCGGTGCTGGTAATGTTCTGCACCTGTTTTTCGCGGGTGAAAACATATTGGTTCAGGTAGCGGCCAATGCGCACATCGGCGTATGTGGCGCCGGCTGATTTGGCGGCATTCAGGGCGGCATCGGCCAAGCGCTTTTTCAGGGCAGGATCAATGGCTTCCAGCAAACGGTCGGGGTCCACGGCGGTACCGCCAAAACCGGGCAGGCTGGGCAGGAACAGGGCACCGGCTGCCAGACCGGTCACACCTACAAAATCACGTCGTTTCAAAAGCGTAGAAGTGTTAGGAGATAGGGAGAAAAGAGAGGGTGAACCACAACGTAAAACGTGGCGGAAGGACGCCGCCTGGAAATCGAAGGCTGCTTGCCGGTTGGAAAATAGCACACATGAGATGATATATCATCTAGTGCCGAAATTCTAAACCACGGATTCAGGCGGATTTTGTGGAGTCCACGGATTTCAGAGACGATTCTTTCCCGCCAACAGCCTCACCAGCGGCGAAGCTTTTCGGTTGATTTTTAGATGCTAGCTGTTGATAAGTAATAGGTTGCGTCTCCATCCACTTCTACCGACTGGAGCCGTCCCCAAAATCGGCTTGAACCACGGATTCAGGCAATCAGCGCCAGCAGATCAGCGGCAATGCCCGCCCAAGGCTGGGCCAGGTCCAGGGTAGCTACCCGCACTGGAAAACCGCCCAGCGTGTAACGCAGATCTACAGTGCGCGTGGTGGCCGGATACAGCAGAATACCTTCCAGCTGCTGCCCAGGCAGATTAGGCTGATTCTGCAGGTAGGCGTAGAGCTGGTAGAGGTGAGGGGCAATGAGGCGCTGCTGGTTGTAGCGCGTGCGCAGCGCGGCTGCGTAATACTTGGTATCCAGGATGAGCTTCCGGTCGGGCGCTTCCAGGGTGGTATCGGTAATCATGGCGGGCAGCAGGGCCAGGTCTTCGGCCCGCTCGGCGGCGGCCTGCCACTGAATGGTTTCCGATAGTACCCGGTAGCGGCGCTGCTCCAGCCGATAGAAGTTGCGTACAAACTGCTCAAACAGCCGCGCCATCAGCACCTCGTCGCGGCGGAAGTCCCGGAAGCGAAAAGCACCCTCAGTATCCGGCTCGGGCAGGGCGCTGGCGTGCAGCAATTCACAGATATGAAGCAGAAACCGCTCAGGGCCGGTGTGCTGCTGGCGGCGCACCAGATGCAGGGTGTGGCTGCTGAGCGGCAGCGCCGCTACTCCCGCCGGAAAACGGCCCAGCACCAGGCGTACTTCGTGGCGCAGCGCGGCGGGCAACTGGCGGGAGCGGCCCAGCTGTTGCAGCGTACCCAGCAGTAAGCCATTCAGCGGCGTGTTATAGCCCAGCTCATCATAAGCACACACGGCCCGGCCGCGGGGCAACAGATTGCGCAAAAGGGTAGGGGCCAGTAGCACCCGCCCGCGCAGTTCCGGCAGCTCCTCTTCCCGCTCAGTATAAGTCTGGCGCAGACCTTGTTTCAGCTGTCGGCGCAGGGCCGTGAGCAGCAGGCGCGTGAGCAGCTCTACCGGCCGGTGAAATTCGGCTGCCTCCACCGTCTGCAGCTCGCCCGGCTCTGGCAGGCGGTTCCAGGCGTAGCAGAGCAGGTAGTAGAGGTTCTGAATGGGAATCACGGCCGCCGACATAACTGGTTAGCTGCCCAGCAGGCGTTTGATTTGTGCGGTGGCTTTGGCGGGCTGGTCCAGCCAGTATTCCGTGAGCAGCGGCGCTATTTCCTGGGTCAGAATCAGGTGCAGCCAGGCTTCTGCTTCGCTTACTTTCTGGGGCGGGTGGCAGAAGTAGCTGTGGCCAATGCGGAAATCGGGACCCAGGTCGGGGTCGTCGGCAATGGTTTGGTTGAGTTCCGTGAGGCGGGCAGTGAGGCGCTGGATAATGGCGGCCGGCACGCCCTGCCCGGCCAGAAACTCCTGCAGGGGAGGCCCAAACTCCGGCTCCAGATTCACAAAGGCAAACCGCCGCCGCAGGGCATAGTCCAGGGGGGCTAGGCTACGGTCGGCGGTGTTCATGGTGCCGATGACGTAGAGGTTTTCCGGCACGAAGAAGTGCGGGGCATCAACTGGGGTGTAGGGGAGGCGCACGGCGTGGGCGGGACCGCGCTTGTCCGCTTCCAGCAAGAGCAGCAGCTCGCCGAAAATACGGCTTACGTTGCCGCGGTTCAGCTCGTCAATCAGCAGAAAATACGGCCGGGTGGGGTCTGTGGCGGCCTGGCGGCAGACGTCCGGCAATACCCCGTCCGTGAGGCGGAACGTGCCGGCGGCATCGGGGCGGAAACCCTGTACAAAGTCCTCGTAGCTGTAGCTGGGGTGAAACTGCACCAGCTCCGTGCGGGCGGCATCGGTGGCACCCAGCAGGAGCCAGGCCAGCCGCTGAGCCAGGAAGGTTTTGCCGGTACCAGGCGGGCCCTGCAGCAGCAGGTTCTTGCGGCGCTGCAGGCCGGCTAGGGCAGCATCCAGCTCCTCTTCGCTGATAAAAAGCTCGGCCAGGGCCTGGGCCCGGGTGTAGGTGGCCGGGGTTTCGTAGGGCGCGGTGGGCTCGGCTGCTATGGCAGCAGTGGAAGGATGCGGCGGGGCTTTGCGGGTGGGGCGGCCGGTGTACAAATCTTCCAGCCGCTCCTGTTCGGCCACGTCGCTGTCTAGTGGGGAGTTGGCCAGGGTGGGGCGCTTGGCGGCAATGGTGAAATCGAGTTGCTCCAGCAGGCGGTTGGTAGCCGCGCCGCTGGGAAGGGGCCACGCCGCCTGCGGCTGCTGGGTCGCTAGGCGGTAGGCCAGCTGTGCCACGGCGCGGGGTGGATAGCGCCGGCCGCGGTACACCAGGTCGTACACGGTGCTGGGCGGCAGGCGCTGGCCTTCGCGCTCAATCTGGCGGAGGGCGCGCAGTACGTGTTGGCGGGTGAGAGGAAACAGTTCGGGCATTCGGCTAAATGTACGCGCAAAACCGATTTGGCGGTACATCGGGGCGGTAGAACTGCTTTCCCTTTACGGGAGGTAACTCGTTATTTCTCTTCGCCGAGGTAGATTATTTTTTTGCATAGTACCTTGTTTAACATATTACTGATGAATACATTTGGCTTTCTGCAATCGCGTTAGGCTGGCCGCTGCTATGGCAGCCTGATGCTGCCCGGCTGGAAACGCCTGGGAACATCGTTTGTAGTTAAGCATCACTAATTAGAATATACCACTACTTTTATGCAGTTTTTAAGGCTCGATGTGCTTGCGGATACCTGGAGCTCTATTCCATAAACTGCTCTGCGCGCCGGAGTAAACCATTTGACTTCCCCGACTATTCTCCCTTCCCTTTCCATTTTTTTCACATGAGAACAATCTTTACTGCTGCGGCCTGTCTGCTGAGTGCCGTTGCCATGGCGCAAACTCCGGCCGCGCCGGCTGCTGCGCCGCAGCTGCCCTACCGGGCCTCGGCTACCAAAACCAACGACCTGGTGCATACCAAGCTCGATGTGCGTTTTGACTATGCCAAGCGCTACCTCTACGGCAAGGAATGGATTACCCTGAAGCCCCACGCCTACACCACCGACTCGCTGCGCCTCGATGCCAAAGGCATGGATATCAAAACCGTATCCCTGGTGAATGGCGAGCAGCTGCAGCCGCTGAAATACAGCTACGCCGATAGCAGCAACCTGCATATCAGCCTGGGTAAAGCCATGGCGCCCGGCACCAGCTACACGGTATATATTGAGTACACCGCCAAGCCCGACGAGCTGAAAGCCAAGGGCAGCGAGGCTATTTCGGATGCCAAAGGCCTGTACTTCATTAACCCCGACAGCGCCGTGAAGGGCAAACCCGTGCAGATCTGGACGCAGGGTGAGACGGAAGCTTCTTCGGCCTGGTTTCCTACCATCGACCGGCCCAACCAGAAAACCACCTCGGAAATCAGCATGACGGTGCCCAGCAAGTACGTCACGCTGAGCAACGGCGCGCTGGTGAGCCAGAAACCTGCCGGCGCCGGCCTGCGCACCGATACTTGGAAAATGGACATGCCCCACGCCCCATATCTGTTTATGATGGCCGTGGGCGACTTCAAAATCTACAAAGACACCTGGCGCGGCAAAGAGGTGAGCTACTACCTGGAACCCAAGTATGCACCCTTCGCCAAGCAGATTTTCGGCAACACGCCCGATATGCTGGAGTTCTTCTCCACCCGCCTGGGCGTAGAGTATCCCTGGAATAAATACGCCCAGATTGTGGTGCGCGACTACGTGAGCGGCGCCATGGAAAACACCTCGGCCACCCTGCACGGCGAGTTTGTGCAGATGACCGACAAGGAGCTGCTGGACCGCGAATACCAGAACGAATCGGTAATTGCCCACGAGCTGTTTCACCAGTGGTTCGGCGACTACGTGACGGCCGAAAGCTGGAGCAACCTGACGGTAAACGAGTCGATGGCCGACTTCTCCGAAGGCCTCTACGCCGAGCATAAGTACGGCGCCGATGCCGGTGACTCCCATAACCACCGCAACCTGCGCAACTATCTGCGCAGCCCCCAGGATGCCATGAAGCCCTTAGTGCGCTTCCACTATGCCGATAAGGAAGACATGTTTGACCTGGTGAGCTACCAGAAAGGCGGTGCTATTCTGGACATGCTGCGCACCTACCTCGGCGACGACGTGTTTTTTGCCGGCCTGCAGAAATACCTGAAGGATAATGCCCTGGGCAACGGTGAGGCCCACCAGATGCGCCTGGCCATGGAAGCCGTTTCGGGCAAAGACCTGAACTGGTTCTACAACCAGTGGTACTACGGCACCGGCCACCCTGTGGTAACTATTGATTATGCCTGGGATGCTGCCAAAAAAGTGCAGTCCGTAACCGTGAAGCAGAACCAGCCCGGTCAGATCTTCCAGCTGCCCTTCGCCATTGATTATTGGGTGAATGGCAAGCCCCAGCGCCAGCGCGTAATGATGACCGAGGCTACCCAGACCTTCTCGATGCCCCTGGCTGCCAAGCCTATGCTGGTGGATGTAGACGCCGAAAAGACCCTGGTATGGCAGCAGACGGATAACAAGCCCCTCACGGAGTATGTGTACCAGTACGCCCACGCCCCGCTATATGTAGCCCGCCGCGAAGCCCTGCTGGCCGCCGACGCCAAGCAAACTACCGATGCCGCCGCTCGCACCCTGTTGCTGGCCGGCCTGAACGACAAGTTCAACAACCTGCGCATGGTAGTGGCCGAGCGCCTGAAGATGGAAGACAAAGCCGTAGCTAAAGCAGCTGCCCCGGCTCTGCGCAAGCGCGCTGCAATGGAGAAAGATCCGCACACCCTGGCTCTCATGCTCTCCGCCCTGGCCAAGATGAAGGATAAGAAGGATGAGAAGCTCTTCACCAAGCAGCTGAATACCAGCGAGTCGTACGTGGTGCAGGCAGCGGCGCTGCAGGCCCTGGCTACCGTAAACCCCAAAGCAGCCCTTAGCAAGGCCCAGACGCTGGAAAGCACCGATCAGAGCGCACTGAGCCAGGCCGTGGTAGGCGTATATGGCAAAGCAGGCGGAGCAAGCCAGTGGAACTACGTGCGCGATAAGTTCGACGCTGCCAACACCAATGGTAAGTTCTCTTACTTCGAAGGCATGGGCTCTATGCTGGCGCGCCTCGATGACCCGAAGGCTTTTGCCGAAGACGTAGACCGTCTGAAAGAGCTGGCCGTGAAGTACAAGAAGTACGGAGTAGATCAGCCCGTTATGGGTATGATCCAGGCCGCTGTAAAGGAGCAGGCCGGCAAGCCCAACGCAGCTGCTAACCAGGCAGTGGCTGAAAAGGCAATTGCTGAGATTCAGGCCGCTAAGTAAGGCACTGATTCTTCAAGCTAAGTAAAACAGAAGGCCGTTCTGACGTTAGTCGGAGCGGCCTTCTGTTTTTGTTGTCAGCCGTCATGCTGAGTGCCGCCGAAGCCTCTCGCGTGCTGACTCTGTTGGGAAAAAGAATGTAATGTCGAGCATGTGGCGCATCAAGCCAGGATCGAGACATCTCGCGTGATGAGGTTGTGGTAGTATACCACACTAGCGAGATGCTTCGGCGGCACTCAGCATGACGGCTGAAGGAAGTATGAATCAGTAATCAGTAGCCACGGGTTCTTTCTATTCTCCTGCCACCACCGTGCGCCGGATGCCCAGCTTTTTCATGCGGGCTTCCAGGGTTTTGGGGTTGATATCGAGCAACACGGCCGCGCCGTTGGGCCCGCTTACGCGGCCACCGGTAAGCTGCAGCGCCGCCAGAATATGCTGCCGCTCCTGCTCCTTCAACGTAAGCAGGGGTGAAGAAAAATCGGGCAGAGCAGGACTGGCCTGGGCGGCCGTGGCAGAGAAGCCGGCAAACTCCAGAAATGGTCCCTGGCTTACAATCACGGCCTGCTCCAGTACGTGCTCCAGCTCCCGGATATTGCCGGGCCAGGAGTATGCCCGCAGCGCCTGCAAATCCCGCTCGCGCAGGCCCCGTACCGGGCGGCCCATCTGCTTGGTGAAGCGTTCCAGAAAGTAGCGGGCGAGGGGCTCAATATCCTCGGGCCGCTCGCGCAGGGCGGGCAGACGTACCGGAAACACGTTCAGGCGGTAGTACAAATCGGCGCGGAAGCGGCCGGCGGCTACCTCGTCTTCCAGCACGCGGTTGGTGGCGGCAATTACGCGGGCATTGCTGTGAATTACCCGTTGCCCGCCAATGCGCTCAAACTCCTTTTCCTGCAGCACCCGCAGCAGCTTGGCCTGCAAATCCAGGGGCAGCTCGCCTACCTCATCCAGGAAAATAGTGCCGCCATCGGCCAGCTCAAACTTGCCCATGCGCCGGTCGGTAGCGCCGGTAAAGGAGCCTTTTTCGTGCCCGAAAAGCTCGCTTTCGATAAGCTGGGCCGGCAGGGCGGCGCAGTTCAGCTTAATAAGCGCCCGCTCGTGGCGGGGGGAAAGGTGGTGCAGGGCCCGGGCAATCAGCTCTTTGCCCGTGCCCGTTTCGCCGGTAATGAGCACGGTGGTATCGGTGGGGGCCACCTGGGCCACGCGCCTGAGCACGGCCTGCATCACGGGGCTGTTGCCGATGACTTCCTCAAAGTTGGTGGTGGTGTTGATTTCGTCGATCAGGTAGGTGCGCTCCTGCTCCACCTGGGTGCGCAGCGCCTCAATCTGCTCAAAGGCAAACAAGTTTTCCAGGGCCAGCGCAATCTGAGGTACCAGACTCAGCACCACGTCCAGGTCCTCCTGCCGGAAGGCGTCGGGGCGGGAGTCGGCCAGGGAGAGCACGGCCGCGCCGTCGGGGCGGTTCCAGATGGGAGCTATCAGCAGGGCACGGGTATTGTGCTGCTCCCGCACCTGCCGCATAAGCGGGTAGCGGCGGGCCAGCGCATCAAACTCTTGGTTGGTATAGATGGCGGGCTTAAGCCACAGGTGGGCCACCTGCTGGTGCATTCGCTCCCGCTCTTCCAGGTTGGGGCCACGGTCTGGGTCCAGCGCCTGAAACGGCGCCTTTTCCGCCGGGCGGGAAAACTCCGCAAACGCCTTCAGCGGCTCGCCATTGCGCTGCACCCGAATGCCAAAATACTGGAACGGCACCACCTGGCTCAGCTCCTGTACTACTGCTTTAAACAGCGGTTCCCGTTCCTTGATGCTGAGCAGCACGTTATTCACGGCCAGCTGCAGCGACTTTTCCCGCTCGCGCTGGGCTACTTCTTCAAATGCCAGCGTGTTGGAAATAGCGCTGGCCACCAGGCTGCCGATTTTTTCCATCAGGTCCCGATCAGCGGGCGGCAGTTCCGGGTGGCGGCGAGCCGCCAGGGCCATAAAGCCTATCAGGGTACCCGCGGTGCGCAGGGGAACCACCGTGAGGTAGTGCATGCCATTGGTGAGCATGCGCTGAAAAGCAGTGGAGTCAGGGTAAGTTCTGCTGGCCTGGGCTATGTCCATCACCTGCACCACGGGGTTTTGCAGCATTAATTCAACCGGCGAGCCCGCCACGGGGGTGCGCTGGGGCCGGTCGCGGGGCAGCAGGTCCGCCTCCTCCCCGGAAGATTCATTGAAATACTGCCGCAGGAAAATCCGCTTGTGCTGCAGGCCGGGGTCCAGGGTGACTACGGCAATCATATCAAAAGGGAAAATAAGGCGCAGCTTTTCGGTTACAATCTGAAAAAGTGAGTCCTTATCCCGGGTGGTGGCAATGGCTTCGTTGAGGTAAAGCAGCAGGGATTCGTCTTCGGCAATCATGAGTTCGGGTCTTTAATCCTCATATATCAGGAATGTATTTATAGGAAATCCTGATATATGAGAAAAACGTGCCTGGGATAATTAGGTTCGAAATCAGCTTTGAAAAAAATAAAAGCCTCTTCTACGTCTATAAAAGGCGTTTTTGGAGCAAAAAATCTGGTTGGGCTGGCTCTGGCACATAGTTAGGTAAGCAGTCGGCACACACAAGCTGATTGACCATGCTTTCCCGACCTTCACTCGCTGTTCCGCTATTAGCTTTTGGGCTGATGCTGGCCGGCAGCGCGAATGCCCAACAAGGACCTGTTTTGTCCGATTCTCTGACCCTAGACGGCACCATCCGCTCGGTGCTGGATGCTAACCCGTCTATTACCTCCCTAGAAGAAGAAGTAAACGCCGCTACCAGCCGCGTGCAGCAAACCCGCGGCGGCTTCCTACCCCAGGTAACCGGTACGGCTACGTACACCCGCATCGACCCGGTAGTAAAGCTGCAACTGGCGCCCGATGCGCCGGAATTCCAGCTGGCGCCCAACAATAACTACGATGCCCACATCACCCTGCAATATGGGCTGCTGGACTTCGGTAAAAAGGAAGCCTCCTATAACCTGGCCGAAAGCCGCCGGCTAACGGCCCAGGACCAGATTGCCGTAACGCGCCGCGACCTGGCTTATGCGGCCGCCCAGGCTTACTATAATATCCTGTTTGTGCGTGAAAGCATTAAGGTGCAGGACCAGCAGATTGCCTCCCTGCGCCAGCATGAGCGCGAGATGGAAAAGCGCGTGGAAGGAGGTGTCAGCACCAAGTTTGATGTGACCACCACCCAGGTACGCATCACGCAGGCCGAAAACGTGAAGATTGACCTCCAGAACCAGCTGCGCAACCAGCAGGTACAGCTGGCCCGCCTGCTGCATAAGCCGGAGTATGTGGAAGTGCCCGTGCGTGGCACGCTGGCCTTCCAGCCGCAGGCCGTAGACGTGGAGGCGGCCCTGGCCAGAGCCACCGAGACCCGCCCAGAAATTAAAATGGCCCGCGACGCGGAAAACACCGCGGCCATGAACCTGAAGTTTGTGGAGCGCAGCAACAAGCCCGTGCTGGGCGTGGGTGCGCAGCTGGGCGGCAAAAACGGCTACCTGCCTAACCTGGAGAAGTTTCGCCCCAACTCCGTGGGCGTGGTGCAACTCTCGGTGCCCATTTATGATGGCAACAAAAACAAAAACCAGCGGGTAGAGGCGCAGGCCAACATCCGGGGGGCGCAGGCCCGCATTCAGGATGCCCAGGAGCAGGTGCGCGCCGATGTGCGCCAGGCGGCCAACAACCTGCAGTCCAGCACCGCGCGCTACAACAATGCCGTGGTGCAGATTAACCAGGCCAGTGATGCCCTGACCCGTGCCAAAGCCCGCTACCGCTACGATGTAGGTACTAACCTGGACGTGCTGGACGCGGAAACCTCGCTGGCGCAGGCCCGCCTGGCCCGCCTGCAGGCTATTTACAACTACACCCAGGGTCAGTACCAGCTGAAGCGCGCCACCGGCGAGCAAATCTGGTAATTACTTCTCCCCGGTTACACCCCACGCCCATGAACCTGTCGCTGATTCTTTGCCCGCTTGATTTCTCGGCTGTATCTACGCCGCTGGTCGCCTATGCGGCAGCGTTGGCGGCCGGCACCGGGGCTGAGCTGTACCTGCTGCATGTGCTGGAGCCTCAGCCTACACTAACGGTACCGGCTACCGGCACCGACGAAGCAAACGGGCAGCTGGCCCTCTACCGCACCCAGGCCGAAGAGGCCGGCGCGCGGGTGAGCACCGGCCTGCTGCAGGGCGAGGCACCCGTAGAAATTGTGGCCGAAGCCCAAACCCGCCACGCCGACCTGATTGTTATCGGAACACACGGACAGACCGGCCTCACCCGCTTTCTGGTGGGTAGCACGGCCGAGGCCGTGGTCCGTAAGGCCGCCTGCGCCACCTTGCTGGTGAAGGCCTGCCCCGCCAAGGAATACCGCCAGTCGGCGTAGCTTTTGAAGGAAGCGTAGGGCGTTAAGTCCCGGGCTTCCTGCATCTTCTTTTTGTCAACACATCCTCTCCAATATTTTTTGCCATGGCAACCCCCGTTCATCAAGAGCCAGCTGTAGCCGCCGCTTCGCAACCCGTTGGCCCGCCGCCTTATGATACTGCCGTAGAAGAGCAGCCGGCCGGCCGCTCCAAGCGCCCTTTTATTATGGCCATTCTGGCCCTAGTGCTGCTGGTTGGTGCCTATTATGGCTGGCAGCGCTACCAGTTTGGTCAGCATCATGAAGAAACCGACGACGCCCAAGTAGAAGGCGACGTGTACCCCATTCTGCCCCGCGTGGGCGGCCCGGTGCTGGAAGTAAAAGTGCAGGATAACCAGGTGGTAAAAGCCGGCGACATGCTTATCACACTGGACCCTGCTGATTATCAGCAGCGAGTAAACTCCGCCCAGGCGGCTTTGGCCGCGGCGCAGGCAAACGTAACGGCGGCCCGGGCGGCCGTGGGTACGGCCCAGGCCAATGTCAGCTCCGCGCAGTCGGCTATTGGCGTGAGTGATGCCACCCGCTCCAAGCTGCAAAAAGACCTCAAGCGCAGTCAGTTCCTGCGGAAGGAAGACATCATTCCGCAGAGCGAGTTGGATGCCGTGCAGGCCAACCTGAAATCGAGTAGCGCCCAGCGGGCCACGGCCACTAACCAGGTGAGCGTAGCCCGCCAGCAGGTAGAAGCCGCCCAGCAGCAGGTAGCCGTGGCCCAGGCCATTGTAAAGCAGCGCCAGGCCGACCTCGACAATGCTATGCTGCAGCTTAGCTACACCACTATTAAGGCGCCCGGCAACGGCATTGTAAGCAAGAAAAGTGTGCAGCCCGGCCAGGTAGTACAGCCCGGCCAGCAGTTGATGGGTCTGGTAGCCAGCGAGAAAACCTGGGTGGTTGCCAACTTCAAAGAAACCCAGCTGACCCACATGAAAGTAGGCCAGCCCGTGGAAGTAGAAGTAGATGCTTACCCCGATCAAAAGTTCGAAGGCCACATCGAGTCGCTCTCAGCCGCTACCGGGGCGCGTTTTGCCCTGCTGCCTCCGGATAATGCTTCCGGCAACTTCGTGAAAGTAACCCAGCGCGTGCCTGTGAAAATTGTGCTGGATAAAGCAGACCCCGAGCACCCGCTGCGCGCCGGCATGAGCGTGACGGCTACGGTGGAGGTCAAATAGCCCATCAGCGGCCTGGTGCCGGCAACCCGGAATTGGTTCTTGACAGAACCGGCTTTCCTCTTGCTGCCGACGCCAGGCCGCTGCCAATTGAAATTACATGGAAACTGGATTTACCAAGTGGATCATCGTTATTACGGTAGTCATGTGCTGCTTGCTGGAGCTGATTGATACCAGCATTGTGAACGTGGCGCTTACCCAGATGATGGGTAACCTCTCGGCCACGCAGCAGGAGGTAAGCTGGGTGGTGGCGTCCTACGCCATTGCCAACGTTATTGTAATTCCAATGACGGGCTTTCTGGCCGAGCAGTTCGGCCGCAAGAATTACTATCTGTTCTCGGTGATACTCTTCACCCTGGCCTCGGTAGCGTGCGGCCAGAGCACCAACATCTGGGAGCTGGTGGCTTTCCGCTTTGTGCAGGGCATTGGCGGCGGCGCCCTGATGGCTACCTCGCAGGCTATTCTGATTGATACTTTCCCGCCTAGTCAGCTGGCCCTGGGCCAGGCGCTGTTTGGCATGGGCGTTATTATTGGCCCCACCATTGGCCCTACGCTGGGCGGCTGGATTGTAGATAACTATGACTGGCCCTGGATTTTCTACGTGAACGTGCCGGTCGGCATTATGGCCTCCATCTTCACGGTGCTGTTTATCCGGGACCCGGAGCGCATCAAGAATGCCATACCCAGGCCCCTGCGCGAAATTGACTGGGCGGGTGTCTTTCTGCTGATCATGGGCGTAGGCTCATTGCAGTACGTGCTGGAACAGGGCGAAAGCAAAGACTGGTTTGAGGACCCCATCATCCTGCTCTTTACCCTGCTCACGGTGATTGGCCTGGTGGGCTTTATCTGGCGCGAGCTGACGGCCGAGCACCCCATTGTAGACCTGCGGGTGCTGGGCAAAAGCCGCAACCTGGCCGTGGGGGCATTCCTGTCCTTTATTCTGGGATTCGGGCTGTTTGCCTCGGTGTTTGTATTCCCCATTTTCTGTCAGCGCATTCTAGGCTTTTCGGCCGCGCAGACCGGGGAAATTCTGCTGCCGGGCGCGCTGCTCTCGGGCTTTATGATGCCGGTGGTGGGAAAGGCCATTCAGAAGGGTGTGTCACAGAAGTTTATGCTGCCCCTGGGCTTCGTTATCTTCTTCTTTTTCTCTTACTGGATGAGCACGCAGATTTCGCCCACGGCCGGCGAAAGTGACTTCTTCTGGCCGCTGCTGCTGCGCGGCCTGGGGCTGAGCCTGCTGTTTCTGCCCATCACCACCATGTCGTTGGCGGGTATCAGCGGGAAAGATGCCGGCCAGGCCGCTGGTCTTACCGGTATGATTCGTCAGCTGGGCGGCTCGTTTGGCGTGGCGCTGGTGGGTACCTACCTGGAGCGCACCACCATGCAGAACCGGGTGAGCCTGCTGCCCAATATCTCCCTCTACGACCCCGAAACCCAGCAGCGGCTGCAGGGCCTCACCGCCAGCTTTATGGCCAAAGGCGCCAGCCTAATGCAGGCCCAGCAGCAGGCCTACGCCGCTCTGGAAGGCATGCTGATGAAGCAAACCGCCCTCATCACCTACTCCCAAACGTTCCTGATGATTGGCACTTTCTTCCTGATCTGCATTCCGCTCATCTTCCTAGTGAAGCGGGCCAAGCCGGGCGAGAAAGTAGACCTGAACGCAGCGCACTAAGCATTAGAACAGTGAGTTGGTGAAATGGTGAGTTCTCCATTCCGGTTTACCGGGGTAGAAGCTCGTTTTAAGTCAGCTGATAAACCAAGAGGCCCGTTAGCTAAGCTAATGGGCCTCTTGGTTTATGGAGTAGTCAATCGTGGGAGAAGATGATTGAGCAGTGAGCACATCAACTCACCATTTCACCAACTCCCAAGCTCATGGCTACTGGTACTGAATGTACAGCGGCTTAGGCGTCAGTTCCGACAGAACCTCTTTGGGCGTCATGATGTGGTGGGGCTTGGGCCGGGCATCATACTCGTAGAATAGCTTGAAGCCGGTGTACTGCACGGGCTCGGTCTGGATGTAGTCGTGGTAGGAGTCCTTCTTCAGCGTCGGCTCGCCGTGGCCGTCCATGTGCATCACAATCTGCACGCGTGGGTCAAGCTTGATGTTTTTGTAGTTGGTAATCATCTTCCGGGTGAAGCGGTGCACCGTCAGCACTTTGGGCGGCAGGTTATTTTCGCTCACGATGCGGGCCAGGAAGCTCACGGCGTAGTTCACGTCCTTGGCATCAAGCGTGCCTATTTTCTGGTTGGGGCGCACGCCGGGCATGGTGGACAGTGAAAACTCGGGGTCGATGCCGAGGTGCACGATTGGGTCCTTCAGGTATTGCTCCAGCTTGGGCAGCTCGGCCTGCAGCGTGCTGTGACCGGGCTGCACGTCCAGAAACAGAATGCAGTTGTGCTCCTTGGCCCACTTCATTACTTCCGCAATGGTGGCTTTGGAGTTCATCAGGCGCCACTTGCCATCCTTGCCGGGCGTGCCCTGGGCCGTGATGGTTACGTTGTGCAGGGCCGCCTGTACGGGAATGGAAGGGTCGGCCGCCTGCCACTCAGCCAGCACTTTCTCAAACTTGCGGAACATCTGGTCCTTTGGCTCGCGACCCAGAATGCCCATACCCTTCGAGCGGATATTGCCATAGAAGGCAATGATGCGCTTGCCCGGCAGAATGGCGCCCGGCAGCTGGCCGTTGGCCTTCACAATAGAATCCGCCTTCACGGAGTCGCGCAGCATAGCTTGCTTTTTCAGGGCCAGCGTATCTACCACCACGGGCTTGGCAGCCTCCAGCGTTGCTTTGGTATCTGGGGTTTCACCATCGGTGCGGGTGCCGCAGCCAGAAAGGGAAGTAAGCGAAAAAGCGAGGCCCAAGGAAGCCAGCGCGGGAGCCGTCAAGCGGGTTAAGGTCCTGAAATACAACACTGAAAAGAAGAAGAATTGAAATCAAATTGTATTGCGAAGGTACTGCATTTAGCTTGAAGGTACCGGATAAATATTTGAGACTTCTCCGTTTTTGGACTCTTTTTCTAGGTTACGGTCAGCTAACTTGCCGCCGCATTTATAAAAATAGTTATGCGTTATTTGCTTCGTCTCATTTTAGTGATGAGTGTTGGTTTAGGTCTGCAGCAGCAGGCAAAAGCTCAAAAAGTGACGGTCGATAGTATTCGGCTGGCCCGCCTGGGTGGGCTGTATCTGCCCAGTGTCCAGCGCGCCCTCATGTTCTCTTTAGAGCCGCAGAGCTCCAAAACCACCCGCCTCCGCCACTACGTCTTCGACCCCGCTCTGCAGCGCCGTCACCGTCGCGACCTGTACCTGCCCGGCTCCCTGCAAATGGTGAATGCCGCCAGCAGCCGCTACCATTCCCTGTACCAGCTCCGGCGCCGGGGCACCGATTCTATTCTGACGGTGGTAGTAGATACCACCGGGCAGCTGGTGGCCCGCCAGAGCGTGCGGCAGCGCATGCTGCCCTGGCGGGAATTGCACGGTGCTATGGCACCGCTTTCTGAAGGTTTTCTGCTGGAAGAGCCCAGCCGCAAGCACGAGCAGGTACTGGTGCGCTACCTTGCCCCGGACCTGCAAAGCCGCTGGACGCACCGCTTTACCGCCGCTACGGGCCGGGTGGCCATTGAACAGGTAGTAATGGACAGCACCCACGTATGGTTAGTAGTGACCACCAACGTGCAAAGCCGCTTAGCGGAGTCTAAGGCGTATTGCCTGGAGCTAGCCACCGGGCACGTGCTCTGCCGCCAGGCCGTAGATTACCAGCAGGAGCGACGGGTGCCCAGCGTGGCTAGTATGGGCCCGGGCCACAGCCTGTTGCTGGCCGGCTATTCCTACGATAACAACCGGCCCAGCCGCACCAAGACCGGCCAGCTGTTTTACACCCGGTTTAACCCCGATAGCACCCGACAGGCAGATCAGCGCGTGCTCCTCTCGCAGGACGCTCGCCTCTTCACGGCGCAGGGCCGGAAAGTGCTTTGGCAGGGCCTCATGCCGGATGCCGCCGGCAACGTGCGGCTGGTGGGCGAAACTTACACAAGTACTTCCCTGGGCGGGCACATTGCCATTGGGGTAGCTACTGGTATTCTGACGCTGGGTACGCTTCAGGTCAGCACCACTACGCTGCGTCCGCGGGATATCGTCTCCCTGAAAATGACGGCGGCCGGTAAGGTAGAAGAAGTTCGGGTGCTGCCGCTGCCCGATGGCGGCAGCTACACGGTAGGCGGCTACGTGCCGGCCCGCCGCATGGCCATTCTGGCCGCGCAGGCCGGCACCTTCCGGCTGCGCGGTTTCGCCCCCGACAGCAACCGGGTAATTCTTCGCTCAGAACGGCGCATCCTCACCTTCAATACGCAGTCCGGGCAGTCCGTTACCGTACAGGAAACGCCCGCTTCAGGGTACTTCGATGTGTGGCATACCGAGCCCTCCCAACTGTTGCTGTATCATGAGCAGCGCATGCCCCAGCGAGTAACCCTGCAACAGATAGCCTACTAAAACTCTTCTCCGATTTGGTAGATAAATTCTGCTAGCTAAGCAAAAAGCGCCACCCAGAACTCTGGGTGGCGCTTTTTGCTTAGCTATAAAGTGTTAGCGTAGCGCAAAGGTGATGGGAACGGCAAACTGCACCGCTACCCGCTTGCCTTTGTTAAGGCCCGGTGTCCATTTGCCCGGCAGCTCGCGCACTACCCGCAAGGCTTCTTCATTCAGGGTGGTGGCTGCTGCCTGCTGCCCCGCTGCGGCCGTTACGCCTCGTTCCAATTTCACGGCGCTTATACTGCCATCGGTATTTACTATAAAGCTTACCAGGGCCTTGCCCTGAAGCTTTTGTTGCACTGCCACGGCGGGGTACCGCGTATTTTTTAGAAGAGCAGAGAAAAGCGCCGTTTGCCCACCAGGGTATTCCGGCATCACCTCAACATTTGAAAGAGCCGGGGGTGGGGGCGGTGGTGGGGTGTCAGCGGCATTGGTGGTGTAAGGTGGCGGTGGCGGCGGTGGGGGCGTCCCGTATTGGGAATCTTTACTGGTAGCCGTGGTGGCCGGCTTATCTAGGTCCGGGGCATTTTCGCAGGCAACAGCCACGAATAAGATGGCACCAATGGGGAGCAGCAGCCACTGCTTCCAGCGCCGTGCAGGCGTTTGGGAGGTAAGCATACGAATACGGGTTAAGGTGAAGGATTGGGTAAAAGAATGGGTAAGTGGTAAGTCCGGGTGCAGCTGGCGCAGCGCCAGGCGGGCCAACAGGGCCGTGTAGGATTCTGCCACGGGAGCAGCCGGGGAAGAAGCCGTAGCACGCAGCGCCTGCTCATCGGCCAGAAACTCATGCACCAGCGCTAAAGCCGGGGGATAGAAATGAATAAAAGGGCAGAACCATAGCAGGGCCTGGGTCGCCTCCAGACTCAGCCGCTCCCAGGAGTGACCCTGCTGCACGTGGGCCAGCTCATGGGCCAGCACCACCCGGGCCTCATCGGAGGAAAGAGTAGTAGAATCATCCCAGAAAACCCAGCGGCCAAAGGAGCTGGTAGGGCGCCGCCCACCGGTGTGCACCAGTACATAGCCGGGCCGGGCCTCCCGGGGAAAGCGGCGGGCGGCCAGCCACAGATGCAGCAGGTGTGTGCCTAGCCGCATAAGCACAACAAGTACCCCGGTCAGATAAAGGAGAAGGAGCGAGGAGGGCAGCCACTCCGGCAGCTGAGTTGCAAGATTGGCCCCCGCTGCGCCGGATGATATAGTCAGCTCGGGCAGCAGGCCGCCATTCAGCAGCCCGTTGGCGGGATTTTGAATAGCCGGGAGCCACGGCTTCAGCAGTGCCAGTAAGCCCGGTAGCCCCAGCGCCAGCCAGGGGGTGAAGAGCAGGAAGCGGCGGTTAAAAGTAAAGAAGCGCTCCTGCCGCAGCGCATAGCGGTATAGCAGCCAGCAGGCCCCCAGACACAGGGTGCTTTGCAGCATCCAGCTAAGCAGCGGGAGCATTGTCGTCGGCGCGAGGGGCAGAACCTGGTTCATCGGCGGGCGGGGTTGAGGGTGGCGAAGACTGGGCATGCCGCAGCAACTCGTCGAGCTGGGCAGCATCGAGGTTTTCTTCCTGGGCGAAAAAGGAAACCAGCCGGGAGAAGGAGCCCCCGAAGTAGCCGCCCAGCAGCTTGCCCAGGGAAAACCGCCGATAAGCATCCTGCGCTACAATAGGGAAGTAGCGGTGCGTGCGGCCAAAGGCTTCGTGGTCTACAAAGCCTTTCTGCTCCAGAATGCGGATAATGGTGGATACCGTATTGTAGGCCGGCGTAGGGGCCGGTAGCTCGGGCACCACGTCCTTCACGTAGGAAGGGCCACGGCGCCAGAGCACCTGCATTACTTGCTCCTCGGCACGGGTTAGCTCAGGAAAGGAAGGTTGCATAGCAGAGGTTGATGAGAAGTGATATCAATGTATAACTAATATTTTAGTTATACAACTAAGTTTTTAATTAAAGTTTTAAATCTCGCTTTTCGTAGGGCGTGGAGCAGGGGAGGGCGCACGAGGGCAGGATGAATTATTTGCCTCTGCCGGTGTTATACCCAAAGTCTATTCACCTTTGACGCTTTCTGCCGTGACCCTTTTTAACTCGCGCCACCGCTCTATGCGCCCCGTTGCCACCGGGCTGCTTTGGCTTTCCCTGTTTTTCTCGGTTGCGGCCGGGTGTAAGAGCGAGGCCCAGCCCGCGCCGGCCGCCACGCCAGCCACGCCGGTGGCTACTCACCTCATCAGTAGCACGCTTATTGGGGAATACAGCCCGGCGGTGCTGGCCCAGCGGGTAAGTAGCGTACCACTGGCGGGCGCGCTGGCCCGGTTTCCTATCCGGGTGTATAAGCTCACTTACTCTACCCAAACTCCGGCCGGGCAAACCATTACGGCCTCCGGGGCTTTGCTGGTACCGGTGGCCAGTCAGCCGCTGTCTTTGCTGAGCTATCAGCACGGTACTATTCAGCCCGATGAGGAGCGGCGCGCGCCTTCCTATTACAGCTCCAGCAGTGAGGTGTGGTCGGCGGTATCGTTGCTGGCTTCCACGGGCTATGTGGTTTCGGCCCCCGATTATATTGGCTACGGCGCTTCCAAAGCGCAGGCGCACCCATATGAGCACGGCCCTTCGCTGGCTTCGGCTTCTTTGGACATGATGCGCGCGGCCCGGGAGTTTTGTAAGCGCGAGAAGCTGCCCCTCAACCAGAAAAACTTTCTACTGGGCTACTCCGAAGGCGGCTACGCCACCATGTCGCTGCACAAGCTGATGGAGGAAAAGTACGCCCGGGAATTCACGGTAACGGCCAGCGCCCCCGGTGCCGGGGCTTACCACAAAACGGCCTTCGCCAACTATATTCTAAGCTCTGATAAGCCGCTGAATTTCCTGAGCTCCTACGTGTGGGTACTGGATACTTATAATAAGGTATATGGCATCAACCGGCCGTTTCCCTATTATTTCAATCAGCCCTGGGCCGGCCAGCTGCAGCTTAATCCCTTTAGCTCGGTGCCTTCTAAACCCGCCGAGCTGTTCACCGCCACCTTCCGCCAGGGCATCCTCAGCAACACCGACCAGCCCATGAGTACCGCCTTCCGCGACAACGACGTGTACGACTGGAAGCCCACGGCCCCGCTGGCCCTCTTCCACGGCACCGCCGACGACTACGTGCCCTACTTCAACTCAGAAGATGCCTACAAGGCCATGCGCAGCCGCGGCGCCACGCAGGTAGAGCTGCACCCCATTGAGGGCGGCAACCACTTTACTTCCGCCGCCCGCTATACGCTGGAAGCCTTCGCCTTTATTTCCCGCTATTAGATTAATTCCTGCGTTTGTGTCATGCAGAGGCGGAGCCTCTCGCGTGCTGACTCTGTTGGGAAAAAGAATGTCATGTCGAGTGAAGTCGAGACATCTCGCGTGCTGATGTTGCCAAGGTATACCACACTAGCGAGATGCTTCGACAAGCTCAGCATGACAATTCTCTTATACACTCTTAAAGGGTCAGTTTTCTGGCTGCCGGCTGCATTGGCTCCACCGGTACTTGTCGCTGACTCAACACCGCCTGCCGTACCCACGCGCCGGCCAGCGCCGCAAAGCCGCCCACCAGCCCGCCCAGTATTGCCGTTACCAGCACCAAGGCCCAACCGTGGCCACCCAGCGGCAGCAGCTGCGCCACCCGGTGACTCAGAATGCCCTCCGTGCGCACGTGCAGCCAACTGGCCAGAACCAGCCAGCCCAGCCCCACCCCGGCAAACCCGGCCAGCCACGCCTGACCGCCCTTGCGGCCGCGCCAGGTAGCCAGCATAAAGCAGAGTGGCGTAATAATCCACCACGGCAGGAAAAGCTGCGCAATGGCCGCCAGCACCAGAATCAAGAGAAAAAGCACCATAATAAGGCAGAGAAGTTATTGGGAAGTAAGCGACCAGGCGGTGGAAACCCGCGGGTTAGCTTCGGTAGCAGAGCGCAGGAAAATCAGCTCGTTCAGCTGGCCGAGGCGCCAGGTTTCAATCAGGTCATCGTAGTGGGCCGAGCCGGGGTTGCCACTTTGGCCCCCGGGAAACACCCCGAAGGCGTGCACCTGCGGCCCCAGCGCCACCACCATGCGCCAGGAAGGCCCGTTGCGCTCGGAAGTAGCATTCACAATACCAGCCCCGCCCCCGCACACAATATCCATGCGGCCAAAGCCGGGCAGTTGGGCCAGGTGCAGAATATCGGTGCTCTTCTGATTAGCCCAGTTCCATTGCGGGCTCAGCGGTCCGAATTTGCGCTGTAGGGAATCTACCGCAAATTGAAAGGACTGCCGCGCCAGTTGGGGGAGGGTTTCTACGGCCGGGGTGCGACGGTCATCAACCCAGGGGCTGTGGTCTTCTTTCAGTACTAATGTATTGGTCCGGTCGCGGGAGGGGTAGCGCATTTCTGCCCCGGCCTGGGCTCCGAAGTCATCCTCCCAGAGTTGCTTTAGCAGCGTTTTGTACCATAGCTCAAACACCGTAGGTCCAATGGCAGCGGCATCATAGAAGTAGTTCCAGCGGCTGAGGGCCTGGGTTACTTGTTGCTGGGCCGGGCTGAGCGACTGGCCGCGCAGGAGCGCCAGCATGCGGGGCAGCATGAGCTGCGCATTAATGCCCAGGTTATCATTCTGCAGCAGCCGCAGACTATCCACAGTGGCGCTGGTCATGCGGGCCAGGCGCTGGTTGATGCGGTGGCCCCGGTCCCAGGGGGCAAATTCCCAGCCCAGGTAATAAGGATAATCGGGGCCGGCGGAAAACTGGTTGGCCGACGATACGAAGCCGCGCCCCGGGTTTTTCACGTGCGGGTTTTGCGGCTGCGGAATCCAGCCCTGCCAGTCGTGGGCGGGGTTGGTGCCATCCAGAATAAACTTGCCCTGGTCGCGCCATTTCAGCGGGAAGCGTCCGTTGGGCCAGATGGCAATATCATTTCCGGCATCGGCAAAGATGAAGTTCTGGGCCGGAGAACCGTAGGTGCTCAGCGCAGCCGTGTAGTCGGGGTAGGAGTGGGCGCGGTTGAGGCGGTAGAAGGCCAATACCTCGTTGGCGCCGTCGTGGGCCGTCCAGCGCATGGCGTGCCGGATGGGCGTTTGCGAGAGGAAAGGCTTTTCGTCGTGGTCGTACACGATGGGGCCGTGGTGGGTGTACAGCACCGTATCGAGGCGGTCGACCTGGCCGCGCACTTTGATGCGCTCCACCACGCGCCGGATGGGTTTCCAGCGGCCATCGTGCCAGTACTCCCGCTGCGTGGCATCCTTAAATTTCAGCTGATACCAGTCCAGCACATCGGCCCCCACGTTGGTCACGCCCCAAGCCACATCAGAGTTAAACCCGATAATAACCGTGGGCGCGCCCGGAATGGTCACGCCATACACATTCACCCCCGGCGCTGAGAGCTGAATCTGGTACCAGATGCTGGGCAGGTTCAACTGCAGATGCGGGTCGTTGGCCAGCAGGGGAAAGCCCGTGGCCGACTTGCTGCCGCTGACGGCAAAGTTGTTGGAGCCCAGCTCCGCATCCGGCTCGTTGCGCGGGGTGTTATTGGATAACTCAGCCGAAAACTCTTTCGGCGTGGGCGGTACCGGCACGGGTTTAAAATCCAGCGGCGCGCCCACGGGCACAATGGGGTCTTCGCGTAGGGGGTAGTCCGGAAACAGGTCCTTCACCACGCCCGGGCCGTATTTGTTCAGGATATTGGAGAGGCGCAGGTCATCGGTGCGGCCGCTCAGGTCCCAGGCCATAAATTTCAGGAGCAGGGCGCATTTCAGCGGCTGCCAGGGTTCCGGGGCGTAATTCAGCAGCTTATACTCAAAGGGCAGTGTGGCCGGCGTGAGGGAATGGATGTAGGCATTCACGCCCGCCGAGTACGATTCCAGCACGGTGCGGGTGGTGGGGTCGGCCATCATCACGGCCAGGGAACGTTTAGCGCCGTAGGGCAGGCCCATGCGCCGGAAAAACCGGTCGGTTTCCAGTCGTTTCTCGCCTACTATCTCCGAGAGGCGCCCGGCGGCTACGTGGGTCTGGAATTCCATCTGCCAGAGCCGGTCGCGGGCGGTGAGGTAGCCCTGAGCAAAGTACAGGTCGTGGTCGTTCTGGGCAAACACGTGGGGCACGCGCTTATCATCAAAGCGCACCTGCACGGGCTGCTGCAGGCCCGGCAGCGTGAGGGTTTGCCGGGCGGGGAAATCCTGCTCCCGCTCGGCGTTCTGCCAGAACCCGCGGAATGGGCTCAGGAACTTGCCCATGGGCGGCACATCACCCTGCTTGGCGTTGAGCACCCACGTCAGCAGCAGGCTGAGGAGCACGGCAGTAAAGGCTTTCATCCACTGGAACATAGCGGGCAGTTGGTTGGGGCGCTTAAGGTAGAAGCCTTGCCGCAAAATGCAACGGCGGAGCGGCAGAAAACAGCCCGCACGAAAAAGGGCGACCTTCATGGGCCGCCCTTTTAAAGTAGTAGTTATGCTATTGTTATGGCTGCGGGGCGGCTGCTTGGCGCTTTTGCAGGAAGATACTGAGACCCAGCTGGCCCCGTAGGTTGCCGCTTGAATAGGCTTGGCTCAAATCAGTGTGATGATAGCCAATCGTGGCCTCTAAAGCTATGTTTGGGGTGAAGAAGTAATTATAGCCCAAAGCCCCATGGAAGCCCGAGTGCGTGTTCTTCATCTTATTAACTTCTTCGGTGCCATTATACTCAACCCGGGTACTGGAACGAGTCTTGTAAAACTCTACTCCGGCCTCAGCAAAAAACCGGTGCCGGCTAGCGCTGGGAACATAGTAGCGGGCAAAAGGGCCCAAGCCATAGCCTAACCCTTCATTTGTATAGTGGTAAGGGTTTACTGGAGTAATAGTATAGGGGTTCTGACTGAAGTAATAGTAATTGACATTCACTCTGGCCCCTACCAAAAAATTATTCATCAGAAAAACACCAGCGCTGGGAGACAGGCTCGCTGAAATGTTGGAACCATTACTATTCTTGTCATGGGAGTACCCAAAGTTGCCACCAGACAAGCCCAGCATTACGGTGCCTTTTTCAGTTTGAGCCGAAGCAGAAATGGTGAGCAGCATGGCGCCGCCCAGCAGCATAATCAGCTTTTTCATAAAGTAAAGTAGGGGAAGGAATAAGAAAAGAGAATGAATACCCCAAGAGGAGACCAGACACCCCAGTAGCGTTGCATCGCACAAAAAAGCCCGCCGGACGCTCAGGTCCGACGGGCTTTTAAGTAACAGGCCACTAAGGCTGTGTTAGAAGTTCTCTTTCTGGCGCACCAGGCCACTGATACCCCACTCCTGCAGCTTGCGGCGGGTAGCTTCAGCATCAGCCGGCGAGGCATACTGGCCTACAATTACGCGGTTCAGGGAGCGGCCATCTACCGTGGTGGCAGCAATGCTCACGGGCAGGGTATTATCGAGGGCCTGAATTTTAGCCTGCACGGCCTGCGCGTTGCGCGCATCGCCATAGGTGCCGGCCTGAATAACGAAGGTGGGGGCGGGCTCGGGAATTACAACCGCATCGGCGGCTTCGGTAGCGCCGGGCTCAATAACGGTGGCCAGCGTGGTGGCTTCGGGGTCGGTGGTCAGTTCGGCCAGGTTCCCGGGGGCGTCCGTGGGGCCGAGGGGGGTATCCGAAGGGACTATTTCCGCTACCACGGATACGGCACCCATGCGGACAATATCCAGCGGGCGGGCTGCTACTTCGGCCAGATCCAGAATGCGCTGGTGGCGGAACGGGCCCCGGTCGGAAACCCGGACCACTACGGACTTGCCGTTTTTTGGATTGGTGACGCGCAAACGGGTGCCGAAGGGCAGCGTTTTGTGGGCGCAGGTATATTTAAAACGGTCAAACCGCTCGCCGCTGCTGGTGCGCAGGCCCTGATGCTCGCGGCCATACCAGGAGGCCCGGCCCCGCAACACGGTTTTTTTAGCGGCGGTTTTGCCGGTTGGGGTTTCTTCTATCGTTTCTGTGTGGGCCCAGGCAGTGCTGAGCGGGGCAGACAGCAGCAAACAAAGCAGTGCCATCATCAAGCCCGAGACATCCATGCGGTAGAGTAACTTCATAGTGTTCGTTGCGTTGGTGAAGGGTGGCAAAACTATTAGCACAATCCCAAATCGATGGGAAACTTCCAAAGAAGGTCTTTATATGTCAGCTCTGTTATTGTCTTTTTCCGCTAAAACTTGTACAAAATATATGCAATAATTTTTCACAAAAAATTGCGCTTACTCTTGGTTGATGCACTTTTTTGAATTATTAAGGGACGATTGACTGGAATCCAAGAAAATTAGATAATAAGGGAGATAAAAAATTTTGGCCATCAACCCATCAACTAGGTAAAAACCTGGTTGCATAGGTGCTAATTATTTGTTATGAACATAGACGTCCGCTGAGGTGGGCGGCCTCGTATCTTGCGGTATGGATTTTGGTCGCCTTTCTGATCTGCGCTACGTTGATTTTCGTCTGCCCCCGGACCACCCGGGTACCGCCGCGGTGCTGGCCCGCCCGGCCCCGCTTGTAGCCCCGCCCCAGGTGTTTGTGGGCTGCCCCATCTGGACCAATAAAGCCTGGCTGGGTTCTTACTTTCCGGCCGGCGCCAAAGAGGCAGATTTCCTGAGCCACTATGCCCGGCAGTTTAACAGCATTGAGCTGAATACCACCCACTACCGCATTCCCGACGCGCCCACCGTGCGCAAATGGCGGGCGGCCGTGCCCGAAGGCTTCCGCTTCTGCCCCAAAATGCCGCAAAGCATCAGCCACGAGCGGGAGCTGTATAACGCCGATGACCTCACCCTCACCTTTTGTCGGGCTATTCAGGAGCTGGGCCCGGCCCTGGGCATGACCTTTCTGCAACTGCCCCCGCACTTCGGCCCCGAGCGGCTGCCCCGCCTGGAGCGCTACCTGCTCGATTTCCCCGCCGACGTGCCCCTGGCCGTAGAGCTGCGCCACCCCGCCTGGTTTGCCGATACCGCCCTGCGCGAATCGGTATTTGAAATGCTGGAAGCTCTGGGGAAAACGCTGGTCATTACCGATGTGGCCGGCCGCCGCGACGTGCTGCACCAGCGCCTGACCACGCCCGTGGCCTTCATCCGCTTTAACGGCCACGGCCTGGTACCCACGGACTACCAGCGCGCCGACGCCTGGGCCGAGCGCCTGGCCGCGTGGCTGGCCGCCGGGCTGCAAACCGTCTACTTCTTCATTCATCAGAAAGACATCATGCACGCCCCCGTCTGGACGCAGTACTTCCTGGCGCGGCTTCATAGCTTAACGGGCCTGGAGGTAGCGCCGCCCCGCATTATTCCCCAACCAGTGCAAGGGAGCCTGTTTTAACGCCAAGCTGCCTGGCTTTTTCTGATAATTTGAAGGTAGCGAAGCGCCCCAACCCGCCTAAACTCCGTACTTCTGCAAAACGACTTTTAGCTCGGCTGTTTCATGAAATTATCTACCCTTTTGCGGCCGCTGCTGGTGGCCGGGCTCCTTTCCACCGGCTTACTAAATGCGCGGGCACAGGCCCCCGGGCCGGAGATGCGCTGCCTCATGCAGCTCCTGCCGGAAGCCGAGCGGGTGCAGCAGTCCCGGCTGATTGTGGAAGGTGAAGTGCTGCGCTCAGAAAGCTTCTGGGATGCGGCCCACCAGCGCATTTACACCGCCCACCGCCTTCGTATATATAAGGTGTTTCAGGGGCAGAATACCGGCCCGGAGCTTACCCTACTCACGGAAGGCGGCACCGTTGGCCTGAATCAGCAGCGCCTGACCAACACCCTCACCCTGGCTCCCGGCGAGCAAGGGGTTTTCTACCTCGCCCCGGCCACCTTTGCCGGCACTACCCCCACGGGCAGCTGGATGGCCTATGGCAGTGAGCAGGGCTTCATTCGCTATGATCTGGCCAGCGGTACGGCCGCCGAGCCGTTCCGGCAGTACGCCGCCATCGACCAGACATTTTACGCCCGCCTGGAAGCGGCCACGGGCAAGGCCCTGCGTCCGGTGCAGCCCAATCAGCGCCTGCAGGAAGCGGCGGTGCGTCGCCAAACGGCGGTAGGCCGGCCCCAGGCCGTGCTGATCAGCACGCTCACGCCCTTGCGCATTACCGCGGGCACCGGCCAGGTGCTTACCATTCGGGGTACCGGTTTTGGGGCTACGCGGGGTAATGGCTTTGTGGAGTTCCGCAATGCTGATGATGGCGGCGAGACGCTGGTAAAGCCCCAGCCAACGGATTACGTCAGCTGGACTAACTCGGAAATAAAAGTGCTGGTGCCCACCTACGGTGAGGGCGGCAAGGCGGCCGGTAGTGGTACCGTGCGCGTTACTACCAATGGGCAGGACGCCGGTACCAGTGTAGCCACGCTTACCGTGGTATACGCCGTGAGCACCGTGCAGGAGCAGAACAGCAAAGACATTGTGCGTCCCAACCATGCCAACCGCAATGGGCGCGGTGGCTACACCATTCAGCCCACCCCCGGCTTTATAAGCCGGGGCGCCTTGCCGGCTTTTGCGCGGGCCCTGGCCACGTGGCGCTGCAACACCGGCGTAAACTGGGAAGTAGGCGACTCCCGCACCGGCAAGATAGAAGCCGAAGACAACGTAAATGCCCTGGGCTTTGATGCCAGTGACAGCCAGCTGCCCGCGCGCGTGTTGGGCCGCACCACCAGCTACTACACCGGCTGCCGCCGCCCCGATGGCCAGATTGTATTTGCCGTGAAGGAGTTTGATATGGTGTTTGATGATGCGCAATCCTGGCAGTATGGCCCGGGGCTGCCCTCCGCCACCCAGTACGACTTTGAATCGGTAGTGCTGCACGAGCTGGGGCATGCCCAGCAGCTTTCCCACCTGATTTTGCCCGGCGCCGTGATGCACTACGCCTATGGGCGGCAGCAATCCAGCCGGGAGCTAAACCCCGAGAGCGACATTGCCGGGGGCCGGTTTGTGCTCACTACCCGCAGCTTCCGCAACCTGGGCTGCGGCCCCGCAGCCATGCTGCCCGCCCCGCTGGTGCGCGTAGACCCGCAAACCGTGCTGGCCGGCCAGAACCAGGTGTTCTGGACCACCACCGCCGAGTGCTTTGTAACCGAGTTCGTGATAGAGCGCAGCCTTGATACCCTCACCTGGGAGCCCATTGGCCGGGTAGCCGCTACCGATGCCGGCTCCTATAGCATCACCGATGCTACCCCGCCCGCTGGCAGGCCTTACTACCGGGTGGGCGTAGTGCGCCCCGATGGCATTATTGATTACGCCGCTCCGGCTCGGGTGCGGGACAGTGCCCTGGCGGCTAATAACCTGGAGCTCTTCCCAAACCCCGTAACCGATGAAACGCCCAATATTCAGTTCTTAATTGAGACGGAAGGCCAGCTGCTGCTGCGGGTGTATGATGCCGTGGGCCGCCTGCTGCAAACACAGGTGCTCACGCTGCAGCCCGGCCTCAATATTGTGCCCCTGCGCCTGCCCCCGCTGCGCGCGGGCTGGCACGTGCTGCGCTGGTCCGACTATAAAGGCCACGAAGGGCAGATTCCGTTTATCCGGGGAATGAACTAGCCGGTAGGCTAGCGCTCCAGCAGCATGGCGCCGTAGGAGTAGCCGCCGCCAAAAACGGTCAGCACTACGCGGTTGCCGGGCTGCAGCTGCCCCATGGTATCGGCCAGGCCAATGGCAGCGCCGGCACAGCCGGTGTTGCCCAGGTACTCAATGTTGGATACGGCGCGCTCCTCCGGCAAAGCCAGCGTCTGGAGCACGTTGTTGGTAATGCGCCGGTTGGCCTGGTGCGGAATCAGGTAAGTGATGTCGTCCAGGTGCAGGTCGTTGCGCTCCATTATCTGGCTGGTCACGCGGGCCATGTACTGGCAGGCCCAGATAAACACGTCCTTGCCAAAGGGCATCACAATGCCGCGCTCCACGGGCTTCAGTGTTACGCTGATGGTAGCTTTGCCCACGGTGGCGGCACCGCCCGTCATCAAATCCACCATGCGCAGGTCGGTGGGGGCCAGGCGCTCTTTGGTTACCAGCAGGGTAGCGGCGCCGTCGCCCCAGAGGTGGCCGGCCACGGTATCGTCTTCGTTGTAATAGGCGGTGTTGTGCTCAGAAACCACTACCAGGGCCCGGGTGGCCTTGTTCATGGCAAAGTAGCCTTCCACCACTTCCAGGGCATTCAGCAGGGAAGAGCAGGCGGAGGAAACGCTCACCACCGGGATATCGGGCACGTTAATGGCGTGCTGCACCACGTGGGCCAGGGTTACAATGGTATCGTGGGGGGTGTAGGTGGCGCCTACAATCAGGTCTACTTTTTCCACTTCAAAAGCCGGGGCAGCGGCCAGGGCGCGCTGGGTGGCTTCAATAGCCATGGTGTTGGTATTCTCACCAGGGCCGGCTTTGCGCCGCTCCCGTATGCCGGTTCGCTCAACAATCCATTCGTGGGAGAGGCCGTTCAGGCGGGAAAAATGCTCATTCGTGACTACCTGCTCAGGCAGATAGTAGGCAACGTGGTGAATATACACTGGCAAAAACCGGAAAAGCGGAATAGAAATCAGGTAGCAAGGTACGGGACCGGGGCCAAAACTGGCAAACCTGCGAAAGCGGCGCGTACTTTGCACCGCCGTTGTGCGTTCAACGGACATTGCCCGTAGTCGGGTTCCTTTCGAAGTATACCTTTCTTTTAATTTATGGTGTTTGCGCGTTTTTCCGGTCGGGGTTTCCTGGTATTGCTGCTCGTTATATTGTCGTTTTCCGGTGCGCAGGCGCAGAAATACCGCACGGCGGCGGGCTTCCGGTACAGTCCCAATGGCTACGGCTTAACGGTGCAGCAAAAAGTATGGGAGAAGTCTACGCTGGAGGGCCTGGCGCTGGCCGATACCCGGGAGGTAAGTGCTACGGTGCTGGCCGAGCGGCACTTTCCCGTTCTGGGCCCCAGCCTCAACTATTATTTTGGTGCCGGCGGCCATGTGGGCAATAACAAAGACACCGGCACCTTCGGCGGCTTCGATGCCATTGCCGGCATTGAGTATAAAATTGCCTTTACGCCCCTGGTGATTTCCGCCGACTTTAAGCCCAGTGTGGAGTTCAACTCCGCCGACTGGGCGCGCTTCCCCACGGGTTTATCGATGCGCTACATCATTGTGAAAGAAAAGAAGCGTGGCTTGTTTGAAGGCATTCTGGGCGGGGATGATGACAAGAAGAAATCGAAGCCGAAAAAGCAGCAGAACAACGGCTTTCTGAAAGGGGTTTTTAACCAGTAGTAAAGCCGCCCGGCCTATACCATCATCAGACTGGCCACCAGCGCACCCATCAGCACCAGCGCAATAACCAACCCATAGCTTACCATCATCAGCAGCACTTTGGCCACCGTTTTGCGCCCCGACTGCTGATAGATGAGGCGGAGTGCCTTGTAGAGGTACCAGGCCGGCAGCAGCAGCATTATCACTACTCCCCACTCGCCGTTGTACACGTAACCCAGCAGCAGGTTGGCGGTAAACAGTAGAAAGACAAAGCAGTGGAAGTGGATGGAAAGAATCAGATGACTTAAGTAATACTGGCGGTGCCGGATGTAAAGCGCCTTCAGGAGCAGGGCAAACAGAGGCATTAGCAGAAACATAGCTATGGAAATGCTCTTCTGCAGCTTGTACTCAATCTCCTCTTTGGTGGCATTCTGAATGCGGGGCAGGCGGTTCAGGGCCAGCCGGCGGTACCAGGTGGGTTCCTTGCCGTTAGCCCGAATCATGGAATCGGTGCGGGCGGCGGTGGCGTGTTCCGAGAACCATTGCACGTCCCGCTGGCTTAATTTCAGATCGAAGATATTGGTGGTGTCCTTGCTGTAGGGCTTGCCCACGGTGACACCAAAAGGCTTTTCTCCCACTGTATTCTGCAGCAGCGAATCGGCAGTGGCCAGGTCTCGTTTATCGGCCTCTGTGGTTACTTTAATATCAGAAAATACCTTCTCCTTCTTGCCCGAATCACTGTGTTGCATCGAAAGCAGCAGGAAGAACACAAAGCTGATAAACACATACAGCCGGATGGGCGGGACAAAATCTACCCGGTGCCCATCGTTGAACAGCTGGGTGAGGCGGCCGGGTTTGAACAGCAGCAGCCGAAGCGTGCGGAAGACTTTGGAGTCGAAATGAAACACGCCCTCCAGCGTTTCTTCCAGCACGTGGCCAAAGGAGAGGTTTATTTCATGATTCTGCTGGCCGCAGCGCGGGCAAAACTCATTGGGCTGTCCTTCGGGAAACGGATAGGCGCAGTTAGCGCAGGCAGGCAGCTTAACTCGGGAATGCGACATGAACGGGGAAAAGAGCCGCGCAAAGGAAGGTAGCGCGACGGCAAATAAGCAATTCGGGAGCAGGTTCTAAAACAGGCAGGCAAAGTGCGGTGTCCATAAATGCGTCCAACAGATCGGGTAGCGGCTCCTGAATCAGTAAGTATAAGATTTGGGCTTTATTCTGCGAAGATAGCAGTAGTTCGATATTCGCCATGAACAGTTTGCTGCAAGATATATGCTTTCCATAGTTATATATCAAGCAGAAATACTTATAATATTCATATAATAATTCTAATAAAGTATTTTTATATTTCACGAAAGAAAGATATTTTTAACCTCTAAGGCAAGGTGGTTCACTTTAAATTCTGAGGTTATGAAGCATCTTTTTTCACCGATTTTACAGCGTGGTTCATTTTTCTTAGGTCTGGTTATTTTAAGCCTGCAGGGTCTGGTAGCTCAGGCGCAAGGGCCAGCCGTAGCCTGCACCGGGCAGGATGCCGGCGGCCAGGCCGCTACTAATGGTCTTTACGCCGAATATTACGCCGGCTATTTCAACGATGACCAGAGCTTCTTTGCGGCCCATACGCCGGGCCTGACGCGGGTAGATCCTCTCCTGAACTTTACGAGCACTGCTAGCTGGGGAAGCATTTCGCCTCCCGCTACCAGCGCCCCCGGGGCTAGCCCCGGCGCCAAGGATAACTTCAGCGTGCGGATACGGGGCAGTCTGATGGTGCAGAAAGCGGGTACCTACACGCTGTACCTGACTTCGGATGATGCCTCTTTTCTGTGGTTGGATAATGCCGTGCTGGCTACGCCCACGGAGGCAGCTGCCGCCATAAAAAATGGTGGCAGCCACGGGCCCACCGAAAAAACCGCCACCATATACCTCACCAAAGGGCTGCACAATATTCTGGTGCATTACGGCGACATAGCCGGGAGCAACATCCTCAAACTGGAATGGTACAGCACCGATGCGGGCATCAGCCGGGAGATTATCCCCACGGCGTCGCTCTGCACCAGCCTTCAGCCGCTGCGCTCTTATCCGCAGAGCTTGGTTTACACTCCCAACTATACCGCCACGGCCACCGGTACCAAAGTCACCTCGGAGCCTCCCACGGTTACCAGTAGTTCGCGCATCAGCGAATACATCCTGATTAATGCCTCCTCGTTGCCGGCGGGCATTACCATCAACAAGACCACGGGCGTGCTCACCGCGGATAAGGACGTGCCCGTGGGCACCTACGTGGCCGATGTAGCAGCGACCAATGACGACGGATCTACCACTTTCACCCAGGTCTTCACCTTTATTATCACGCCGCCCCCGCCCGCCGGCGTTACTGGCACCGACCCCGGCGGCCACCCGGCAGCCCAGGGCCTGTACATTGAGTACTACCCCGGCAACTTCAACACCACTACCGACTTTAATGCATTCTTTGCGCAGGCGCCTGCCCGCTCCTGGGTGATTCCTCAGGTGGATCTGACCAATAACTGGGGAATTATTAACCCGCCCGCCACCGGCTCCCTCCGCAACCCCAATAACTTCAGCGCCCGACTCCGGGGCACCCTCAGCGTACCGGTTACCGGCAATTATGTCTTCTACCTGACCTCCGATGACGGTGCCATTCTCTGGCTGGATAATGACGCCATCAGCTCCCCTTTGCTGCTGAATAAAGCCGCTATTAACGACGGCGGCAGCCACGCGCCGGTCACGAAACAAGTGCGGCGCTTTCTCACGGCGGGCCTGCACAACGTGCTGGTACTGTACGGCGAAGGCGAGGGCAGTAACATTCTGCAGCTGGAATGGTCCAGTACTGCGGCCGGCATTACGCGCCAGATCATTCCCAGTACGGCCTTTGGCACGCCCCTGCAGCGGTTCTGGCAGCTACCCGAGGCGCTGACGTATGCGCCTATTACCACCACGGTGGGCGTCAGCGGCAGCGGCTCCTCGGCAGTGCCCACAGTAAGCAGCCCGCGCCCGGTATCCGGTTTTGCCCTGACCAATGCCGAGGATCTGCCTGCCGGTATTACCATTGATGCCGCCACCGGCCGCCTGCTGACTGATGGCACCGTGCCGGAAGGTCGTTACCAGGTCGATGTGGCCGTTATCAACACTGAAGGCTCCACCACTTTTCCGCGCACGTTTGCCTTCGTTATTGCGCCGCCACCACCCCCTGGCTGCACCGGCACCGACCCCGGCAACAAACCTGTTACGGCCGGCCTCTACGGGGAGTATTATGCGGGCTATTTTGATGATTTAGACAATAATCAGAACTTCTTCACCGCCCAAACGCCCAGCATGCTGCGCACAGAGCTGGGTCTGAACTTTGATCAGGATGACTGGGGCACGCTGGTGGGGCCGGAGCTCGATTCCAAAGGACTGCCCAATATGTTCAGTGCCCGCTTCCGCGGCCGCCTGTACGTGCCCGTAGCCGGCCAGTATACCTTCGCGCTGACCTCCGATGATGCCTCGTATCTGTGGCTGGATGGCGCTGCGCTGGCTACGCCGCCTACCACAGAAAGTGCCCTCATCAACAATGGCACCGGCCACCCACCCATCACCATCACGGGCACCGTAACTCTGTCGGCCGGGCTGCACCCCATTCTGGTGCATTATGGGGAGTTTACAGCCAGTAACCGCTTAATATTAAGCTGGAAGAGTACGGCGGCCGGCATTCCGGATCTGGTGCCTATTCCCGCTACGCTGCTTTGCACGGGTATTGGCGCCGCGCCGCTGCCAGTAGAGCTGGTGCGCTTCCAGGCCCGGGCGGCCAGTGGTGGGACCGTGCAACTGGACTGGGAAACGGCCCTGGAGAAAAACAGCGCCTACTTTGCCGTGGAGCGCTCCACCGATGGGCAGCACTTTACGGAAATCGGGCGGCAGGCCGGCGCCGGCAACAGCTCGCATGCCCAGCGCTACCAGTTCGTGGACCGGCGCCCCGGTGCCGGCCTCAACTACTACCGCCTGCGCCAGACCGATTGGGATGGTGCCGTGCAGTACTCGCCGGTGCAAACCGTGCAGCTGGCCAGCCGGCAGGAGCTGCTGCTGAACGTATTCCCTAACCCCTCGACGGGCAAATTTGTGGTGCGCGTGAGTCAGCCGGCAGCGGCGGAGGCCTCCCTGGAAATTCTGGACCTGCAGGGGCGGCGGCTGTATACCCAGGCGCTACCTGCGCAAAGCACCGGCGAGTATCGGATAAATGCGCCGGGCCTGGCCCGGGGCGCCTACCTGGTGCGACTGATTACCCAAGGCGGCAGCACCACTCAAAAGCTGTTGATTGAATAGAAGCCCATTATTACACCAGAAAGCCCTGCGCTAGCTTTAGCGCAGGGCTTTTTGTTAAGTGAGGCAGAGAAAATGAGTGACTCTGCTTACGCTTTCCGGACGGTGCCCGAGCCCATAATATGCGAGGTAACCTGCGGGCTGCCCTGGTACAGCACATTGCCGGACCCGGAAATAGAAGCCTGCAGCGTCTGGCTGGCGTGCACCTGGCAGCTCCCGGAGCCGCTGATGCTGATTTGCGTAGCGTTAGTGCGCAGGTTGGGCGCTGCCAGGCGGCCGGAGCCGCTGATGGATACCTTATGCGCATCGGTGCTGCCGGAGAGGCTGATGCGGCCCGAGCCAGACAGGGAAGTGTTGAGTTGGTCGGTGACCAGGTTGAGGCGCATAGCCCCCGAGCCGGACATACTCACTTTCAGCGCTGGTGCTTTAATAGGCGCTTCACTGCTCATGGAGCCCGAACCGCTTACTCCCAGCATTTTGATAGTGGGCATGGTCACGTAGATTTTGATGGGCTGCCGAAAGGTGGTGCCTTTATACCACCCGGCTTGCCGGTCTTTTTCCGGCATCCGAATGCGCAGTCGGTTATCCTTTACCACCGTTTCTATGCGGCGCAGATCTTCATCGGCGCCCACAATTTCTACCCGCTGCGGGCTGCCCTGCCGCAAAACCACCTCCGCGGGAATGTTTAAGGATAGCTCCTCAAAGGCCGCTACTTCCCGCACCTCGCGGCGCTCGTCCACCGGAGCCGCGCTAACGGAATGCACAGGGGCGGGGCGGAATGCTGTCATCAGAGAGATGAAGGCCAGCAAAGGAAGCAGGAGAAGCGTAGCAGATTTCATAGGAAAGAAGATGAAGTTGGGGTGCTTTCCGGATAGATGGTTAGCTGCCCGGAACCGTTGCCTGACGTTCTAAAATTCCTGCCGGATAGGGGCGAAGAATGCAGGCATAAATCCTTAGAAGTCAGAAACGAAATAACGCAGCTTTCTCTACCTTAACCCGCTCACTCCCAAGCATCCTGTGCCCATGCACCCCCACGAAGAACTGCTGCACCGCTTCTATCAGGCCTTTCAGCGCCGCGACTGGCATGCCATGACCATGTGCTACCATCCGCAAGTCACTTTCCAGGATGCTGCCTTCTCCCTGACCGGGGCGCCCGAAATAGGCGCTATGTGGCGCATGCTCTGCGAGCGGGGCCACGACCTGCAGCTAACCTATAGTAACGTGCACGCCGATGACCACCAGGGACAAGCTGACTGGGAGGCCCGCTATACCTTCTCCCAGACCAAGCGCCCGGTGCATAACCGCATCCAGGCCCGCTTCACCTTCTCCGACGGCCTTATCTACTCCCACCACGATGCCTTCAGCTTCTGGCGCTGGTCGCGGCAGGCGTTAGGGCCGGTGGGGTGGCTGCTGGGCTGGTCGCCGTTTCTGCAACGGAAAGTGCAGGCCCAGGCAGCCAAAAATCTGCAGCAGTTCAGAGCGAAGCTTGCGTAGTGCCGGCCGCTATATCAGAATAAAAAAAGCCTCTCCGCAGCAAGCGGAGAGGCTTTTTGAGTAGCAAAAACTAATTGCTACCAGATGGTAACCCGGGTGCTGTCGGGGCGCCAGAGCTGCTGGCCTTCTTTCACGTTGAACGCTTCATAGAAAGCGGGCACGTCGGCAAAGGGGCCATTCACGCGGTACTGCGCCGGCGAGTGCACATCGGTGAGGATGCGCTGGGCCAGCACCTCATCCCGCTGGTGGTGCTGCCAGCCCAGGGCGTAGCCCAGGAAGTAGCGCTGCGTGGGCGTGAGGCCGCCAATTTTCTCGCCTTTCTTGTACTGATCGGTCTTTTTAAAGGCATCGAAGGCAATGACGATACCGCCCAGGTCGGCAATGTTCTCGCCGGCTGTGGCCTTGCCGTTGATGTGCAGGGAATCGAGCACGGTGTAGCCGTTAAACTGGCGCACAATGCTGTTCACGCGCTGCTGGAAAGCGGCGCGGTCCTGCTTGCTCCACCAGTTGCGCAGGTTGCCCTTCTCGTCATACTGGCTGCCTTCGTCGTCGAAGCCGTGCGTCAGTTCGTGGCCAATGGTAGACGCGCCGGCGTAGCCGTAGATGATGGCATCATCGGCATCGGCATCTTTCAGCCCGGGAACGGCAAAAATGGCGGCGGGCAGTACAATTTCGTTGTTGCTGGGGTTGTAGTAGGCATTGTACGTCTGGGGCGTCATGTCCCACTCGGTGCGGTCTACGGGCTTGCCCAGCTTGTTTACCTGGTAGCGGTACTTCCACTCGTTGGCGCGCATCACATTGCCCAGGTAAGAATCCCGGTTAATGGTGAGGGCCGAATAGTCGCGCCACTTATCGGGGTAGCCTACTTTGGGGGTGATTTTGGCGAGCTTCACCAGCGCCTTTTGCTTGGTGGCGTTGCTCATCCAGTCCAGAGCCTGAATATGCTCCCGGAATGAAGCCACCACGTTTTCGGTGAGCTTGGCGTAGCGGGCTTTGGTTTCGGGGGAGAAATACTCTTTTACGAACAGCTGGCCCAGGATTTCGCCCATGCCATCTTCCTCCTCATCCAGCACGCGCTTCCAGCGGGCACGCTGCTCTTTCTGGCCCTGCAGAATGGTGCCGTAGAAGCGGAAATGCTCATTATCGAAGGGGCGGCTGAGCTGGCTGGCAAAAGTATTCACCAGGTGCCACTGCAGGTAAGCCTGCCACTGGTCCAGCGGGGTGGTTTTCAGCAGCTGACCAGCTTTCTGGTAGAACTCCGGCTGCCCCACAATAACGGTATCTACTTTGGCCAGCTCCATTTGCGCGAGCCAGGGTTTCCAGTCGATGCCAGGGGTGAGCTTGCCGAGGTCGGTTACGGCGCGCTTGTTATAGTTGGCGTATGGGTCGCGGAGGGCTTCCAGCTTGCGCGAGGAACCGGCTAGTGCCGTTTCCAGCTGCATAATCTGCTGGCTGTGGCGCTGGGCCGTAACGGAGTCCTGCCCCAGCAGCTGCAGCATGCGCGCTACGTGCCGCACGTACTCCTTGCGGATGTTGCTGGTGCGGGTGTCCTTGTTAAAATAGTAGTCGCGGTTTGGTAAGCCCAGCCCGGCCTGATACAGGTGCAGGGCCATTTTTTCACTGTTTTTAGCGTCCTGCGCTATATACAGGCCAAGCAGCGAGTTCACGCCCAGTACCTTGTGGCGGGCAATTACAGCCTGCACATCGGCCAGAGACTTGATAGCGGCAATGCGGTCCAGCTCGGGCTTCAGCGGGGCAAGGCCCTGCTTATCAATGGCCACGGAATCCAGCCCGGCGGCCCAGAAATCACCAATTTTCTGCTGACTGGTGCCCGCCTTGGCGTTGGCTTTGGCGGCTTCCTGGTTGAGGGCGCGCAGGCGAGCATATACCTCGTCCTGCACCTCTTTGCCAATGCCCCAGGAGCTTTCGGAGGCGGGAATGGGATGCTTTTTCAGCCAGCCGCCATTGGCGTAGGTGAAAAAGTCGTCGCCGGGATGAATGGTGGTGTCCAGGTTGGCCTGGAGCAGGTCGGGCTGGCCGGCCGTGCCGGTAGAGCCGGATGATTGGCAGCCGGCTAACGCCAGGGCCAGAGCGGGGCCGAGCACCAGGCAGCGCCGGGCCGCAGAGGAAATTTTCATGCAGAACAGAGGAGAAGGTTGAGTGCGACGAAGATAGAGCGGCGCCGGGACATAAGACAAGAGCCTGCCGCGCAGGTTGCAATGCGCCGGCACTCGGCTGGCAGCGCCGCCGGGCACCAGCCAAATACTTTCGCCTCAACCTTATACTTGAATTCTGAAGTGCCGCCTGGCAAAAGCCGGCTTACGGTAGGAGAGAAATAGGCGAACTATATTGCCGTAGTGCCGGTATGCGCAGTTTGGTGCTACTTGCCGCCGCTATTCCCTGCTTTACTCTGCTTACCCATGCTGCCTGCTGCCGATGCTTTTCTGCCCGAAATTCAATTTCAAACCAGCCGCAGCAGCGGGCCGGGCGGACAAAACGTGAACAAGGTAGAGTCCAGGGTAGAGCTGCGCTTTCATGTAGCCGATTCCCAACTGCTCAGCGACGAGCAGAAAGAAGTGCTGCTCACGAAGCTGGCCAAGCAGCTTACGGCGGAGGGTTTGCTGCTGGTAGTAGCGCAGGAAGACCGCAGCCAGCTGCGCAACAAGGAAATTGCCCTGCAGAAGTTTCATCAGCTGCTACTGAAGGCCCTGCACAAGCCCAAAGCCCGCAAGGCCACCAAGCCCAGCAAAGGAGCCGTGCGCCAACGCCTGGAGTCCAAGAAAAAGCACAGCACCAAAAAGGCTAACCGCGGCAAGGGTGGCCTGGACTTTTAACGCCCGGCCCGGCCCGTTACAGCAGGGTGCCGCGCAGCACCATGGTAGCCACGGAGAAGTAGATAATCAGCCCGGTTACGTCTACCAGGGTAGCTACAAAAGGCGCGGAGGAAGTAGCGGGGTCCAGGCCCAGGCGCTTGAGCAGCATGGGCAGCATTGCCCCCGATAGCGCCCCCCACAGTACAATGCCCAGCAGCGAGAAGCCCACCGTAACGGCAATCAGCAGCCAGTAGGGGCCAAAATAGCCGGGGTCGATGTAGTTGGCCCACAGGATAATGCGCAGGGAGCCTACCACGCCCAGAATACCGCCCAGCAGCAGCCCCGAAATCAACTCGCGCCGCATAACCAGCCACCAGTCGGAGAGGGTGAACTCGCCCAGGCTCATGGCCCGGATAATAAGAGACGTAGCCTGGGAGCCGGCATTGCCGCCGGCCGAGATAATGAGGGGAATAAACAGGCCCAGCACGGCGGCTTTCTGCAGGTCATCCTCAAAATGGTGCATGGCGGAGGTCGTCAGCATCTCACCAATCAGCAGGATAACCAGCCAGCCGGCCCGCTTTTTCACCATGTTCCAGATGGAAGTGGCCAAGTACGGCTCGTCCAGGGCCTCGGAGCCCCCCAGCTTCTGAATGTCCTCGGTATCTTCTTCTTCCCGGATGTCGAGGATATCATCAATGGTCACGATGCCGAACAGCACGCCTTCGTCGTTCACCACGGGCAGGGCCACCCGGTCGTTTTTGCGGAACACGTCAATGGCCGCTTCCTGGTCCTGCATGGCCTGCAGGCTCACGTAGCGGCGGTCCATCAGTTCGCTCACGCGGCTATCCGGCTCGGCCAGCAGCAGCTGCCGGATGCGGATATCATCAATCAGCACGCCCCGGTTATCCGTAACGTAGAGCACGCTGATGGTTTCGGACTGCCCGCCGTGGCGGCGGATGTAGTCCAGCACCTGCTGCACCGTCCAGTTTTCCCGAATGGCAATGTAGTCGGGCGTCATCAGGCGGCCCACGCTGTACTCGGGGTAGCCCAGCAGCTCCAGCGTTACCTTGCGCTCCGACTCCGACAGGGTCTGGATCAGCTCCTTTACAAAGTCATCGGGCAGGAACTCCAGCAGGGCCGTCCGGTCATCGGGCGACATCTCATTGAGGATGTCGGCAATTTTCTCCTGAGAGAGGTTGGCCAGAAAGTGGCGCTGAATATCCAGGTCCAGATACTCGAATACCTCGGTGGCCAGCGTGAGGGGCAGCAGCCGGAAAATAATCAGCTGTTCGCGCTCCTCTTCCTTCTCCAGCAGCTCTACCAGCTCGGCCGGCTCAAACTGCTTGAGAACCTCCTTCAGCTTAAAGAATTCGCCCTCCTGAATCAGGGACGTGATGGTTTCCGCGGTGGGGTGCTGCTGAATCATCGGACTGAGGGAGCTAGTGCTTCGCTAGGCAAGCAGGTTGAGGTGAAAATCGGCCTGCAAAATTAGGATAAACTGGCGGCTAACCCGCATTGCCGCCCGAAATTTCGACCAGTAAAATGGGTTATTTCCCCTATGCCCGGTCGGTGTCCTGCCAAGGGCCCTGGCTGCCGGTAGTGGTTTTGCGTACAGGCCTACTACTTTCGGGGTAGCAGCCGGGCAACGGAGACCCGTTGTTGCTGTTGCGCTCTACGTTCTATGACCCAGTTATCCGGTTCTGCACTTGGTACGCTCATCGCCCTTGGCGGCGGCGACGATGACGTGCTGCTGTCCCTGCTCTGCGACCTGCTGCCCCATCGAGAGGCTCCTATTGAGATAATTACCACGGCTTCCAGTGAGCCCCTGGATTCGGCCAGGGCCTATGAGCAGGCCCTGCGCGACCTGGGCTGCGTGACCTCCCACCACCTGCACATTGACGAGCACCACCCGGCCGATGCCCCGGCCACGCTCCGGCGGCTGGCGCGTACCAAAGTGGTGTTTTTCACCGGCGGCGACCAGGAGCGCATTGTGCAGTTTTTGCACGGCACCGAGTTTTTGCGCCAGCTGCAGGAGCGCTTCCGCACGGAGGCCGACTTTATTGTTGCCGGTACCAGTGCCGGCGCCGCCGTGCTCTCCGATTTTATGCTGGTAGATGGCTATGGCTGGCGGGCCCTGCGCAAAGGCGGCATTAAAACCGTGCCCGGGCTGGAGCTGCTGCCTAAGCTGCTCATTGATCAGCATTTTGTGGAACGGGGCCGCTTTGGGCGGCTGGCGCATGCCGTGCTGGCCCACCCCATGTGCCTGGGGCTGGGCCTTTCTGAGGAAACCGGCCTCATTATCCGGGGAGGCATTGAGGCCGAAGTGTTCGGCGACGGGGTGGTGATGGTGGTAGATGGCTCCCGGCAGCGCGGCAACAACTTGGGCCGCATTGGGCGCGGCGAGCCGGTTAGCGGGCTGGACCTGCGCGTGCACCTGCTGGTGGCGGGCCAGCGCCTGCACCTGCCCAGCCGCCAGGTGAAAGAGCACCAGCCGGAATAATCCCTTCTTAGGGCCAAAGCCCAATTTTTTGCATACTAGCAGCCAAATTGGTGGCCCGCGTTGCTGTGCGCCGGTAAAATGGTAGGCACGCCGACTAATCGAACGTTTTTTCTCCCTACATTTAGTCCCAACTATCCCAACCCACATTTTTCTTGTATGAATGTAAAATCTCTACTTCTCGTAGGTAGTGCCATGCTGGCGGCAACCGCTGCCTCCGCTGGCGGATTTCAGGTGTCGCTGGCCGGCATCAAAAACAATGGTATGGGCGGCGTGGGCACGGGCTTAGCGCTTGACCAGGCATCCATGTTCTATAACCCCGGCGCCCTGGCCATGGTGCGGGAGCGGGGCGTACAAATGGGCGCAAACGCCACTTTTGCCCGGCAGGCTTTCCGCGCCGAGTTTGGTGGCGAGGAGCGTACCCTGCGTAACTCTGTGGTAAACCCCTTCAGCCTGTTTGCCGGCTTTGGCCCGGCAGAAGGCAAGTGGAAAGCGGGTATTGCCGTGTACACGCCCTTTGGCAGCAACCTACGCTACGCCGATGGCTGGGAAGGCCGTTTCTCCCTGACCGATATTGATCTGAAGTCCGTTTTCGTGCAGCCTACCGTGAGCTTTGCCTTAACGGATCAGCTGAGTGTTGGTGTAGGCGTGGCCGTTCTGGCCTATGGCTCAGTAAACCTGCAGCGCGATGTTCCCGTGACCAACGCCCAGGGCGAGTATGGCCACGTGGAGCTGGATGGCAAGGCCGAGAATAAAGTGGGCTTTAATGCCGGCGTTTTCTTCAAGCCTTCAGACAAGTTGAGCGTGGGGGTTTCCTACCGCTCCAAGATTGATGCTACCGTGAAAGGCGGCGACGTAACTTTAACTAACCTGCCGGCATCGGCCAAGGCTAGCTTCTCCGGAACGGAGTTCGATGTAACCATTCCGTTGCCCGCTACTACCACTATCGGTATTGGAGTAATGCCCACCGAGAAGCTGACGATAGCCGTGGACGTAAACCACGTGCAGTGGAGCAAATACCGCAGCCTCGATTTCACCTTCAACGGGCCCGTGGGCGGCGCTACCAGCAGCACATCCAAGCGCTTCTACCAGGATGCGCTTACCCTGCGCTTGGGTGGCCAGTACAAGCTGACCGACGTTCTCACGGTGCGGGCCGGTGGTTCGTATGATATGTCGCCGGTGAAAGATGGCTACGTGTCGCCGGAAACGCCGGACGCTGACCGTATTGGGGCTACCGCGGGTGTTTCCTACAAAGCAGGCGAGCATTTCTCAGTAGACGTCTCTACTCAGTTCATCAGCCTGATGAAGCGCACGCAGACCCAGCAGGATCTGCTGAACAATAAGACGACTGACCGGGTAGCAGGCACTTACAAAACGCAGATTGTAATTCCCGGTATTGGCCTCAACTACACTTTCTAAGCGTCTACTTCTCTGACTCCGATGATTACTCTGTTTAAAAAATCACTGCCGGGCCTGGCATTGCTGGGTCTGGTGCTGGGCGGTTGCCAGCCTGAGCTGGAAGCTCCCAAATCAGATAAAGGCTCCGCCGACTTCTCGAAATATGTAGCCGTAGGTAACTCCCTCACGGCCGGTTACTCCAATGGTGGTTTGTCCAACGCCTCGCAGGCGCTGTCTTACCCCGCTATTCTGGCCCAGCAGTTTGCCAAAGTAGGTGGTGGCAGCTTTGTGCAGCCTGCTTTCGCCGCCGGCCAGGAGAACGGCAGCGGCTTCCTGCGCTTCACCGGCTTCAACGCCAATGGCACGCCTAAGCTGGAAAACGTAACCGATAAGACGGCTTACACCGGTGCTACGCTCCCCAGCGGCCAGAACCAGCTGGCCGCCTACACCGGTGCCCAGTCTAATAACCTGGCGGTACCCGGTATTTCGGTTCTTTCCAGCGTATCGGCTCTCACGGGTGGTTTGGCTCCTTACGGCGTTATCAACCCCTTCTTCAACCGTTTGCTCCCCGCGGCCGAGGCTCCTTCTACGGATTACCTGACGTACATCGGCCAAGCCAGCCCCACGTTCTTCACCATGTGGCTGGGCAGCAACGATGTACTGACCTATGCCACCGCTGGTGGCGTGGCCAGTGCTACCAACCCGTTCAGCGCCATGACCGATACAACCCGCTTTGGCATTGGTTACCGCGCACTGCTGGCTACCATCTCCAAGAATGGTACGGTAAAAGGTGCCGTGGCCAATATTCCTGCGGTATCGGCCTTGCCTTACTTCACTACGGTACGGGTAGCGGCTATCAACGCCAGCATCAAAGCCAATCCTAATCTGCCCAATGCTTCCACTGCCGGCCTGTTTATTACCACGGGCAAAGGGGAAGTTCGCGCAGCACTGCCCACCGATTTGCTGGTGCTGACCTCCAGCGCTGTTATCGGTACGCCTTCTGCTGATCCGGCTACTAATCCCTTCCCGGTTGGGGTAGGCTACGCGCCCACGATGAGCAACCCGCTGCCCAGCCAGTATGTGCTGGATGCGGACGAGATTAGTGCTATTAACTCCCGCACGGCTCAGCTGAACTCTATCATTGCAAAGTCAGCCCGTCAGTACAAGCAGCCGGTGGTGGATATGAACGCCTTCTTCTCCACTATTGTGAACAATGGCTACGCCGTAAATGCCGTGAACAATACCACGGCTTACATTGCTGGTAACCTGTTCTCGCTGGACGGTGTGCACCCTACGTCCCGCGGTTATGCCGTGGTAGCCAATGAGTTCATCCGGGTAATCAACCAGACTTACAATGCTTCGGTACCTCAGGTAGATCCTAATGCCTACAGTGGCGTAACGTTCCCCTAGGTGTTCCTAAACACCCCAATAAAAAAGGCTCCCTGCCAGCAGGGGGCCTTTTTTATGTATTTTCCAGCCAGAAGTAAGCCGGAAAGACTATACTTGTGCCATACTTTGCGCCGGTTCTATCAGCAGGCATTTACAGACCACTTATTTACTCTTTCATTTATTCGCATAAAACCCATTTTCCGCCTGTTTATTGCCCTGCTATTCGTAGGCTCCTTCACGGCTTGTAAGAAGGATAATGATGACAACAAGCCGAAGACAAAAACGGAATTGCTGACAGCTAAGAACTGGCGTTTGTCAGCTGCCGTTGGGTCGTTGACTTCGGGTTCAAGCACCTATTCTCAGGACATTTTCGCTGATATGGAGCCGTGCCAGAAGGATGATTTCGAGAAGTTCAGCACAGACAAAACCGCTATCCTCGACCAAGGAGCTACTAAGTGTGATGATATGGCAAGCGACCCGCAGACACAGAAAGTAGCATGGAACTTCGAATCTGACGAAACCAAGTTGAAAATTTCTGAGATTGGCGGTGGGGATTCCTACACGGTTGATCTGGTGGAGCTGACGGCGACTACCATGATTCAGAAATACACGGAGAAAGAAGTTGATCCGGATACGGGTCAGGAAACGACTCTGACTTACACGCTTACTTACGCTGCTTTCTAACGGCTGGAATAAGTTATAGTGCTACTGTAAAGCCCGTTTTTCCCTTAGGAAGAACGGGCTTTTGTATTGCCAGTGTTACCCCGCCGTGCAAACCGGAGAAATGTGCGCGGCAATAACGGCCGCATGGTGGCGGCCGTTTTCAATAAACCAGCGGCTGGTGTTCAGGCCGCCGCACACGGTGCCCGCCAGGTATACGCCCGGGCGGTTGGTTTCAAAGGTATCGGAGTTGTGCCAGGGTGTGCACGCGGCATCGTCGCGGGTGGTAATGCCCAGGGCGGCCAGCAGCGCGTAGTTGGGGCGGTAGCCGGTGAGGGCATATACGTGGCTGGTAGGCAGAGTAAGCGGGCCTTCCGGGGTGAGTATCTCCACGGCATCAGGGGTAACGCGCTGCACACTGCTGCTGAAATGGGCCTTAATGCGGCCTTCGGCAATGCGGTTCAGCAAATCAGGCCGGATCCAGTATTTCACTGACTCGCTTACCTCGGCCCCCCGCACTACCATAGTCACCTCGGCTCCGGCGCGCAGCAGCTGAAGGGCGGCTTTGGCCGAGGAGTTTTTGGCCCCGATAACCACCACCGGCTGGCCCACGTGGGCGTAGGGCTCTTTGTAGTAGTGACTCACGTGCGGCAGGTCTTCGCCGGGCACGTTCAGGTAGTTGGGAATATCATAAAAGCCAGTAGCTATTATCACAGCGGCGCAGGCTATGCGGCCTTTCTCCGTGACTACTTCATACCGGCCTGGCTCGCCTTCCAGCCCGGCTACTGCCTCGTAGAGGCGCAGGGGAATTTTTTCAGAACTGGCTACGCGGTGGTAGTAGTCCAGGGCGTCTTCGCGCAGGGGTTTGTAATGCGAGGTGGGAAAGGGGTAGCCGCCAATTTCGAGCAGCTCGGGTGTGGAGAAGAACTCCATGTTGGTGGGGTAGCCCACCAGGGAGTTTACCAGCGCGCCTTTATCTACCACGCACACAGTAAAGCCGCGCCGCTTGGCCTCAATGGCGCAGGCCAGTCCCACCGGCCCGGCCCCAATAATAACCACGTCAAAAGAAGCGGTGGTTTCTGAAAGTTCAATAGCACTCATACAGGGCTTAAACTGCAAGGAGCCGCATAGGTTATAGGCAGATGCTTCCGGGGCATTGTACGCTGGGAAGGAGAATAACATTATTCTTTGCAAACCCCATGCAACCAATATAGGTAGGTGCCGGTCATGCACGTGTAAGACATCCTTCCTCATTTATCCTTCTTTCTATGAAAGCTACTCCTAGGGGATGGGTTTATTGGGCGTTGAGCAGTGTTTACGAAACATCTCAATTAGATGCCTGCCACTTAGTAATGTAGCGTCAATACTTATCATCCCAAAAAGACACTTTATACACTAGAAATTAATGTTTACCAGAGTGGAATAGAGAGTGAGAAGTTAGACACAGGATTATCAGCTACCAGCTTATATTCTTATTTAAACGAGAACTGCCGCCGCTATCGATAGCGGCGGCAGTTCTCGTTTAATGGCTATTGGCTTAATAGGCCAGAACTTACTTACGCTTTAGCGCACGAAGAGCACCCGTCGACCACAGGGCCCAACCCATCAGCACGGGCTGGAAGAATAGCCGCCCAAGCCGTTTAGCATCCGTATCGAGGCCGAAGGCAGAAATATGGTGCGTGTACTGATGCACATTACCTGGAAGCACCAGTGCGTAAAATACGGCTAAGCCCAACCCCAGATCGGCACGGCGCGACTTCCAGACGAGCAGCGCCAGGCCCAGCCCAATTTCTACCACTCCCGATTGTAGCACCACCGTATCCTTATCCAGCGGAATAAAATCGGGTACCTGGGCCTGAAAATCCTGCCGGGCAAAGGTGAGGTGCCCTATGCCTGCCGTTATCATAAAGGTGGCCAGCAAGCCACGGGCAACATTTTGCAGGGTAGTAGTGGGTGGGTTTTCTAGCATACAGAGAGCACCAGGAGTAGCCCGGCCGTGGGGTATACGGCCAATGGGCTGCGCCGGATACCGGGGCTAGTGCGCTTCCAGCCAGTTGCGGCCGGTGCCTACTTCCACTTCCATGGGCACGCCGTGGGGCAGGGGCAGGGCATTAACCATCAGCTCCCTGATTTTGGGCGTGATGTACGCAATTTCCTCTTTCACAGCATCGAACACCAATTCATCGTGCACCTGCAGAATCATTTTGGTGCCCAGCTTTTCTTCCAGGAGCCAGTGATGAATGTTGATCATGGCCTTCTTGATGATGTCGGCCGCGGTGCCCTGGATGGGGGCGTTAATGGCGTTGCGTTCCGTGTAGCCGCGGAGCGTGGCGTTGCGGGAGTTGATGTCGCGCAGGTAGCGGCGGCGGCCCAGCAGGGTTTCGGCATATTCCAGCTCCCGGGCGCGGTTGATGCTGTCGTCCATGAACTGCTTCACCGAGGAAAACTCCGTGAAATAGGCTTCAATAATTTCGGTAGCCTCCTTGCGCGAAACGCCCAGGCGCTGGGCCAGCCCGAAGGCCGAAATGCCGTATATGATGCCAAAATTGACCATTTTGGCCCGGCGGCGCATCTCGCCATCTACCTGGTCCAAGGGCACTTTAAACACCTTGCTGGCAGTGCTGGCGTGAATATCAAGCCCTTGGCGGAACGACTCAATCATGGTTTTGTCGCCCGAAAAATCGGCCATGATGCGCAGCTCAATCTGCGAGTAGTCGGCGGCCAGCAGCAGGTGGTTTTCGTCGCGCGGTACAAAGGCTTTGCGAATTTCGCGGCCCTTTTCCGTGCGAATGGGAATGTTCTGCAGGTTGGGGTTGGTGCTGCTCAGGCGGCCCGTGGCCGTTACGGCCTGGTTGAAGGAGGTATGCACGCGGCCATCCAGCTCGCACACCAGCTGGGGCAGGGCCTCTACGTAGGTGCTGCGCAGCTTAGTAAGCTGGCGGTGTTCCAGAATGAGGCTGGCAATGGGCGCATCGGCGGCCAGCACGCTCAGGATTTCCTCGCCAGTGGCGTACTGCCCGGTTTTGGTTTTCTTGATCTTACCGCCACCCAGGCCCATTTTATCAAACAGCACCTCTCCCAATTGCTTGGGCGAGCCAATGTTGAACTGCTGGCCGGCTTCGGCAAAAATCTTCCCTTCCAGCTCGGTAATGTAGCCCTGCAGCAGCGCCGAGTACTCGCCCATAGCGGCGCTGTCAATCTTCACGCCTTCGTACTCAATGGCGGCCAGCACCGGCACCAGCGGGTTTTCTACCTCATTCAGCAGCTTCAGCAGCCCTACCTCCTGCAGCTTGGGTTCGAAATAATGCTTCAGCTGCAGGGTAACGTCGGCATCTTCGCAGGCGTAGTCCTTCACCTCAGCCGGCGGAATATCGGCCATGGTTTTCTGGTTTTTGCCTTTGGGGCCGATAAGAGCCGTGATGGGGACGGGCGTGTAGTGCAGATAGGTTTCAGCCAGCACGTCCATATTGTGGCGCATGTCGGGCTCCAGCAGGTAGTGGGCCAGCATGGTATCAAACACCTGGCCTTTCATTTCCACCCCGTAGTGCTTCAGAATGGTGAGGTCGTACTTGATATTCTGGCCGATTTTTACAATCTGCTCGGCATCGAAGAAGGGGCGAAACTCATCCACCAGCTTTTGGGCCGCGGTGTGGTCGTCAGACGGCACAGGCACGTAATACGCCTCGCCGGGCAACCAACAGAAGGAAAACCCCACCAAGCGCGAGGTCATGGTATCCAGGCCGGTGGTTTCGGTATCAAAGCTGACTTCCTTTTGCAGCAGCAGGAACCTGAGCAGCTCGCGGCGTAACTCGGGGGTATCAATGAGGTGATACTGGTGCGGGACATCGGCCAGCTGGTGGCGCGGCCCGCTGGGCGCACCCAGGCTGTCGGTTTCGCCTTCTTCCGCGGCAACGGCCACCGCCGCGTCAAACAAAGAACCCTGACCGGCCGCTACACTTGGCCGGCGGGCGCCGCGGGCCGGCGGGGGCGTGCTGGTGGCCGGGCCATTGCCGCCGCCCAGCACGCGGGCCGCCAGCTGCCGGAATTCCAGCTCATCAAACAGCTGGCGCAGTTCCTCGGCGTTGGGCTGCTCCAGGCGTAGGTTTTCCTCATGAAACTCAATGGGGACATCCAGGTGAATGGTGGCCAGCTCCTTGCTCATCAGGCCCTGCTCGGCGAAGTTGCGCACGTTTTCCTGCAGCTTGCCCTTCAGCTTGTCGGCGTTGGCAATCAGGTTTTCCACGGAGCCAAACTCATGGATGAGCTTTTTGGCAGTTTTTTCGCCAATGCCAGGAATGCCGGGAATGTTGTCGGAGGCGTCGCCCTGCAAGCCCAGAATGTCAATCACCTGCTCTACCCGCTCAATCTCGAAGCGCTGCAGCACATGCTGCACGTCCAGCACCTCGGCGGAGTTGCCCATGAAGGCGGGGCGGTAAATCTTCACGCAGTCGGTTACCAGCTGACAGTAATCCTTGTCGGGCGTCATCATGAACACCTCGCCAAAGCCCTGCTGCTCGGCACGCAGCGCCAGAGTGCCAATCACGTCATCGGCCTCAAAGCCATCCACCATCAGAATGGGAATGTTGAAGGCTTTGATGATTTTCTTGATGTAAGGGATGGCCAGCCCAATGTCCTCCGGCATGGCCTGGCGCTGGGCTTTATACTCCGCATACTGCTCGTGGCGGAAGGTTTTTTTCTGCGCATCGAAGGCTACCCCAATGTGTGTGGGCTTCTCCTTTTGCAGTACCTCTACCAGGGTGTTGGTAAAGCCCAGGATGGCCCCGGTATTCAGGCCCTTGGAGTTCACGCGCGGGTTTTTGCTGAAGGCAAAGTGGGCGCGGTAAATCAGGGCAAAAGCGTCGAGCAGGAAGAGTTTATGGTGCTGGGGAGCGGCGGAGGCGTCGGTCATAGGACAGCGAAGGTACGGAAGTGAGCGGGGCAGGGAAACGGAAATTCCCCGGCCCAGCCAGATAAACGAAGATAGAATGGTCCGCGCAATTCTGGTCTTGCGAAACAGGCGGCTTTCAGAATTGCAAAACGGGCTTAACAGAGAACCTCCTATACGCTCAGACTGCCCGCTTGGCTAGTCCAATGCCTATCAAAGCTTTCATTGCCAGCATAACCGTTTCCTGGATGCGCAGTTGGCCGAAACGGCAGGCCTCGGAATCAGGCATTGATTGGCTCTGGACCGGCGCTAACCGAGCCAACCACAGCGCGGAGCAGGCAATAAACAGGTGGTGGATAAAAGCTTGAAAAAGCAAATAGCCACGATGAAAAAACAACCCTGAACGCTGGTTAGAGCCAGAAGGAGGGTAAGGATGTTGCCTCCCCGCAGCCTATCTTGCGGCTATGAAAATCTGGTTTCTTTTCCTGTTCCTGCTACTTGGCCTCACTACCCGGGCGCAGACTCCATCCCCGTCCCGTAGCCACCGCCCCACAGTGGCGGATCATACCCGGGCCGTAGCGGCTTTCCAACAGGAGCTGAACGCGGAATACCGTAACCCCGAAGCGTCACCGCTGACGCCGGAGGACCGCGCGACCTTCACGGGCCTGCCCTTTTTCCCGGTTAACTACGCGGCCTGCGTAGAGGCCCGGTTTGTGCCTGATTCCCTGTCGGTGCCCTTCGCCATGCAAACCAGCACCAGCCGCCGCCCCATGTACCGTAAGTACGGCGAGGTGTATTTCACGCTCAGTGGTCAGCCGCTTAAGCTCACCGTGTATCAAAATCAGGAGCTGATGAAAAAGCCGGGGTTTGAAGACTACCTGTTTGTGCCCTTCACCGACCTGACGAACGGCCACGCCAGCTATGGGGGTGGCCGCTACCTGGATGTGCGCATCGGCCAGATACAGGGCGGCACCCTAGTGCTGGATTTCAACCGCGCCTATAATCCCTTCTGCGCCTACAGCGGCCGCTACTCCTGCCCCGTGCCGCCAGTAGAAAACCGCCTGCCCGTGGCCATACAAGCCGGCGTAAAGAGCCCGCATTAAGGCCAAGCCCTCGTATACCTACAAAAACAAAGCGCCCGAAGCATGCTTCGGGCGCTTTGTTTTTGTAGGTATACGAGGTGGGTTTACCAGCTGCCGCTGGCGCCCCCGCCCCCGGAGCTGCCGCCGCCAAAGCCGCCGAAGCCGCCTCCGCCGCCGCCAAAACCACCACCGCCTCCACCGAAGCCTCCGCCGCCGAAACCACCACTCCCAAAGATGAGGGGCGGAATCATGCCGCCGCCAAAGCCGCGGTTGCGTCGGCCCCCGCCGCCTTTGCCACCACCCATGCGGGAGATGAACAGGAAGATAAGCAGGGCCAGCACTACCCAGAACAGCCAGCCGGAGCCGCCGCCATCATTATAGTCGCCGGTGGGGCGGGGCTCGGCCTGGTACTCGCCGGCCGCCAGGGCAAACAGGCGGTCGGTGGCGGCATCCAGGCCTTTGTAGTACTGGTCGGCGCGGAAGTTGGGCACCAGCACGTTGGTGATGATGCGCTTGGCCAGGGCATCGGGAATGGCGCCTTCTAGGCCGTAGCCGGTGTGGATGTTGATTTTATGCTCTTCCTTGGAAACCAGAATCAGCAGGCCATTATTCTTGCCCTTACGGCCAATGCCCCACTTTTCAAACAGCTGTTGCGCGTAGTCGGCCACCTCGGCACCCTCCAGGTTAGGCACCGTAACAATGGCCATCTGCGTGGAGGTGGAGTCGTCATACGCTACCAGCTTGCGTTCCAGCGCCTCCACTTCCTCGGGGCGCATTAGCCCGGCCAGGTCATTTACCAGGCGGGGAGGGGTGGGGCGTTCCGGTAGGGTTTGGGCTGATAGCTGCGGGACCATCAGCAGGAGCAGCAGCCACAGAAGATAGATGGAGCGCCGGGCGGCACCGGGCCGGAAGAGAGGTAGAATCATATACGCGGCGGCGTAGCGTCGCCAAACGAAATGGAGTCGTCGAGTTCGTTCTGGTCGGTGTGCACGTTGTAGGGGAAATACCGTTGCAGCTGCTCGCCTACCATCTGAATACCGCGCTCCAGGCCCAGCACAAACTTGTGGGTCCTGAAATTATCAAGCACAATTTCCTTCGTGGTTTCCCAGAAGTCATCGGGCACGGCGGAGTTAATGCCCGCATCCCCAATAATGGCAAACTGACGGGTTTCCCAGGCTACGTAAAATAAGACACCGTTGCGCTCCGCCGTTTCCTGCATTTTAAGCTGCGCGAAAATCTGCGCGGCCCGGTCCAGGGGCTCCGGGGTGGGGCAGGTGTCTTCAAAGTGCACCCGAATTTCGCCGGAAGTAGTGACTTCCGCCTGCCGGATGGCGGCTACCAGGGCCGCCTCCTGCTGGGGCGTGAGAGGGTTAACCATAGTTCAGTTGTCAGTTGATCGTTATCAGTGGCCAGCTACTGCAAAGTAAAATGCTACAGGCAGCTGTCCACTGACAACAGGCAACTCCGATTAAAATTGTACGGTAGGCGCTTTCTGCGCACCGGCTTCCGCCTCAAAGTAGGGCTTTTCGGCGAAGCCAAACATACCCGCAAAGATGTTATTGGGGAAAGATTTAATGTAGCCGTTATAGTCGTTGGTCACGGTGTTAAACTTCTGCCGCTCCACGTTAATGCGGTTTTCGGTGCCTTCAATCTGCGCCTGCAGCTCCTGGAAGTTGGCGTTGGCTTTCAGATCCGGATAGTTTTCCGATACGGCCAGCAAGCGGCCTAGACCGGCTGATACCTGGCTTTGGGCTTCCTGGAATTTCTTCAGGTTTTCGGGCGTGAGTTGGTCGGCGGAAAGCTGCACGCTGGTAGCCTTGGCGCGGGCATTAATCACGTCGGTCAGAGTTGACTTCTCGAAGTTGGCGGCGCCTTTCACGGTGTTTACCAAGTTGGGAATCAGGTCGGAGCGGCGCTGGTAGCTGTTCTGCACGTTGGCCCACTGGGCTTTCACGGCCTGGTCTTTCTGTACCATGGAGTTGTACCCGCAGGAAGACTGGCTCAGCATAATGACCAGACCGGCCAGATAAAGGAGGAAACGTTTCATGAGAAAGGATTGGGAAAGAAAGTGAGGGAGAGAAAATCAGAAAAAAGCGTGCTGCCGCTCCGGAAAAGCCGTTGCTGCTGAGCTTACCGGCCCGGCAATACTATGCACGAAATACTATATACACGTGCTGCCAGTACGAAATCAGGACGCAGCGGTTGTATTTGCTGCCGCTTACCGCGCCGAATCCTTATTTTGCGAGTCTATCTGACCACCATTGCACCGCACATGAAAGCAGTCATTCCCGTTGCCGGCATTGGGTCGCGCCTGCGGCCCCATACGCACACCCAGCCCAAGTCGCTGGTACCCGTGGCCGGCAACACCATCCTGGGCCACATCATAGACCGTTTGCGCGATGCCGGCTTCGAGGAGTTTGTGTTTATCATTGGCTACCTGGGCGAGAAAATTGAGCGCTACGTGCGCCGCGAATACCCCGATCTGAAGTCCACCTTTGTGGTGCAGGAACCGCGCGAAGGCATTGGGCATGCCCTGTGGCTGGCCCGCGACACCTTCCGCCACGACCCCGACGGTGTGCTGATTCTGCTGGGCGACACCATTGTGGACATTGATCTGCCCAAACTGCTGGCCATGCCCGGTACCGTGCTGGCCGTGAAAGAGGTGAAAACCCCCGGCATGTTTGGCCTGGTAGAAACCAGCAGCGGCGGCCGCGTAACCAAAGTGGTGGAAAAGCCCAAAATCCCCAAGTCCAACTACGCCATGGTGGGCCTGTACAAAATAGCCCACCCCGAGCGCCTGGCCGAAGCCCTGGAGTACATCATAAATGAGGACCTGCGCACCCACGGCGAGTTTCAGCTGACCGACGCGCTGATGCGCCTCATTCAGCAGGGCGAGGAAATTACCACCACGCCGGTAGACAACTGGTTTGACTGCGGCCGCAAGGAAACCCTGCTGGAAGCCAACGCCCGTCTGCTTAACCGCCCCGAGTTCCTGGCCCGCCTCTACCCCGAGTTTCCCGATACCATTATTATTCCGCCGGTCAGCATTGGCAAGGACTGCCAGATTTCGCACTCCATCATTGGCCCCAACGTGGCAATCGGCGACCGGACCATCGTCAAAAACACCATCCTGAGCGACTCCATCATCGGCTCCTACTCCGAGCTGCGCTCCGCCGTGATGCACGACTGCATTGTGGGCTCTGATGCCTCCTTCCGGGGCCTGAACCACAGCATTAATATTGGTGACAATACGGAAATAGATTATAGCTAAGGAAGGAACTGTGCGGTCCGTGTCATTGCGAGCGAAGCGAAGCAATCCGTCCTTTCCAAAGCCAGATACTCCCTTTTACCAGAAAGCCCTTGACGCGTGGTGCATGCGTCAAGGGCTTTCTGGTTTTATTGGGGCTTTGCATGTTTTAAGGGACGGATTGCTTCGGCTTCTGCCTCGCAATGACACGTAGGAATATCTTCAAACTAAAATTTTCTGCTCAACTGCGCGTTTCGGCACAACCCGCGGGGCGGCTTGGCAGTACGCGGGGTTGCGGCTTCGGCCGTGAAACGTTACTTTGGCTCGATGCGAAACCCTGTTTTTTCTCGCCTGCTGCCGGCTATGGCAGCTGCCCTGTTGCTGGCCGGCTGTTATTCGCGGGAGGATATAAAGTCCGAAGACACCGCTACGGTATCTAAAACCACCCCGTCGGCGGAAGAAAAGCCAGCGGCCCCGGCGCCGGTAGCTGCTGAACCCTCGGTGCCCGAAGGGGAGCAGCCCGAAGCGCCGCTAGCCCGCGTCGCTATTTTCCTGGAAGTATCGGGTTCCATGGAAGGCTTTATGCCAAAACCCGGTGCCAGTGCCGAGAATACCCGCTTTCAACAGCACGTAGCCCAGTTTCTGTCTGACTTAAACCGGAGCACGGCGGTGCAGCAGAAGCAGTTCTTCCGCATCAAGGAAAAGCCCTACCGCGACACATACCAGCAGCTTTCCGGCACCGTACGCGGCGGCATCCGGGAGCCCGCCAAGAGCACCGATATTCCCTCCGTGCTCGATACGCTGGTGAGCCATTATTATGAGCCCAACACCGTCAGTGTGCTGATTTCGGACTTTATTTACTCGCCGAAAAACGCCGGCGCTATTCCCTACATTAAAACCGATATTACCGACGCCCTGAACCGCGCAGGCCGCTCAGATCTGGCCGTTTCTGTGTACGGCTTCACTTCTGACTTTCACGGTATCTACTACCCGGCCCTGAAAACCGGCGGGGCCAAGCGCGCCAACTGCTGCGATACTGACATTCCGTACTATTTCTGGGTAATCGGCCCCGCAGATGCCGTGCGCCGCTTTGATGCGGCCCTGCTCAGCAAGCAGCCCGCCCAGCAGGCCCATTTCGGCGTGAAATACCCCACGCCTTCTTCCTCACTGCTCAGCAAATTCCAGAACCAGGGCGGCTGGTACTATGGTGATGCCGGGGCCAGCAAGCGGGCCGCGGGGGCTTCCTACCACACAGTAGCCGTCAGTGAAGTATCGGCTCAGCAGCCCGTGGAGTTTGTGGTGGGCCTGAACATGGCGCCGTTGCCTGCCCTGTACCGTGACCTGACGTACCTGAAAGCCAACCTGCAGCTGGTAGGCGTGGACACCGATGCCAAAATCACCCAGGTATTTGCCGCCACCGACCAGACCCGCGCCAGCAGCGGCCCCGAGTCCGGCTATACGCACTTTGTAAAAGTGCGCCTTACCCGCATGGCCAAGGCCGAGCGCCCGCTCCAGCTAGTGCTCAATAACAAGCGCCCCACCTGGATAAATGAGTGGACCACCAAAAACGACAGCAATATCAACCAGGCCGGCGCTAAAACATTTGCCTTCAGTTCTTTGCTGGATGGGGTGGAAGCGGTAACCACCAGTGAGCAGGACGTTCGGCCCGTTTTCACGGTGCCCCTGATCCTGCAACCGGCCCGGTAATTGCCCGGCGCAACCTCCCTACGTACTAATACCTGTTCGTTTACCGTTCCTTTACCCACGCACCAGCCAGGCGCGCCTCTCTCCCCGTTCCATGAAAGCATTCTTCCGGTTCCTCTACGAAATCATTGGCTCCCCTCAACCACCTGCGGATACCCCCGTGTACCGCGACGTTATCTTCCCCAACATTGGCCTGCTGAACATCGGTCTTTCCCTGGCGCTGGTGGTAGTGTTCTACTATGTGATTAACCGCGCCATGGGCGTGGCCACCTTCAACAAAGGCCGCCACTGGGGTATTTTCTTCTTCCTGAATGCGGTGCTGGCCTTCATTATTGCCATCTGGCAGGCCAACGCCCAGCAGGCTACCGAGCACAGCTATATCTACTGGCTGGCTACCTGGAATGCCGTTTTGGGGATGCTGTGGTTTTTCGTGTTTTCCCTGTTGCTGCGCCGCGGTTCCACCAACGCCAGCACCACTCCGTTTTAAGTGTAGCGCGAAGCTCCAGCTTCGTGTATCGTTGAACAATGGCCACCGCGCCGTTTTTACGATTCTGATTGTTTTTATCGTTCAGATATTCTGTTGAACGATGCGCGAAGCTGGAGCTTCGCGCTACAGTCATTTAGCACTCGCAACTCATGGCTAAACTGTTTTTATTCGGCATCGGCGGCACAGGCTCGCGCGTCATTCGCTCGCTCACCATGCTGCTGGCCTCGGGCGTAGAGCTTCCCAACTGCGACCGGGTAGTGCCCATCATCATCGACCCCGACGCCCACAACGGCGACATGAACCGCACGGTGGCCTTGCTGCAAAGCTACCAACAGGTGCACCGCCGTCTGGGCCAGCAAGAGGAAGGCTTCTTCAAAACCGACATCAGCACGCTGAGCAATATCTCAGCCGATGCCAATGGCGGCGTGAAGGATACCTTTATCTTCGACTTCGGCGGTATCAACCAGAGTTTCCGCCAGTACCTGCACTACGACCAGCTTTCCGTGGATTCCAAGGCCGTGGTAGAGCTGCTATTCACCCAGGACAACCTGGAAAGCCCGCTTACCATTGGCTTCCGCGGCTCGCCAAACGTGGGCTCCGTGGTGCTGAACAAGGTGGTGGAGAGCCCGGAAATGCGGTTTTTTGCAGATAACTTCCAGGAGGGTGACCGGGTATTCTTTATATCGAGCATTTTTGGGGGTACTGGCGCGGCTGGTTTTCCGCTGCTGCTCAAAAACCTGAAAGACCCCAACACCCGCCTTAGCAACGCCCGTTACCTGCGCGACGCGCTGACTGGTGCGGTAACCGTGATGCCGTATTTTGCGCTGCAAAGCGAGGACAATCAGGTTATCGACTCCAACAACTTCCTGACCAAAACCAAGGCGGCGCTCAGCTACTACGAGCACAATCTGCCGGGCCTGGATGCACTGTACTACCTGGCCGACACGCCCGACACGCCCTACGACAACCAGCCCGGCGGCACCCAGCAGAAAAACAAAGCCCACCTCATTGAGCTGCTGGCCGCCCTCAGCATCGTGGATTTCATGCAGTACTCCGATGCCGAGCTGCGCAGCGGTGCGCCCCACTTCCACGAGTATGGCTTAGGCTCTGATTCGATGGAGGTGCAGTTTGGCCACCTGCCCGATGAAAGCCGCGAGCTGATTGCCAAGCACCTCACGCAGCTGCTGTACTTCTCGCGCTACCACAAGCAGCACCTGCCCGATGACAAGGCACCCTACCACGACAACCTGAAGCTGGACTACGCGCTGCGCAACGAGCCCATCTTTCGGGAGCTGAACAACCTGCTGCACAGCCCTGAGTTTGGGGTAGACCAGTGGCTGCAGGAACTCTCCCAGAACCGCCGTGCCTTCCGCCCCTTCGACCTGACCACCGAGGATTTCAACGCCATGATTGCCGGCAAGCCCGTGGAAAAGAAGTGGAACGACTTCTTCAACAAAGGCCTCAGCCACAACTACATCCTCGACAGCCTCAACAAAGCCGATAAGTCCATCAACGAGCCCGACAACTTCAAGAAGCTGCTGGCCCTGTTCTACGATGTGACCGACAAGGCCTTTGAGGAAAAGGTGAAAGTCGTTTAAACAGAACGTTAATTCCCCTCCTCAGATGAGGAGGGGACGTGGCAGTTTACTGCCGCTGGGGTGGTTGACCTCGTTGCTGATGTTGTTCAGCTGAAAACCACCCGTCATGTCGAGCGTAGTCGAGACATCTCGCTAGTGTGGTAAATAGTGATTAGCACCCCAACATCAGCCCGCGAGATGTCTCGACTACGCTCGACATGACGGAATAAGCAAACAACAAAACAACGCCTGAACCACCCCGCCCTCCGGGCACCCCTCCTTAAAAAAGGAGGGGACTCCGTTCAAATCAAAGCAAACTTAGAATGGCTAAAGTCCTTCGCCTGCATAATAACGGGTCCCAGCAAGTTCAAGGCTGGCAGAAAACCGCCCCCGTCACCAGTACCGAAATCAACACCGTAACGGACCCCACGGGCGGTAAAGCCCGCAATCTGGCCATTAGCATCCCGACGCCGTTTGCGCGGATGCACCTGTTTGAAACGGCGTTTGATTTCCTGGCCCGCGAAGGCCAGCGCAACCCCAACTCCGTGTACCACGAGCTGGTAACGCACTACTGGGATTTGCTGGAGCTGCTTTACAACTTCCACCTCTACTCCCAGGCCGGGCGCAAGCTCACGCTGCGCCGCTGGAACACGGAGGCCGAAATCCGGAAGATGCGCAGCGAGGAAGGCACCCGCCTGCTGGGCGAAACCCTGCAGCTGTTCTTCCAGGACCAGCGCTTCCAGGGCTTCTCCGACATGTACCTCATTTTCTATGAGTCGCCGGAGCTGGCGGGCGGTCCGCGCCTGCTGGGGGGCACCTCGCCGCTCACGCTGCTGTTCACCGGTCCGGCCGTGAAGCCGCTGGATCTGGAGCGTCCGCAGGCCCGGGGTCATTATTTCGATGGCCAGACGGTATTACTGGAGCAGCGTGACCCGCAGTTTCAGGAGTTTGTGTACGAGCTGTTCCTGGCCTATCCGCAGCTGCGCAGCCGCGAGTTTGCCGGTAGTGTGTACGCCGCCCTCGACCGCACCCGCATCAACCAGATGCAGATGCAGGGCGACCGGACAGCCCAGCAGTTCCAGAGCCGCTTCCCGGCCCTGCCCGATGCCCAGGGCAACCTGGTATCAGTAAAAGGGGTGCCGCTGCCCGGCCGCGCCGATCAGTCGGCCGTGACCAGCTCCGATTTGTTCATTCAGCCCACGCGCGAAGCCAGCAACGGCCGCCCGCGCCCGCTGGTACTGCGCCCCAACCTGACCATGGCCGGGGCCAATTACCTCAACGGCCAGCCCTGGGACGACCGCACGCCCGTGCCCTACCACGACGAGCTGGCGCTGGAAAGCCGCGTGCTGCCCGGCAAAGGCTTTAAATACCCATATCTGACGGTAGGCGACTTCCTGGAAGACTCCCTGGTAGAGCTGCCCTACGAGCTGAACACCCAGCGCTACCACACCGGCAAAGTCACGTTCCAGTACGGGGCCGACGGGCAGGGCCGCGCCCGTTTCCCGTACCTGCTGCCGCTGCGCCAGACCTTCTTTGAGTACTTCACGGAGCATGATCTGGCCGAGCTGCTCACCTTCACCATCGACCTGAACCACGTGCGCGTGCAGCTGCGCGTGCCGGTGCAGGGTGGCCGCTTCATCACCTTCGAGCGCAGCTATTACACCAACCCGCAGAACCCGAAAGATGCGCAGGGCCGCGAGATTCTGGAGAAAGGCCGCATTGTGCGGGCCAACGTGGGCGTGGGTATTTTCCCGTTCTATGTGTTCCGGCAGCAGCCCGAGTACAACGATTTGTACAAGGTAATGCTGGTGGATGCCGATAACTCGCCCACCATGCTGCAGCGCCGCTATGAACTGGCCTTCTTTGCCGGTGGTGAGCGGATAACCGACCAGGGAGCCGCTCGTCGGGCCACCAAACAGGAGCGCACTACCAAGAGCGTTGCCAGCGCCGGTAGTACCTACTACGAAATAACCGGCACTCACTTCGATATTGCCGAGCTTACCTGCCCGCCCGCCATGCTGGGCGCGGCGCCGGCCCGAGGGCTGGTAGTGCCCCGCTGGCGTGAGCTGGAGCGCGGAACCCGCCGCTTCACATTTGCAGTAGACTTTGGCACCACCAACACCCACGTAGCCTATGCTGATAGCCCGCGCGCGCATCCCCGGCCTCTTACCATTGGCGAAGCCGATGTGCAGGTGGAATGGCTGCACGCTCCGCTGCCCGATGCCGGGCAGTCGGCAACCCAGCGCTACCGCTCCGGTGCCGGGCAGATGCAGAGTGATATTGCCACGCTGCAAACCCGTGAGTTTGTTCCCAGCTTTATCGGCGAAGGCGGCTCCGCCTATGAGTTTCCGATTCGGACGGCCGTGTGCGAAACCACCAGCTTCGCCAACGAGCCGGCCAAGGTGCTCAGCAACATCAACGTGGGCTTCAGCATCAACACCGAAACCCTCTCGGAGCTGCCCCAGAACCGCTTTGTTACTAACCTGAAGTGGTCGGCCGAGCTGGATCCGCAGGGGGTATCGCGCATTGAGGCGTTCTTCAAGGAAATGCTGCTGCTGATGCGCCATAAGGCGGCTTTGCACGGCGGCATTCTGGAAGATACCCGCGTGGTGTGGTTTGCCCCGCTAAGCTTTGATGGTTTCCTGCGCAATCAGTTCCAGCAGGTCTGGGATGAGAAGTTTCAGGAGGTGTTTAAAGTGCGCCGGTCTACAGTGTGCCTCACCGAATCGGTGGCGCCGTACTACTACCTCACGGCCACCAACCAGGTGGTGCCCAACCGCGACGAAAACGTCATCAACATTGACATTGGCGGGGGTACCACCGACTTGCTGGTGTTTGCCGAGCAGCATCCAGCCTTCAGCACCTCGTTCCGCTTTGCCGGCGACGACCTGTGGGGCGACGGCTACGCCCGTGTGCAGGGTGCGCCCAAGCAAAACGGCCTGCTGCGCCTGGGCGTGGCGCACGCCGAAAGCCTGCCCGACTCGGAGCAAAACCAGGAGTACAAAGGCTACCTCAACGCTGCCCTGCGCAACGCCGACTTCGGCTCCGCTGACGTAACCTCGCTGCTGTTTAAGTACGATGATGCACTGCGTTTCTCGCAGGCGCTGGGCTTGGGCAAAGGCCGCCAGCTGCGGGTGCTGTTCTACCTGCACTACACGGCCATTATCTACCACACCGCCCAGCTGGTGCAGCACCTCGGCCTGAAAACGCCGCGCTACCTGTGCTTCTCCGGCAAAGGCAGTCTGTACCTGCGCCTGCTGGCCGGGGGCAGCAACCTGGCAGCTATTGAGAAGATTACCAAAGCCATTTTCCAGGCCGTAACCGGTACCGAAGCACCGCATAATTTCCGCGTGATTCTGGCCGATAATCCCAAAGAAGCCACCACCAACGGCGGCGTGCTCTTCGAAGACGGTGCTTCCACCGCCGACTACGACCGGATTAAGCCTGTGAAGTTCACCGGCGCCCCGGATTCGGGCGAAATCGGGCAGCGCCGCCTCAAGCTGGCGCAGGTAGATGCCGACCTGAAAGCTCAGGTACTCGAAAACGTACGAAACTTCCTCACCCTGGTATTGGAAGGCGACGAAGTAGCCCCCCTCATGCGCGAAGTAGGCGTAGACGTGGACCGGCAACGGGTGAAGGACATTCTGCTCCGCGAAATCGAGGACAGTCTAAGCCTGGGCCTGCACCAGTTCCAGCGCCTGCTTTCCGCCGACGAAACCCTGCCAGAAACGTTATTCTTCCTCCCACTGAAACAGGCGTTGTATAATCTGAGCCGGGATTTGCAGGCCGGATGAGTTAATGGTAGATAAGAAAGCAAACTTCTTAGTCGAAGTGCTGGAATTGATGCCAGATGATTCGGTATTTGTCTTCGACGGGGTTGACAACGAGTTGACCACTGAACTGGAAATTGCTGGTTATTCCGCAACTGAAACACATGCCTTCGAAATTCGAATAGCTGATAAATCGAAACTATTGGAGTTAATTCAGTTCAAGCATCTATACCGAAGAATTACTCACTTCTTCATTATGAGTGGTCAAGAATACTTGCTTCAAGCATATGACCATATGATGTCTACGTGGCTTTCCAACAAGATTAGTGTCACTCAGTCGTTCATTAATCGATATGCCTTAGAACCAGATGGTGAATTTTGGCTGGTTGGTGAGTTTCCCGAAATGGATGACTGAAAAGCGGCAAAATCTACTTTTAGAATGATTGTCTTTTCCCAATACATCAGATTCATGACTCTTTCCCGCCGCACTGCTTCTTTGCTCTTCGGCCTGTTGCTATTGGCGGCAGGCGCCCACGCCCAAACGCCCCTCGGTCAGCCCACGCTTGATGAGCAAAAGGTGCAGATCTGGTGTGCCACGGTGAAGTTTGTGTATGAAGACACCGGCCGGCCAAATCTTAAGAATAGTCTGCAGTGCGGCAGCTCGCTAAAAGCCTTTGAAAACAGTATAAAAGCCGATAGCCAGCGGGTGTATAGTGCCTTGTACCTGCCGCTGGAAGGGCGCGGAGCAATGTATAAGGGCCTGGGCTCGGATAAGTCGCGCATTCAGAAGCTGGCTACTGAAATCATCAACCGCTTGAAAGCCTCGCCGGCCCGGCGCAAAGACCCAGCCCGTATGCAGGCCCTGGATGCGCTGGCCACTAACCTAAATACCTACGTAGAGAACGGCACCCCGCCCGGTGAGGTAGCCGCTGCTGAAGCCACCGCTGATACTACTTCGCTCACCAATGAAACCAACACGGCTTCGCTGGATGAAGTGGGCGTGAATGAAGGGGAAACGGGTGCTCCGGCGCCACGCGGAGGTAGTGAGAGTTTGATGAGCAAGTTCTTTGCGCCCCTGGCCCTGATTGTGTCGCTGCTCAGCTTGTTCCTGTACGTGCTGATGCGCCGCAGTCTGAATGATTTTCAGAAGGAGCTGAGTGCCCGTATTGATAAGCGCCGCGAGGAAATTATGGCTTTGCAGGGCGCGCCCGCCAGCGGCAGTGCTGCACCGTTAACCCGCTTAACGCCGGAGATGCAGCGCCAGGTAGAGCAGTTGGTGCAGCAATGGGTAGCCCAGGAGCTAGGCAAGCGTCCGGCAGTTGGCGCATCCATTGCTCCCACAGGAAACGATGGTCAGCAGAAACACGGCCAGAATCAAAATCAGAACCGCCCTTCGGTAGAGAAACAGCGGCCTGCACCCGCTCCATCAAATCCAGCCAAAGGGAATCCAGCCCCTGCCGCTACGCCTTTTGCCAACATCAGCCAGGCGCCTTCCGCCTACGAACCGCCTACCGCCATAACCGAAACTCCTGCGCCGCCCGTGGTAACGCCAGCCGGCCCGCCAGCAGCAGCTTCGCGGGATGAGTTTGATAGTCTGGTACCACCTGTAACGTTGCCGGAGCCGCCGCGCCCGGTTGCCCCAGGCCCCGAGCTGCGCTACGTGAAGGTGCCCGTGAATGGCGGTTTCAGTGAGTACGACCTCTCGGATCAGCCCCAGCACGACAGCATCTACCAGATTACGCTCAGCCCCCAAAACCCGGATATGGCCACGTTCCGCGTGAACCCCAACCCGGCCGTGCATGCCTACGCCATTCAAAGCGCCCAGTTCTCCCTGCGCGAGGCATGCCGCTACCAACAGCCCGCCGGCCCGGTGTCGCGCATTATAACGGACGAAGATGGTACGCTACGCCGCGTGGCGGGTGCCTGGCAGATTGAACATAAGGCCGCTATTCGGTTTGAGTAAAAAGCTAGTTCCCCTCCTTTTGTCAAGGAGGGGTTAGGGGTGGTCAACTAGAGCTAAAATTTAGAGCTAGTCATCGTTCAACGAAAAGAACCACCCCTGACCCCTCCTTGACAAAAGGAGGGGAACTAGCTTTAAAGAATAGCTTGTAGTTTCGTAGCACTATGCTTGAAATCATTCTCGAACTGGTTGTTGTACTGGTTATAGTAGGGCTGCAGATACGTGAGTTTCTGCTAACCCGGTCCCGCGCGCGGCGGCTGGAACTGCTGTATCCGGAGCGTAGCGCCCTGCGCGTGGAGCGCCGCCTGGTAACGCCCGATGGGCGGGATATGCCGGATTATGCCGCCGATGCCCCGGCCGATTCCTTTGTAGCCGACCTTATTAAGGCCGACCCGGCCACGGACGACTTCCGCGACATTCTGCTGGATACCAACGAGTACCTGCGCCACAACAAAGGCGCCGCCGCCGACTTCGATATTCTCAAGGATATATCGGAGCGGCGCAGTGAGGTACTGACCAATGAAGTGCAGTCGGGCGTGGCTACGCCGCTGTATCTGGGTTTGCTGGGTACGTTTCTGGGCGTAATTCTGGGCCTGGTGGGTATTGCCCGTAATGGGGTGGCCGATGAAAATGCCCTGACACCCTTCCTGACCGGAGTGCTGATTGCCATGGCCGGCTCCTTTGTGGGGCTGCTGCTCACGCTGCTGGGCAATGGCCTGGTGCGCCGGGCCCGCAAGGTGGTAGACGAGCGCCAGAACCAGTACTACACTTTCCTGCAGGTGAAGCTGCTGCCCATTCTGCACTCAGATATGGCCGGCTCGCTCACCAACCTGAAAGCGGTGCTTGATGCCTTCAATCAGGATTTCGTGGGCAAAGTCACGCTCTTCGAGCCCATTCTGAACACCATTACCGAGAACATCCGGGTGCAGCGCGACTTTTTGGTGAAGCTGGAGGAAATTGGCTACGACCGGATGGCGCAGGCCAACCTGGAAGTGTTTGATAAGGTGCGGGAGTCGGCGGAAATGTTCGGGCAGTTTACCGGCTATCAGCAGAAGCTGAACCAGATGCTGGCCGAGGGCACTAATACCGCCCACAGCGTGGCCGGCATTCTGGACCGTTTGCGCGGCTTTGAGCGCGGCATCAATGACTTGGGCCAGTACATTGGCCAGAACGATAACCTCATCCAGCACCAGCTCGACTTTTTCCAGCGCCACCAGAAGGAAATGGACGCCCTGCGCGGCCGCACCGAGCAGTACTTCGACCAGGCCTCCATGTCGCTGACGGACCTGATGCAGAAACGCCTGCAGTACCATGAGCGCGACGCCCAGCAGGCCTACGAGAAGTGGGGCGAGTACTTCCAGCGCATCAACCAAGACAACGTGTTTGAGCGCATCATGCGCCAGCTGGACCCGCTGAAAAGCGTGGATGCCAGCCAGCAGGCCCTCAGCCGCGACGTAACGGCCACCCAGCGCGAGCTGCTCCGCAAAGTAGAGCTGGATTCTCAGATTCAGGCCAAGCTGCTCGCGGAGTTATCGAACCTGAATACCGTACTGGTGAAGGCCACCGCGAAGAATCGTTTTCAGCGGTTTATGGATAAGCTGTTTGGCGGAGTGCAGCCGCAGTAAGCAAGTATTCCCAGAAGGGTACTCCAGACCAGCATTTGTTGCTAGAGCGTTTCCGGCAATCTTCTCCATCGAACGAGGAGCCAAATCATAAAGAGGATTTCACCATAAAAGGTATACATGGCAAAGTCAATGTTCAGATCGGGCGCGAGGTAGGGCCGTAGGCTGGTCAGGATATAGCCTGCGCCGGTAATCATTAAGGCAAAGCCCAGTAGGCGGGGAATGTAGGTTGATTTTACCACCAGATAGCCCAACAGCACGAGGTGAATACCGAACAGGATGAGCCCCAGATACCAGTGATTTTTAAAGGCCCTGAGGTACACCATGGATAAGGCGTACAGCTGGTCTTTGGCAAACAGCGTCAGGTATTCGGGAGCAGTAATCAGCCGGAAGCCGGTTACCAGGTTGTTGAGGGCTACCAGCGCCAGAATGGTATATACCAGCCGAAACCCGGCGGTAAGTTGTGCCAGGGCCTTACTAACGGGCTTGCATAATAAATACAGTGACCAGCTTAGCACCAGATCCAGAATAAACGTGAAGAAATAAGCGAAGATGCCCGCGGTAAAAAGTCCTTTGTGCGCCAGAATATTCTGGGCAGTTTCCGTGGCTTTGTAGGGAACTACCAGCTTGGGTAAGACATACATTTCGGCAAAAGGGGCCGCGATAACCGAGCCCAGCAGCGCTAGCCCCGTAATAAGTGCTGCCTTGCGTAGAGAAAAGGAGATGTTTGACATACCAAAGAGAAATAGGGCGAGAGGTAATGGGGCAGATGCAACGCCCGGCGTAGGAGTTGCCCTGCTTTGCGCCGAATATTAAAATTATTATTGTGGCATCAGCCCGACTCGTGTAAATGGCCGACCAGAATATCAGCCTGCAAGTCCAATAAAGTCAGCTACTCATGAACAGCTCCTCCAAACGCGAATCCAACGACTTCTTCTGGCCCAGCTATGTGGACCTGATGACGTCCCTATTCGTGGTGATGCTGGTGCTGTTTGTGTACAGCTTCAAGCTTTTCAAGGACCGGGAGCGGGAGTTGAAAGATGCCAACGGCGAGCTGAAAGCCAAGGCCATTGAGCTGGAGCAGATAACCCGAATCCGGGAATCATTACGCCGGCTGGAAGGCCAGTACTTCCGCTACGACCCGCAAAATGAGCGCTACGAGCTAAAGCTGGACGTGCAGTTCAAAGCCGGCCGCGACGAAATTCAGGAGCGCGACAAGCCCGCGCTGCTACGGGCCGGGCGCCTGCTGCAGGACCGCCTGCGCAGCCTGAGCGCCAGCTCCCGGGGCCAGAATGTGCGCTACCTGGTCATTGTGGAAGGCATGGCTGCGCGCTACCTCTACGATGAAGCCCGCACCAAGCGCGACGAGCAGTTTGCCTACCAGCTCAGCTACCGCCGCGCCCTGAACCTGCTGAACCTTTGGTCGCAGAACGGCTTAAATTTCAACCGGGACCAAAGCATTGAGCTGATTATTGGCGGCAGCGGCTTTTATGGCACCGGGCGCTACCCGGCCAGCCGCGAAGGCCAGAATAAACGCTTCCTGATTCAGGTAATTCCCAAGGTGGGCCGCATGCGGGCCTAAGCTCCCAACGGCGCAGCCCAGGAAAATGCGCCCGGGCTACTACCTTAGTGGCCTCCTCTTTTCGGCTGCCTTCTCCCGGCTTATCCTTACTCGTTCCTGATGCTATGAAGACCAGTACTCTTTGCCTGCTTACGTTGTCTGCTTTAACTGCCTGTAGCCCGTCCCGGCCGCTCGGCCAGACCACTGCTTCCTCTACATCTTCAGAAACTGCCGTGTCTACCACTACCAGCTCTCCGGTTTCGCGCCACAAGCTTGTTTATCCCACTCCCCGCAAAAGCAACCAGACCGATGACTACCACGGCACGTCCGTAACGGATGCCTACCGGTGGCTGGAAGACGCGGACTCGCCGGAAACTAAGGAGTGGGTAACGGCTGAAAACAAAGTCACCTTCGGGTATCTGGACAAGATTCCGTTCCGGGATAAAATTCGGGAGCGGCTCACCCAGATCTGGAACTATGAGCGGTACGGCATTCCGCAGCAGGAAGGCGACTACCTATATTTTCAGAAAAACGATGGCCTGCAAAACCAGGCTGTACAGTATGTGCAGAAGGTAGGGGAGGAGAAAGAAGAAGTCCTGCTCGACCCCAACAAATTCTCCGCCGATGGTACCACGGCCCTGGCCGGCACCTACTTTTCCAACGACCACCGCTACATGGCCTACGCCACCTCCGGCGGTGGCTCCGACTGGCAGCAGCTCAAAGTAATGGACCTGAAAACCCGCCAGCCGCTAAAAGATGAGCTGCAGTGGGTGAAGGTTTCCGGCGCCGCCTGGGACAAGGACGGGTTTTACTACAGCCGCTACGATGCCCCCAAAGCCGGCGAAAACAAGCTTTCCGGCAAAAACGAGTTTCACAAAGTATACTACCACCGCCTGGGCACCGACCAAAGCGCCGACAAGCTGGTATACGAGGACAAAACCATGCCCCTGGGCTTCCGCTACGCTGGTACCACCGATGATGAGCGGTTTCTGATTGTCTACCTCACCGATGGCAAAGCCGACGGCAACCGCCTGCTGGTGCGCGACCTGAAAGCCGCGAAGCAAGCGGGCAAGTTCACGGCAGTAGGCAGCACCTACGAGTACCATACCTCCGTGGTGGGCAACATTGATGGCAAGCTGCTGGTGCATACCAACTACAAAGCGCCCCGCTTCCGCCTGGTCCTTATCGACCCCGCAAAACCGCAGGAAACCAACTGGAAAGACGTACTCCCCCAAACCGCCGATAAGCTGGAAGAAGTATCGCAGGTGGGCGGCCGCCTGATTGCCTCTTACCTGCATGATGCCAGCAGTCTGGTGAAAGTATACTCGGAAAAAGGCGAGTTTGAGCGCGACGTCACCTTGCCGGCTATTGGCACCGCCAGCGGCTTTCATGGCCGCCACGAGGATAAGGAGGTATACTATGCCTTTACCTCGTTTGCTTACCCCACCACCATTTACCGCTACAACGTGGCCAGCGGCGAAAGCACGGTGTTCCGTAAGCCCAAAGTAGATGTGAACCCTGATGACTATGTGGTGCAGCAGGTGTTCTACGCCAGCAAAGACAAGACAAAGATTCCGATGTTCATTGTGCATCGGAAAGGCCTGAAGCTGGATGGCCAAAATCCCACCTACCTCTACGCCTATGGTGGTTTTAACGTGTCGCTCACGCCCAGCTTTAGCGTAACGCGCATGCTGTGGCTGGAGAATGGCGGCGTACTGGCTATTCCTAACCTGCGCGGCGGCGGCGAGTACGGCGAGGCCTGGCACCAGGCCGGCATGACGCCCAACAAGCAAAATGTGTTTGATGACTTTATTGCGGCCGCTGAGTATCTCTCCATTCAGAACTACACCAACCCTGATAAGCTGGCCATTGCCGGCGGCTCCAACGGCGGCCTGCTGGTAGGCGCCATCATGACGCAGCGCCCCGAGGTTGCGCACGTGGCCTTCCCGGCCGTGGGCGTGATGGATATGCTGCGCTACCAGAAGTTTACCATCGGCTGGAACTGGGTGCCGGAATATGGCTCTTCCGACAACTACGCGCAGTTCCAGAATCTCTACAAGTTCTCGCCCCTGCACAACCTGAAACCGGGCGTCAACTACCCCGCCACGCTCATCACCACCGCCGACCACGACGACCGGGTAGTGCCCGCCCACTCCTTTAAGTTTGCCGCCACGCTGCAGGAAGTGAATTCGGGTCCTAATCCCCAACTCATCCGCATTGACGTGAATGCCGGCCACGGCGCGGGCAAGAGCACCAAGCTGCTCATTGATGAGTGGACTGATATCTGGTCGTTTGCGTACTACAACATGGGCCTTAACCCCTACGGCCGCGTGCTGAAGTAGCCCCGGCCGCCTTACTTTCCCTTTATGGCTTTCCGGGTGGGCTTTGTATCTTGCGGCCCCAAACTCGAACCTGCCTCGCTTTTTCAAGCTGATACAATGAAAAAAACGCTTTTGCTCCGTCTGCTGGCCGCCGCTTCCCTGACGCTCACGGTGTCGTCGTGCAGCAATCCTGATTATCAGAAGAACGATGAGGTAGTTGATTCGCCGCTGCCCCCGCTGCCGGCTGCCGCCGCAGGTCAGGACTCTGCCGCTGCCGCTGAGGCTGCCGCAAAAGAGGAAATCAACGCGGTGAATGCCACCAATGCCATCAAAAAGATGCAGCCCCAGATGTAATTTCCAGGGTTCTGAATACAAAGCAATGAGCAATGGCCCCCAGGAGCTGTTGCTCATTGCTTTTTCAGCCCAGGCCGTAACTTGCTTTCTCTCCTTATTTCTCTTGATTTCTCTTGCTATGACTACCATTCGCCGCGGCACCGAAGCCGACCTGCCCCGCGTGCGGGAGCTTATTCTGGAACTGGCCGAGTATGAGCGCGCCCCCGACGAAGTAACTACCACCCTGGAGGATATGCGCCGCGACGGATTCGGCCCCCAGCCTATTTTTGGCTTCTTCGTGGCCGAAACGCCCGAGGCCGGTATCCTGGGCATTGCACTGTACTACACCGCTTACTCCACCTGGAAAGGCCGGATGCTGTACCTGGAGGACTTGGTGGTAACCGAAGCCGCCCGCGGTATGGGGCTGGGCAAGCTCTTGTTTGATGCCGTGGTAGCCGAGGCACGTGCCACCGGCGCCCACCGCCTGAAGTGGCAGGTGCTGGAGTGGAACGAGCCCGCCATCGGCTTCTATAAGCGTATCGGCGCCAACCTGGACCCCGAATGGCACAACGGGAACATGTCGGCGGCAGAGCTGCAGGCCTATGTCTGCCACCCGGCCGTAGAAGCGGCCGTACGGGGTTAAATTAGATGGATTAATCTATCAGCAAAAGACCGCTCCTCTGCAGAGGAAGCGGCCTTTTGTTTTGGTGTCTTGTAGAAAAACAGCCTTAGTCCAGTACTTCCAGCGTGGTGCGGAAAGAGGCATAGCGTCCGGCAAAGTGCTTCTCCATATCGGCGCGCAGGGCAGGGGCGGCTACTTGCTGATATTCTTCCAGCTGCTCCAGGCTTATGCAGTAGTACTGCGCCGCATAGGTAATGCCGTTGTCTTCCTCATTGAGGAGGCGGCAAAGCTGGCTTTTCAGAAAGAAGCCGGTTTCCATCACCTCCGGCATATGGGTGTCGCGCATATAGGCCACCCACTGGTCTTCAATTTCCGGGTCGAGGCTGCTGGTTACGTTGTAGAGAATCATGAGAAAGCGGAAAGGAGGAATACGCTTGCCGGCGGCTAGGGCTGCCGGCAAGCCGCAAAGATATTTCTCAGACCCGCATATTATCGGGCTGAAGCAGATTGATACGCTCGTTTATAGCGGCCGGGGAGAGTTTTTCGCGGATGACGGCCTGCACCAGGCCGGGCAATTCGGCGTCGCTTGCGTAGCGCATGGCGGCTATCTGCTTGAAGGTGAGCTGCTGCTCAATGGGCTGAAAACTGTCGCGGGTAACTTCGAAATACCGCTGCCGCATTTCCAGGCGAATGATGCGGTCCTGCAGCGTGAGGGCGTAGTGCTGGCGCGTCATTACCAGCAGTCCCAGCAAAATAAAGGACAGGGCCGCCAGAGAAAACCACAGCCGGGCATCATTATTATTCGTGCCGGCTACGAGGGCATAGTGCCGGCCCGTGTAAAAAGCCATGACCAGCGCCGCCGGAAACAGGATAAAATGGTGGGGTGCGTACCAGCGAATCGTGCGCCGGGGGGAGGAGGGGGCCATGACTAAAAATGGAAAAGAGACGAAGCTGACTCCAGGTCGGGGCCGGAAATGAATACTGGTTTGGCTGTGGAAAGTTTACCCGTGGGCTACTCTCATGGGTTATTCATAATAATCCAGCTCTTTGCCATAGCTCTCGGGCAGAGTAGCCACAGCCCACACCGCCACTAGGAGTACAATGGCCGCCAGTGTGGCGGCGGCCCCAACCAGCGTGAGCGGACCTTTCAGCGCCTGAAAAGCCAGGGTCATAGGCACCACCGAGCCCCGCACAAAGTTGGGAACCGTGGTGGCCACCGTGGCGCGCACATTGGTGCCAAACTGCTCCGCTGCAATGGTTACAAATACAGCCCAGTAACCGGAGGCCAGGCCCAGGGCAAAGCAAACCGCATATACCGTGCTGAGCGTGCTGCCGCGCAGCGTAAACAGATACACCACAATCAGCACCGCACTTAGGCCCAGAAACACCAGCATCACCCGGTTGCGGCTGCGCCAGCGCTGGGAAAGCCAGCCGGTCAGGAAGTCGCCAAAAACCAGCCCGAAATAGCACCAGAATACGCCCTTGCCTGCCGATACCTCCCCGCTGATGCCCAGCTCGCGGCCAAACTCCGGCGCAAAGGTGATGAGGATGCCCACCACAAACCACAGCGGAATGCCCATCAGAATGCATTTGAGGTATTTCTGCAGCCGCTCCTTGTTGGAGAACAAGCTCAGGAAGTCGCCCCGATGAATGTGAGCAGCCGCGGCGGCTTTTTCAAACATACCCGACTCAAATACGCTCACGCGCAGTATCAGCAAGGCCAGGCCCAGCCCGCCACCAATGAAATAGGCCGTGCGCCAGCCAAACTGCTCGCCCACCCAATACGCCAGCATGGCTCCGGATACGCCCACAGTGGCCACAATCATGGTACCGTAGCCGCGCTTTTCCTTGGGCAGCACCTCGCTGACCAGCGTAATACCCGCGCCCAGCTCGCCGGCCAGGCCAATGCCGGCAATCAGCCGGAGAGCGGCGTACTGCCACAATTCCTGCACAAAGCCATTGGCAATATTGGCCAGCGAGTACAGCAGAATCGACCCGAAAAGCACGGTTAGCCGGCCCCGTTTGTCGCCCAGTATTCCCCACAGAATGCCGCCTACCAGCATGCCGGCCATCTGCATGTTCAGCAGCAGTACGCCTTGGTCCAGAATGGCGGCATCGACTATGCCCAGCGCTTTCAGGCTGGGAACGCGCACAATGCTGAACAGCACAAGGTCGTAGATATCCACGAAGTAACCCAGGGCGGCTACTACCACGGCCGCGCTCAGCAGGGAGGCGTGCCGGGCAGGCTTTTCAGACGAAATCAATTGCACGAAAAAGAAAGTGGGGTGGAGGGATAGGGGAGGGAAACCGGGTTTGGCCTGTCGAGATAAGCAGATTTTTTCAAACCGGCCCGCTGTAAACATAAAAAGCCGCTTCAGCGGGGAAGCGGCTTTTTAGGAAAAGGAAGAAAATCAGGCTCAGCTACTGACTGTGTTACCGACTGTGCGGACATCGCACACATCGGAAACGCAGCCGGTAGAGGAGGCTTCTTCAATCTGAATGGTGGCGTGGCCAATGCTGAACTGATGCTGCAAATCGTCCTGCAGTTGGTGCAGAAAGGCGTTATCATGGGGGAAGCCCGGCCGCACCAAATGAACCGTAAGGGCCGTTTCCTGGGTGCTGAGGGGCCACACATGCAGGTGGTGCACCTGCTGCACGCCCGCCTGCGCCAGCAGGAAGCGCTGCACGGCGTCCAGGTCTATATTATTAGGCACGGCCTGCAGGCTGAGCTGCATGGTTTCGCGCAGCAGCCCCCAGGAGCCGAAGGCCACAATGCCCAGAATAATGAAGCTGATGGCCGGGTCGAGCCAGAGCCAGCCCGTCCAGTACACCAGCGCCCCGCCCGCTACCACGCCCACTGATACCAGCGCATCAGTGAGCATGTGCAGGTAGGCGCCGCGCACGTTCACGTCGCCACTCTGGCCCCGGCTAAACAGCCAGGCCGTAAACCCATTCACTGCAATACCAATACCGGCCAGCAGCATTACCATCTGCCCATTCACCGGGGCCGGGTGCCGCAGGTGGTCAATCGTATCCCAAAGAATAATGCCCAAGGCCACATACAGCAGGGCCGCATTCACCAGGGCCGCCTGAATGGTGATGCCTTTAAAGCCATAGGTGTAGCGGGCCGAAGTTGGCCGCTGAGCCAGCAGCATTGCGCCCCAGGCCAGGGCCAGGCTCAGTACATCACTCAGGTTGTGGCCCGCATCAGAAAGCAGGGCCGAGGAGTTGGCCCATAGCCCGCCCGCGGCTTCAGCTGCCACAAAAGCCAGGTTCAGGGCAATGCCCCAGCCAAAAGCCCGCCCGTATTGCATGGGCGCCGCTAAGCTATGCTGGTGGTCGTGTCCGTGATGATGCGCGTGCGCCATTTGGTATGGTAAAAGGAGAAAAGCGGAGGGTTGAAAAGCAGGAACGCTAAGCTACTTAAACGGAAGTCCGCTACGCCCGGCTGTAGCCGCTCACCCGCGGCCGCCTTTTTACTCTCCGGTATTCATGGTCCAGGCCAGCGGCACCACCAGCTTTACACTCACATTGCGGCCCATATTAAACACGCCGGTGCGGCCATTGGCTGGGTTGTACGCCGCGTATTTCAACCGGCTGAGGTGGCTCTGGTACCCTACATCCAGCAGGTTGTTGCCCGTCAGGTACAGGGAAAACAGCGTTTTGCCTTTGGCGTTTAGCACATCGGAGCCCAGACCGGCATTCAGAAGCGTGTAGCCAGGGGTGCGGTTTTCCGTTTCATAAGCGGAGAAAAAGCGGTTTTGGGCGAAGGTGTATTCTACCCCCAGCCGGGCATAGAGGTTGGCCAGGCGCGAGGTGCCCACCTTTCGGAAGTTCACGCGCAGCTCCGACTGTAGCCGGTCGGCGGGAATCAGGGGCAGGAAGCGCAGGCTGTCGGGCTGGTTTAGCTGCACGGCCCGCACCATAGAAAAGCTGTTCTCGAAGTGCAGCCAGTCCAGGGGGTGGGGGTGCAGATCCAGGGTGATTTCGCCGCCGGCCAAGCGGGCGTTGCCCTGGCCGTAGCGGAACACCGGGTCGCCATCCACGGAAACTGAGTCGGCTAGCCGGGTGGGGAAAACGTAGTTCTGGATGCCGTTGCGGAAGGCATCCACGGTCAGCCCAACGTGGTCGGAGGTGAAGCTTACGCCACCGTCCAACTGCAGGCTGGTTTCGGCTTTCAGGTTGGGGTCCCCGATTTCGTAGCGAATGGTGCCCTCGTGAATGCCGTTGGAGCCCAGCTCGGCTATGTTAGGGGCCCGAAAGCCCCGGGAAGCATTGGCTTTTAATACTAGGTTTTCGGTGAGGCTGTAGGCGCCGCCCACGCTGCCGGACAGGTTGCGGAAGTTGGAGGTGAAGTCCATGAACTTCTGCTCTCCTTCCGGAGCGGGCACCGGCTCCTCATTCGCCCCCAGATACAGCGCATCCGCCGAGATATGGCGCAAATCGTAGCGCAGGCCGCCGCTCAGATCCAGCGCCCCGAAGGATTTTTTGGTGACGGCAAACACGCCGCCATCCAGCAGGCGGTAGGCCGGAATCAGAAATTCCTGGCCTTTGTTTACGTTTTCCTGGCGCATGCCGCTCAGGCCTACTGTGGTGTTCCAGCCGTTCGTCTCGGGCAGGAAATAGCGCAGGGCATAGTCAAGCGTGCGCAGCTGGAAATACAGGCTGGGGTCGGTGGGCGTTTCCACCTCGCCGTATTCGCGCCGCAGGTTCTGCTGCCAGCCCACATTCAGGGTGAGCCGGTGCTGGCCAAAAATCAGGTTGTTTTCGCTGCCCACACGCAGGTGATTGATGCGCTGATAAGGCACGGCAATAGCGTAGCCGAGCAGGTCTTCGTCCGGCACCGTCACATAGGGCTCATCGGCCGGCCCAATGCCGGGACGCACAAAGCGGCCCGTGCCGGGGTCCCGGTCGCCTTCCACCAAACCAATGCGCTGGTTGAAGGAGCTGAAGGTGAGGTGGGAGTAGCCCCAGCTTTTGTTGAGGCCCACGTAGCCATTGCCATTTAGCTCCCGGAAACCGGAGTTGAAAACGCGCCCGTCGTAGCGGTTCTGGTAGTTACCGGCCACTTTGCGGCTGCCGCGCACCAGCCAGTTAAAGCCGTGGCGGTTGCCGGCATTCATTAAGGAGTAGCCTTGCTGGTGGTTATTGGTCTGGTAGCCGGCGGCAGCTTCCAGCAGCACTTTGCCGTCGTCCACGGGGTCGGGGGCTAGGAAGTTGACTACGCCGGCCATGCCATCGGAGCCATAGAGCAGGCTGCCGGGGCCTTTAATCACCTCAACGCGGTCAATGCTGTACTCGTCTATTTCAATGCCGTGCTCATCGCCCCACTGCTGGCCTTCCTGCTTGGAGCCATTATTCAGGGTGATGACGCGGTTGCCGCCCAGCCCCCGAATAACGGGCTTGCTGATGGCGGCGCCGGTGGTAATCTGGGAAAGCCCCGGCGTGTGCGCAATGGCATCCACGGCATTGGTAGCGGCCGACTGGTTCAGGCGCGCATGGTCAATAACAGACGTGGGTACCGGCGAGCGGCGCATTTCCGTGCTGGCCGATACGCCCGTGACCACCACCTGCCCAATTTCGGTATCGGCGGGTGTAAGGGCTATTTCCAGCGGAGTGGTGCTGCCGGTTTCTACGGTTCGCACTACCGTGCTGTAGCCAATAAAGCGCACCTGAATCAGGAAGCGCCCGCGGGGCAGGTTGTTAAAGCGGAAAGTGCCATCGGCGGCAGTGCTGGTGCCCTGCTTGAGGTCGGGGAACAGAACGGTGGCGCCGGGCAGCGGCTCCTGGGTGCGCTGGTCCAGCACCCGGCCGGTAACGGGCGCCGTGGTTGGCTTTACCTGCGCCACAATAGAGCTGCTCAGAAGCAAGCAGCCCAGCAAAAAAAGAAGTATTCGGGCCATATAGAATGGACGGATAGCAAAAATCAGGAAAAAGGAAATGGATGAGCGTACGCTCGGGCAAAGCCGGCGTTGTCTCGCACCGGCTTACCGCATAAGCAAGACGGTGGTAGCAGCAGAGCGCCCTATTAAGGCGTAGCCTGAATTAACAACCCGAAGGCGGTGCGGCTGCTTAGGAAATAAGGCGCGGCGCGGTTGGCGGTGGCCCCCGCAGCTGAATGCTGATGATGCGGCTTACCGGCCGCTGCAACACCCATATAGCCCGCTGACTGGTGCCATAGGCTACCGCCGGCGGGGGCAGTTCCAGCGGAAGGGCCGGCTGGAAGGCGGCTGAATAAAACTGATCAATGGGGCAGTGCTGGTGCTTGGTAGTCAGCACTGCCTTTGGGCGGGCACCCTGCTGATGAGGTGCAAAGGATACTTCTTTGTGCGTGTGCTGGTGCGTGTGCAGCGCCAGAATCCAGGAATCGGGCAGCAGTACGCGCAAAAAGCACAGCAGCAGCCAGAAAGCCAGCCGGGAACGAGTAGAGCGCACGTCTATTAGAAACCTCACAACAAATCAAACATACTGACTTTCCGGCAGTAGGCGGAAGGACAAGGACGAATATATGGCCAAGGAGTTGCCCGGTAAGACTCACAAAAGCATAACCGCCTCATCATCTTGCAGTAACACTCTGGCAGTACTTTTGTATTGTACTCTGGTATAACCCCTGCTCCATGAAACGATTTACCCGCTTTTTGCTTCACCGCCTCGCCGTTCGCATCCGTCCTTCGGCCCCGACGGCTAACCCTAAGGATGAACTTTTTGTGTAAATAATAGCCCTATTCGGCTATCTTAATAGGAGTAAAATTCTATTGATTTTGACTTATTGTCTTTTCGACGAATTCATGTTCCAGTCCTAAAAGCGGCCCGTATTTTTGCCTCATCAGTGAGGAGAGAAATTACGTGCCGCCCAGGATGATATTTACCCGCAAATCCCTGTATTTACAGTACCACGAGCCTCTGAAACTACTGCGCTGGCAGTGGCAGGGGCCCCTCAGCCAAGCCCGTTTTGAGGAGGCTTTTCAGGAGCTGCTGTTCATTACCCTGCACTATGATGTGCAGCGCTGGATGGCCGATACGCGCGGCCTGCCGCCCCTGGGGCCGCAGGAGCAGGCCTGGCTCAGCGAGGAATGGCTGCCGGAGTTTGGACTGAATACCGCAGTGCATCATCTGGCTCTTATTCTGCCCGATAGCCTGCACAACCAGCTGGTACTGGAAAGCGCCCTGCACGAAGCCCATCAGTATGACTGCGGCTTAATTCAGTTCTTCAGCTGCGCGCCGGCAGCGCTGGATTGGCTGGCACATAGCCCCGGCGAGGCTGAGATGCTGGAACACCAGTGGCAGACAAGCCTGGGAGCCCGCAAACAGGTTGCCTAGCCTTTGCTTACTCCTTTTTAGGAACCCTGCCCGTACGCGGCCGGGTGGCAGGGCGTATGGGCTATAGTGCCAAATGAACCGGCTGCTCTCAACCGGATAACTCCTGGTAGCCTGTTAGTATAATTATATAATGGAAATTAAGCGGCTGCCGGATTATCCGGGAGGTTTTCCGTGGCGTCCTGGCTCATATGGGCCGTTTTTTGGCGGTAGCGCAGCCAGCCGCCTACTATCACGCCTACTCCTATAGGTACCAGCGCCACGCCAACCCACACAAAGAAGTTGTCCCGGAAAAATTGAATCAGGGAGAACCCCGCTACTATCAGCGTCATGGCGGTGCGCACGTAGGCCAGCATGGTGCGCTCGTTGGCCATATGGGTGCGCTCCAAGGCCATTAACTCACGAAAATCACGGCGGGAAACGGTGCGGAACGGGGCCATGGGAAACAAGCAGTACGGTGGATAGAGCGGAACGTTATCTGTACATACGCAAAGCAGTATAGTCGAGGTTTGAGAATGTCAATCTGACAGCGGGGCCGAGCGTGGAACGTGTTTTGAAGCGCGGTGCCGGACAGCGTTAACCTCCCTGGGGGCTGGCGTTTCGTCCGGTTTTTTAGTTTCCACCCTTTGCCAAAGCGTTATGCAAGAGAAAGGTAGCATCTCGATTCATACCGAGAATATCTTCCCCATCATCAAGAAATTCCTGTACTCCGACCACGAAATCTTCCTGCGGGAGCTGACGTCCAATGCCGTGGATGCCTCCCAGAAGCTGAAGAGTCTGGCGCAGCTCGGCGAGTTCAAAGGCGAGCTGGGCGACCTGACCGTGAAGGTGAGCCTGGACAAGGAAAAGCGCACCATCACCATCTCCGACCGGGGCCTAGGCATGACGGGCGAAGAAATCAAGAAGTACATCAACCAGATTGCCTTCTCCGGGGCCACCGAGTTTGTGGAGAAGTACAAGGAGAAGGATGCCACGGCCAAAGACCAGATTATTGGTCAGTTTGGTCTGGGCTTCTACTCGGCGTTCATGGTAGCCAAGGAGGTGGAAATCTTCTCCAAGAGCTACAAGGAAGACACTGAAGCCGCCCACTGGGTATGCGACGGCAGCACTGAGTTCAGCCTGGATACCGCTGACAAGGCTGACCGCGGTACCGATGTGGTGCTGCACGTAGCCGACGACTCCGACGAGTTCCTGGAGCCGGCCCGCCTGCGCACCATCCTCACCAAGTACTGCAAGTTCCTGCCCATCCCCATTGAGTTCGAAGGCGAGGTTATCAACCAGACGGCCCCTATCTGGACCAAGCAGCCCTCGGAGCTGACCGACGAGGACTACACCAAGTTCTACCAGGAGCTGTATCCTTTCTCGGAGGCGCCGCTGTTTTGGATTCACCTGAACGTGGATTACCCCTTCAACCTGACGGGTATTCTTTACTTCCCCAAGGTGAAGGACGAGCTGCAGTTTCAGCGCAACAAAATCCAGCTCTACTCGCGGCAGGTGTTCATTACCGATGAGGTGAAGGACGTGGTGCCCGAGTTCCTGATGCTGCTGCACGGCGTAATTGACTCGCCCGATATCCCGCTGAACGTGTCGCGCTCCTTCCTGCAGGCTGATGCCGCGGTGCGCAAAATCAACACCTACATCACCAAAAAGGTAGCCGACAAGCTGGCCGAGCTGTTCCGCAAGGACCGCGCGGGCTTCGAGGAGAAGTGGTCGGATATTGGGCTGTTCGTGAAGTACGGCATGCTCTCGGATGAGAAGTTCTACGAGAAGGCCAAGGACTTTGCCCTGGTGCAGAACGCGGCCGGCAAGTTCTTCACCCTGCCCGAGTACCAGGAGTTCATCCAGGCCAACCAGAAAGATAAAAACGAGCAGACCGTGGTGCTCTACACCACCGATGCCGAAGCCCAGCACAGCTTCGTTGAAGCTGCCCAGGACCGCGGCTATGACGTGCTGAACCTGAACGGCCCGCTCGATTCCCACTTCATTGGCCAGCTGGAGCAGAAGCTGGAGAAAACCACCTTCAAGCGGGTGGATGCCGATACCATCGGTAAGCTCATTGAGAAGGCTGAAACCACGGAAAGCGTCCTCAGCGACGACGAGAAAACCAAGCTGCAGGAGGTGTTTGCCAAGGCCATCAACAACGAGCAGATGCACGTGCAGGTAGAAGCCCTGTCGCCGCAGGATGCCCCGGTTATTATTACGCTGCCCGAGTTCATGCGCCGCATGAAGGATATGCAGCGCACCGGCGGTGGCGGCGGCATGCAGATGTTCGGCTCCCTGCCCGACTCCTACACCGTAAGCGTAAACGCCAACAACGCCGTAACCCAGCGCGTGCTGAAAGCCTCTGAGGAGGACGCCAGCCGCTTGGCCCGCCAGGCATTTGACCTGGCGCTGCTGGCCCAGGGCATGCTGAAAGGTGAAGCCCTCACGGCTTTCGTGAAGCGTAGCGCCGAGCTGCTGGCCGCGGAATAAGCGCCACGGCTTAAGTAAAATCCTAAACCCTGACCAGCCCCATGGCGCTAGTCAGGGTTTTTTGCTTTCTGGCGAGGGCACCAAATCCGGCTATATTTACGTTCGATGCTCCGTATCCTGTCTGTTCTTCTGATGCGCCCATTCCTTTCGTCGGTGGGGGTGGGGCTGCTCCTGATGGTGGCGGCCTGTTCGCCCAAAACCGTTTCCTTCTCCAGCAAGCCCGAGCAGCCCCTGATGGCCGCCGGCCTTGATACGCTCACTACCGCCAGCGACACCACCAAAGCGCCGTCGTTGCTGGCTCGGGCGGGGCTTACCAAAGAGCAGGAAAAGAAGGCCAAGGAGCAGGAGAAAGCCAACCAGCGCAAGCCCAAGAAGAAAAAGAACGTTTTCCTGGGCGAGCCTATCAAGAAGGGCTACACGAAATCAGGCCCCAAGGGCAAAAACCAGGTTATCGAGATTTTCTACTACCTGAAAAACTTCCAGCAGCCCAACGCCTACGCCCCGGCCCGCTACTACTTCAATCAGCGCAAAGGCAAAATATTTAAAGCCTCCGGCGAGCTGGACCCCGCCAATGATAAAGTCCTGCACGGCCCCTATAAGAAGCTGCAGGGCGGCAAAGTGGTAGAAACCGGCTTTTACGCCGTGGGCACGCGCCACCTGCGGTGGGAGAAATACAACAAAGAGAACATCCTGCTGAGCAAAACCCACTATGAAATGGGTTTCCCGCGGGATGCGGTTATCTCTTATTATGATGCCGACCGGAAGCAGATAAAGGAAGTGGTGCCCTACGAAAACGGCAAGCTGGAAGGCGACTACGTGCGCTTTCTGGAAAACGGCAAGCGCGACTGGGACGGGCAGTTTGAAAACGGCAAGAAAGTAGGGGAGTGGACCAAATACTGGGGTTTCCGGAACACCAAGGACCGCCGCCACTACGTGTACCAGTATGGCGAAACCGGCTACGACCCCGAAGTAACTGAGCCGGAGCTGATCCGGGAGTATAACCGCAACTCGGTGCTGATTTACGAGAAGGGTAAGCTGGATAAGCGCGACCAGCCCGACCTCTCCCGGCCCGGCGCCAAGAACTAAGGTCGCGCCTCAGTAAAAGGCATCCTCAAAGTGCTCGATGCGGAAGCCGGTGGCACCGGGCGTCACGGCCAGAATATCAAAGCGGATGTCGCCGGTCCAGTTTAGCTCTTCCTGCAGCTGCTCGGCCGCCAGCCGGAAAAGCTGCTGCTTGCGGGCGGTTACAAACGTTTCGGGGTAGCCAAACTGGCTGGAAGAACGGGATTTTACCTCCACAAACACCAGCAGCGTGCTGCCCTGGCGCACTATCAGGTCTACTTCGGCGCGGCGGTAGCGGTAGCCGCGTGCCACCAGCTCATAGCCGAGCGTAGCCAGGTAAGCGGCGGCGGCCTCTTCGCCTGCCCGGCCCAGCGTATGAGCAGCAGTGGTCATAGTTAGCAGAATAGAGTGTTGCTGGGCCTCCATACAGCCTGGGGTATAAAAGCAGGCTGTAGGCGGCTATAAATTGGCGTTGGGTCTAAAACTAGTACCTTTGCGTGTTTTCCGCGAAATTCCAGATACTTATGAAGACACTTGTCGAGCAGTTTAACGAGCAAATGAAGGACGCCATCCGCATCGGACAGGCAAGCCAGATTACGATAGAGAAAAAGGCATACCGCAATGTGGTCATTGCCGGCATGGGCGGATCAGGCATTGGCGGCAGCGTTGTGCAGTCTATTTTGCTTGATAAGCTGCCGGTTCCCGTGTCGGTAGTGAAAACCTACAGCATTCCCGGCTTTGTAAATCAGGATACCCTGTTCATTGCCTGCTCTTTCTCCGGCAATACCGAGGAAACGCTGGCCGGAATGGAAGAAGCCCAGCAGAAAGGTGCTGTAATTGTGTGCGTAACCACTGGCGGCGAAATGCTGAAGCTGGCCCGGGAGCGCAAGTACCCTACTATCGTATTCCCCGGCGAAACCAAGAAGCCCCGCGCTAACATCGGCTACTCGGCTTTCCAGCTCTTCTTTGTACTGGAAGCTGCCGGCCTGATTGATAACTCTTACCTGGCTGATCTGCACGAAGCCGTTTCGATTGTAGAAGAAACCGAGGCTGCCGTACGCGAAGAGGCTCAGGTAATTACTGAAGCCCTCTACGACAAGCTGCCCATCGTATATGGTGATGCCCTGTTGGAGTCTACGGCCGTGCGCTTTCAGCAGCAGGTAAACGAAAACTCCAAGCAGCTGTGCCACGTGAACAGCTTCCCGGAGATGAACCACAATGAAATTGTGGGCTGGGAATTCCCCACTAAGATTCTGCGCGAAACTACCGTACTCTTCCTGCACTCGGCCTTCGACCACAAGCGTGTGGCCCAGCGCATGGAGCTCTGCCGCCCCGTATTTGAGGCCCAGGGTGCCAAAGTGCTGGATGTAACCGCCAAAGGCAAGTCCCTCACCGCTCAGGTTTTCTATCTGATTCACCTGCTGGACTGGGTAAGCATTTACCTGGCTGAGAAAAACGGAACCGATCCGGCTCCCGTGAAGGTGATTGACAAGCTGAAAAACCAGCTGTCGGCTCAGCCAGCCTAAGCTGACCTTGAGAGACAGCAGCCCGTAATTCGGGATTGGCGTTAGATTTTCCCGGCATGGATTCTTTGTATAGTTCCTGCGCTATTACCAGCCCCGCTCCGGCCTCCTTGGCCGGAGCGGCGGCGGCAGTGCCGGGCCAGAACCGGCAAATCCGGGTCGAGCGCCTGGATCTGGTGGATTACGAGTCTGCCTGGGCCTATCAGGAACAGTTGCTGGCCGCGGCGTTGGCGGTTAAAACCCGCAACCGGCTGGCCGCTGAATCCGGTGCGCCGTTGGAGCTTACGCCCAACCACCTGCTGCTGTGCCAGCACCCCCATGTGTATACGCTGGGCAAAAGCGGCAAGCCCGAGCATCTGCTGCTCGATGAAACGGCTTTAGCCGCGCACGGCGCCACCTTCCACCGCATCAACCGCGGCGGCGACATCACCTACCACGGCCCCGGCCAGCTAGTGGGCTACCCCATCCTCGACCTCGACAACTTCTTCACCGACATTCACCGCTACCTGCGGGTGCTGGAAGAAGCCGTTATCCTGACCCTGGCCGAATATGGCCTGTCGGCCGGCCGCATTGCGGGCCTTACGGGCGTGTGGCTGGGTTTTGAGGAAGGTGTGGCCAACCCCCGTAAAATCTGCGCAATGGGCGTGAAATGCAGCCGCTGGGTCACCATGCACGGCTTTGCCCTTAATGTTAACCCTGATCTGTCGTATTTCGGCCATATCGTGCCTTGCGGTATCACCGATAAGGCCGTAACCTCGCTGCAGCAGGAGCTCGGCCATGCAGTGTCGATAACAGAAGTAGAAAACCGACTGTTGCCCCATTTGGCCAACTTATTGCAGGCCAATTTGATCAGCTAAGCCCCTTATGAAAGACGATATAATCTTCGATCCGGTAGAAGGTGTTTCGGTGGCCATAGTGCCCGATGAGGCGGCTGCCACCGAAGAAGGCAAGCAGGGCTGGCAAGTATATTTGTTGAATCATAACGATTTCCCGTTGCGCAACGTCATTGTAAGCTCCAACGGCTACGGGGTGCAGCCCAACGGCGAATCGGTGCGCACCTCCACGCTGCGCCACGTAATTCTGGAAGTAGAGCCGCACACCGCCGTCCCCATTGAGCCCATTGACCCGGATCTGTTTCATCTGAATAATCAGTATTGGGTGAGCTACTATCGGGGCTCGCAGATTTTCGATAAGAAGTTCATTTTCGTTCCTGATTCCATTGTCCCTGAAAACCTTACCCGCATTGCCCTTCTTCAACGGGAAGGTGTTCTGCATAGCTAAGCTTCAGGATTTCATTCGCCAACCAAGCACCGGGCTTCTAGCGTAATTGCTTAACTTCGGGCCCTGCCATATGACTGCATTAGGTATTTCGCTGAGTCTCTCGTTTCTGTGGGCATTTCTGGTGGCACTGTTCGCGGTGCCTTCCATTATTTACATTGCCCACCTCAAGAATATGCTCGATGCGCCCAACCTGCGCACGGTGCATGAGTCTTTGACGCCCCGCCTGGGCGGAGTGGCCGTATTTGCCGGCTTCATGTCGGCGCTTACCATTTTCGGAAACCTGGAGAATGGCGTGCAGCAACTGCTGGCAGGCTGTATTGTGCTGTTTTTCGTGGGGCTCAAGGATGATCTGGTTAGCATCTCCGTCTCCAAAAAGTTTGTGGGCCAGCTGCTGGCTACCGGAGTAGTCATGATTATGGCCGACATCCGGATTACCAGCTTTCAGGGCATACTGGGCATTCAGGAACTGCCCGTCGGCATTAGCTACGCTATTACGTTTGTGGCTATTGTGGGCATCACCAACGCCATTAACCTGATTGATGGCCTGGATGGTCTGGCGGGTACCATTGTGTTGATCATTGTAAGTACCTTGGGTTATTTCTTCCTGCGCTACGGCGGCGAGCGATACGGCAACTACGTGTATGTTTCCGTGTGCGTAATTGGGGGGCTGATGGGTTTCCTGCGCTACAACTTCCACCGGGCTTCCATTTTCATGGGCGACACCGGCTCCCTGGTGTGCGGGTTCATTGTGTCAGTGCTAACCATCCAATTCATTGAGATGCGGCAGCCTTTTCCGGAATCGGCTCCTTCCGTGGCGGCTGGTATTCTCTTTGTGCCGCTGTTTGATACCCTGCGCATATTTATTGTGCGCATGATGGCTGGCCGCTCCCCCTTCTCACCCGATAAAAACCACGTGCACCATCGGATTCTGGCCATGGGCTTTCAGCAGATCAGCACCGTGCTGCTGCTGGCCCTGCTGAATCTTCTGGTGATTCTGTTTGTTATCAACTTTGCTTACCTGGGCAATACTTTGCTGATAGTGTACCTGGTGGCCTTCTCAGTAGCGTTGAGTGTGTTTCTGGGCGTGTACCAGAGCCGTAGCGCCCGGCAGCGGGTGGCTTCTTAAAACAGATAATATAGTGCCAACGGGGCGTCATCGGTGGTGGTGGGCAGTAGCAGTAGGAATACTGCTGCTGGGGCGCACAGCATTGGCCGCCGAGTATCGACCGTTGCCGCCCGCCCCGCAGAAGGGCCTCACCAACGACTGGCTGATTTATAATCCTGCCCAGAACCGGCTGACGCTCTACCTGCCCGATTATCACGCACCTGCCCATGCTTACTACCAGTGGGTAAGTCTCAAGTCGGGGCAGCCGGTGCCTATTACCTTCACGGCCCGGCAGAACCTGAGCCTGTTTCTCGATAACCGGCTGGTATTCACCGCGCCGGAATCCGGGGTGTTTTCCCTTGATCTGGCCCGGTTAATTCCGGCGGGCTCACCGGCAGCCCGTCATCTGTTGTGCATATGGCACCCCGATGAATCGCCTACTTACACCTCGTTTGTAAATGCGGTTCCGCAGCCGGCCATCCAGAAGGGCAGAGCGGCTAATGCTCTGTTACCGCAGGAGCGGGTACCGGGCCCGCAGAATGTGTACATCGTGTTTTTGCTGCTGATCGGGCTGGGCTACGGCAGCATCCGGGCCACCTACCGCCCCGGCTTTACCCGCATATACCAGCTGAGCAACTTCTGGAGTAAATCCTCCACGGACCAGGACTTTCTGATCAAGCCCACCATCACCTGGCTCAACCTGGTGCTGGTGCTGGTGTTTTCCCTATCCTTTGCGCTGCTGCTGGTAGCTATTCATACCAGTGTGCAAAACGTGCCCATTATCCGGCGCATCTTCAACGTACCGGAGTCGGCGCTGGTGGTGCGGGTGTTGCTGTATACCGGCCTGATTGCGGCGTTCGTGCTCCTGAAATACCTGTACCTGCAGGTAATGGGCTATATTTTCGATGTGTCGGGGCTGGTGATGGTGCAGTACCGGGAGTTTATCCGCACCATTCTGCTGATGGGCCTGGTGTTGCCCTTTGTGATGCTGCTCTACCTGGCCCTGAACTCCTCCGCCCCCTCCATGGTGCTGTGGGTTTCTAATGGCGTGGTTACCTTACTATTACTGGTAACGGTCCTGCGCATCGGTAGAACCCTGAATCAACGAACCCCGCTCCTAAATCTGCATTTGTTTTCGTACCTTTGCGCCACAGAAGTCCTGCCTTTTATTGTGCTGCTCAAAATCATCGTTTTTCCTTATTAATCAAGGGGTTATTGGTGACACATAGTTGTCAGTATTAGTTTTAGCACCTCACGGTTCCTCCTTATAGCCCTAGATTTACGCTCTTTTTTTTTACTATGGCCGAAAGCAAAGATATCCCGGGGACTGGCCGTCACGCCAAGCGCATCTCCAGCATCCTTGTCACCCAGCCTAAACCCACCGGCGACGTTTCCCCTTACTTCTCCATTGCTGAGAAATATGGCATTACAGTTGATTTCCGGGAGTTTATTCAGGTAGACCCGGTGTCTTACAAAGACTTCCGGAAGGAGAAAGTCAACATTTTGGAGCATACGGCTATCATCTTTACCAGCCGCAATGCCGTCGACCACTTCTTCCGCATTTGTCAGGAGGCCAAGATTGAAATGCCCGCCGAGATGAAGTATTTCTGCATCTCGGAGCAGACGGCCAATTACCTGCAGAAGTATATTGTGCTGCGCAAGCGCAAGCTGTTTGTGGGTAGCCGCACCGCCGCCGACCTTTTTGACGTGATTAAAAAGCACAAAGGCGAGAAGTTCCTGTATCCCTGCTCCGATATCCGCAAGGATGATATTCCGGAGTTCATGCGGGCCAATAACTTCAAGTTTACGGAAGCCGTCATTTACCGCACGGTAGCCAGCGACCTGTCGGACCTGTCGGATGTAAAATACGATTGTATTGCCTTCTTCAGCCCTTCCGGTATCAGCTCGTTGTTCATCAACTTCCCTGATTTCGTGCAGGACGGCACTCGTATTGCCGCTTTTGGGCCAACCACAGCCAAAGCTGTTGTAGATGCCGGCTTGGAGTTAGACATTCAGGCTCCTCATCCTAACGCACCTTCTATGACGGGTGCAATTGAGCAGTACATCCTGTATCACTCGGGCGGAGCCGAGCATAGCAACACAAAAAGTAAAGTAGGTAAACCGGGCAACTAGTTTGCTCGTTGAGGCAGAGGAGCCTGCTTGCAGGCTCCTTCTCTTTTGCGTGACGTTTTTTTGTTACATTTGGAAGAGAAGAAATCCAGCCCAAATTATCTCCTACTTCTATTCGGTTGCAATTATGAAGGGTTCAGTACTCACTGTTCTTCTGCTGTTTATAGCGGCCGGCATTGCCTTGGGGCAACAGCAGCCTCAGTTTACTCAATATGGCTTTAATGGGATGTACCTCAATCCGGGGTATGCCGGTGTAAAAGGATATGGTGAAATAACTACAATAGGTCGATATCAATACGTAGGATACAATGCTACCGTAGATGCTGGGGGCTCTCCCCAAACCTATCTGCTTTCCGCATCCGTTCCTGTCAAATTTTTGCGCGGCGGCTTGGGTATAAATCTTTACAAAGATAAAATTGCCGAAACGGACGTTACCTCGGCTAATCTATCGTATTCGTATCATCTGAAGATTGGTGAGGGGACTTTAGGCCTCGGAGTACAAGGGATACTCACCAATATTCATCAGGGTAATTTCCGTCCGGCCGAGCCGAATGACCCCGCCGTTCCTGTTGAAAGCTCAGATCGTAAGATTGATGCTGGAGTAGGCGCTTGGTATGAAACGGAGAAGCTTTATGCTGGGTTAAGTGTGAATAACTTATTACGATCTGAGTATAAGTTTCAAAACTATCGTGGAGTAGTAGATTCAGCCAGTGTGATTGGCGAAAACCACGTCTATTTGACCGGCGGCTATAATATTCAGGCAACTTCTTCCGTTGTTGTTACGCCAACGGTACTGGTAAAAATGGTGTTGCCAGGTAAAGTAGGAGACTCAGGTAAGTTTGCGCAGGATAAAACATCCTTTGAGCTGGGCGCCAGGGCCACCTTCAATGACAAGTATTGGGGCGGAGTTGGCTACCGTTTTCAGGAGTCTTTCAACGCATTGGTAGGGGTAAGTTTCGCAAAAGATAACGCATTCAAAGTGGGCTATGGGTTTGATTTTATTGCATTCAACCAAGATGCCCGTGCATTGAGCTCTCATGAAATAATGCTTTCTTATCGGCTGCCCAAGCCTAGTAATATTCTTCGCCCCGCAATTCGCACTCCGCGCTATAGCTTTTAGGACTTGTACGTATATTAGGCGTACTGATAGGGTAGGGTTGATTTAACCCAATACATTCCCTCAGTGCGGGTGCAAGAAGTTGAACTACTTCGATTTATCCGGTGTAAATAGGGTTTCGCAGACAAGTTGGTAATGTTAAACGAATAACTTGTTTGCGTTTGTTTAAAGTACTAAATTTGCCAGCTGCAAAAATTGTAATCTTTGGTTATTGCCTCCTAGTAAGTCTTTCGGTTCCTGACTATGAACAAGCTTTTCGTATTGCCTCTCGTTGCCATGTCGGCACTGCTCCTGGGAGGGTGTGGTTTTGGTAAAGGGCCTCAGGGCGACCTATACGGCTCCGAGGATCGGCCTGAATTTAACCCCCAGGAAGTTCCTTATGGCATGGTACCCTGCCCCGGTGGAACCTTCCACATGGGCCAGACTGACCAGGATATTTCTGCCTCTATGGTGAACATGAACAAGCAGGTAACTATTGCCGGCTTCTACATGGATGAAACCGAAATCACCAATAATGAATACCGTCAGTTCATGGATGCTATCCGGCAGGATTCCATCGATGTGCTGGGCGAAGAGTATGTAATGACCGAACTCTACCCAGACACAACAGTTTGGGTACGGGACTTCACCTACCATATGGGTGACCCGCTGATGGAGTATTACTATACCCACCCCGCGTTCGACGATTATCCTGTGGTAGGGGTAGACTGGTTTGCTGCCAAGTATTTCTGCAACTGGCGCACCAAGCACAAGAATGCCTCCAATGAAGAAGTGGGTCTGGCACCAACGCCAAACTTCCGTCTTCCCTCGGAAGCTGAATGGGAGTATGCCGCCCGTGGCGGCCGCGACCTGGCTACTTATCCCTGGGGCGGTCCTTACCTGCGTAACTCCAAAGGCTGCATGCTGGCGAACTTCAAGCCCGGCCGTGGCGACTATGCCTCCGATGGCTATGCTTACACCTCACCGGTAGGCGCCTTCTTCCCGAACGATTTCGGCCTGTATGACATGTCCGGCAACGTATCGGAGTGGTGCGATGATGCCTACATGGAGGCCTCGGTACCGGTAGTATGGGATTTGAACCCTACCAACCCCGATGATAATGAACCCCGCAAAGTAGTGCGTGGCGGTTCCTGGAAAGACATTGCCTACTTCTTGGAGACAGGTGCCCGTAACTTCGAGTACCAGGATTCAGCCCGTTCTTATATCGGTTTCCGCACAGCCATGATTCAGATTGGCATGGGCACTAACAACGCTCTGAACTAAGCCCTCTTTCGTTCCAACTTATTTAGTGTTTTAACAACCTTCACCTTTTCTTTTTCAACAACACAAGTACAATGGCACAAAAAGGCGGCAGTTTTCTATATGACGTATTAATGCCGAAAATTTACGGCATTGGGGCAGCAGTAGTTATCGTGGGAGCATTGTTCAAAATTGAACACTGGGCTGGCGCTGACTTGATGCTGATTGTGGGCTTGAGCACGGAAGCTGTTATCTTCTTCCTGAGCGCCTTCCAACCCCAGCACAAAGAGCACGACTGGTCACTGGTATATCCTGAGCTGAGCGAAGGCTACGACCCTTCCACCGGCAACCCCAGCTTCTCTACGGACAATGGCAAAGGCCTGACCCGCAAGCTGGACGATATGCTGAAAGATGCTAACGTAACGCCCGAGGCTATTTCTTCGCTGGGTCAGGGCCTGAACCGCCTGAGCGCCACCACGCAGCAGCTGTCTTCGCTGGGTGAAGCTACCAACGTAACCGACGAGTACACCGCTAAGGTTCGTACCGCTGCTAACTCGCTGGAGCGCATCAACGAAGCCTATTCGAACACGGTAGAAGCCATTACGGCTATGTCGAGCGCTACTTCTGATGCCAAGGAATACCATCTGCAGGTACAGAACGTAACCAAGAACCTAGGTGCGCTGAACGCTGTGTATGAAATGGAGCTGCAAGATGCTAACACGCACTTGAAGTCCATGAACAAATTCTATGGTACGTTGAGCCAGGCCATGGAAAATCTGACCGAAGCCGGCAAAGAAACCGAGCAGTTCAAGCAGGAAGTAACCAGCCTGACCACGAACCTGAACTCCCTCAACCGCGTGTACGGCAACATGCTGAACGCTATGCGTGCTACCAGCTAAGCTAGCTGAGTAGTAAGAGCATTAAACGTTTCAGTTCCACTAGTTTTAGAATAGGAAGATACAATGGCGGGAGGTAAGGAAACTCCACGGCAGAAGATGATTGGCATGATGTACCTGGTACTGACTGCGCTTCTGGCCCTACAAGTAAACTCCGCGATTCTGCTCAAGTTCAAGTTTTTGGACGACAGCTTGCTCGGAGTAAATGGAAAAACGGCGGTAGCCAACGAAGGTGCTGTAAAAGGCATTGAAGCCACGGTTGCTAAAAACCGGAACCAGGCACGTGACCTTGCCATTCTGAAGCAAAGCCAGGAAGTACGTGAGCGTACCTCCAAAATGGTGAGCTACCTGCGTGATATTCGGGAGAAGCTATTGGTTGCCACTGAGAACCAGGGCAAGAATGCTTTCAAGAATATGAGCATGGAGGATAAAGTTGCCATCACTATGATTGGCGGCAAAAAGAATGGTCTGGCCTACCCCCTGAAAGATGAGTTGAACAACTACGCTACTTACATCAAGCAGTTTGTACCAGAGGCTGGACCCTTGGCACTCGATGCTAATGAGGATAAGAACGTACTGGAGCCCAGCCAGAAGAGCAAAAACTTTGCTGAGCTGAACTTCGAAAACACTCCGATTGTCGCGGCCTTGGCCACTCTGTCGCAGAAAGAAACCGAAGTGCTGAAATACGAGTCGGATGCTTTGAACAAGCTGGCTTCGCAGGTAGGTGCTTCTACTATTGTATTTGATAAAGTGAGTGCCTTCGCCAGCGCTGAATCAAACACCGTAGCGGCCGGTACCAAGTACAAAGCCGAATTATTCTTGACGGCTTCCGCCAGCAACCTGCGCCCTACCATGACCCTGAATGGCTCACCCTTGTCGGTTGGTCCTGATGGTAAAGGTAAGGTAGAGTTCACGGCTCGCCCTGGTAACTTCGATGCTTCCGGTAACGCTAAGGCTTCCTGGACGGGTACGATCCGCTTCAATCAGAACGGCCGCGATACTACGTTCAAAGTAACCGTGCCTTACACGATTTCGAAGCCTGTAATGCAGATCCAGTCGGCTTCAGTGCAGGCACTGTACTTTAAGTGCGGTAACAAGCTGAGCGTACAGGTTCCTGCTTTGGGAGCTCAATACAAGCCAGGCTTCTCGGCTTCGGGTGCTTCGGTAATCCCAGGCTCGAAAACGGGTGAAGTAACGCTGGTGCCTAACTCACGGGAAGTAACCCTGAATGTAAGCAGCGGTGGCAACGCCATTGGCTCGCAAACCTTCCAGGTGCGTCCTATTCCTAAGCCGGAGATTAAATGTGTAGTAGGTGGCCGCGAAGCCAACGAAAAGCAAGGTACTCCGGTAACGGCAGTCCGGAACATGAGCCTGAAGGCTATTCCTGATGCTGGCTTCGCTACTTTCCTGCCGGAAGATGCCCGTTACCGAGTAACCCGTTACGAAGTTACGCTGGTACGTGGTAAGCGTCCTGCTATGCCAACCCGTACCATCAACGGCCCGGATGCCAACCTGACGGACGTGGTTAACACCGCCCGGGAAGGTGACCGTCTCTATATTGAGGTGAAACAGGTTCAGCGTATGAACTTCCAGGGTAACACTGAGGAAGTAAATGTGTCGAAGCAATTCAATATTCCGCTGCTATAAGCGTTACTCTGCTGAACTAAGTGCTGCGCTTTTTTGATTATCTGGTATGAACAAAATCCTTTCCTTCGCCGCCCTGGTGGCCGGTCTGACGCTGTCAGTGTCAGCTTCGGCTCAGGAACAAGCCACTACTGCGAGCAGCAACGGCTCGTACCGCCCGATTCCGAATTCGGACATCATGTTCCGGAAGACAATCTGGCGTGCTATTGACCTGCGCGAGAAGCAGAACAAGCCCATGTTCTCTCAGGGTAATGAGATTACCAAGGTGATTATGGATGCGGTGCGGCGCGGTGAGTTGCAGGCCTATCGTAACGACTCCCTGACGACGACCTTCACGCCCCAGGAAGTTTCTTCTAACGCTTCGTACGCAGAGGCCAGTGCTGGTCTGAGCGATGAAGAGAAAGCAGCTGGTTTTACCGATGCTGATGCTGGTTTTGGTGCCACTGACGATGCCTGGGGTGCCCCGGCTCCTAAGAAAGGCGCTAAAGGCAAAAAGGCAGTGAAAGCTGCTCCGAAGCCGGTTGCCCCTGCCAGCTACGAGTACCGCCCCAAGGACATCTATCAGATGGAATTGAAAGAGGATATGATCTTTGACAAGAAACGGTCACGGATGTATCACGACATCAAAACCATTACGCTGCTGGTTCCGTCCACGCTGGCTTCCAATACCTCCGGCATTGAAAAGCCAATAGGTACGTTCAAGTACAGCGACCTGGTGCGCGTATTCCGCAACAATCCGGACAAAGCCATCTGGTTTAACCCCCAGAACGATGCCCAGCACAAGAACCTGGCGGATGCATTCGAATTGTGGCTGTTCAACTCCTACATCGTGAAGGTATCTAACCCGAACGACTCCCGTCTGGACGACATCTACGGTGGTGCTCAGCAAGGCATTCTGGCCTCGCAGCAAGCTGCGTCAGACCTGATTGAGTACGAGTACAACCTGTGGAGCTTCTAAGCCTCAGCAGTAACTCTGATCATAAAAAAGCCCCGGCCAACTGGTCGGGGCTTTTTGTTTCCGGATAGGTCAGCGGTTAGCTTTCGGCGGGAGCGTCCTGCTGGGCAAAATAATTCAGCAGCACCCGGGCTTTGGCTTTGCCTACCTCGGCAATGAGCTCGGTTTCTGTCAGCTCTTTGATTTTCTTGACGGACTTGAACTTGGTGAGCAGCTTATCGGCCGTAATGGGGCCCAGACCTTTTACATCCGTCAGCTCGGTTTTAAGCGTGGCGGCGTCGCGGCGCGAGCGGTGGAAGGTGATGCCGAAGCGGTGGGCTTCGTCGCGCATGCGCTGAATAAGGCGTAGCGTTTCACTCTTCTTGTCGATGTATAGTGGAAGCGGGTCGTTGGGCACGTAGATTTCCTCCAGGCGCTTGGCAATGCCAATGATGGGTATCTGGCCCCAGAGGCCCAGGTCCTTCAGCGCCTTCACGCCCATGCCCAACTGGCCTTTACCGCCGTCCACAATGACCAACTGCGGCAGGCTGGCACCTTCATCAATCAGGCGCCGGTAGCGCCGGGTCACAATTTCATACATCGAGTCGAAGTCATTGGGGCCGACGACGGTTTTGATGTGAAAGTGCCGGTAGTCCTTTTTGCTGGGCTTGGAGTTACGGAAGCACACCATAGCGGCCACCGGGTTGTCGCCCTGAAAGTTGGAGTTGTCGAAGCACTCAATATGTTTGGGCAAGTCCTTGAGGCGCAGGTCTTTTTTCATGGTTTCCATGATGCGGACTTCGTTTACATCCTTGCTTCGGTCGTTCATGCTCTCCTTTTCCTTGCGGAGGTACATGACGTTTTTAATACTGAGCTCCAGTAACTTGCGCTTATCCCCAATCTGGGGCTGCGTAATAGTTACGCCGGGCAAAGGCAACTCGGGCAGCGCCACGTTGGTCAGAATTTCCTTCGATTGGCTCTCGAATTCCTCGCGCATCTGCATCACCATGGAAGCCAGAATCTCATCATCGGGCTCGTCCAGCTTCTTCTGCACTTCCAAAGACTGCGTGAGAATGATGCTGCCGTTCATCACCTTCAGGTAGTTGATGAAAGCCAGCTTCTCATTGGAGGCAATACTGAATACATCGATGTTCGAAAGCGAAGCATTGACGATGGTGCTCTTCGCCTGAAAATCATCCAGCCTATCGAGCTTCTGCTTAAACTGATGCGCCAGCTCATACTGCTGTTCCTGCGCTGCCTGGGTCATTTTCTCCCGGAAGTACTGCTTAGGGATGGTCAGGTTACCGTTCAGGATATTGCGGATTTGCTGGATGTACTGGTTGTACGTTTCCTCATCCTGCAGCCCCTCGCAGGGGCCTTTGCAGTTGCCTAAATGATATTCCAGGCACACCTTGAACTTACCGGCCTCTATGTTCTGCGGCGCCAGGTTGTAGGTGCAGGTACGCAATGGGTACAGTGCCCGGATCAGCTCCAGCAGCACGTTCATGGACGTCAGGTTGGCGTACGGGCCGTAGTAGCGGCCGTCGCCGGGGCGCTTGTTGCGGGTAGGAATCAGGCGCGGAAACCGCTCATTGGTGAGCAGCAGGTAGGGGTAGGTCTTGCCATCCTTCAGCAGGATGTTGTACTTGGGCTGATGCTGCTTGATAAGGTTGTTTTCCAGCAGAAACGCATCCGACTCCGAGTCAACGATAGTAAACTCAATGCGGCGGATGTTTTTGACCAGCTGAATGGTTTTCTTATTGTGGTCCTGCTTGGTGAAGTAGCTACTTACCCGCTTGCGCAGGTCAATGGCTTTGCCCACGTAAATGATTGTGTCCTCGTCGCCGAAGTACTTATAAACGCCGGGGCGGTGGGGCAGCTGGCGGATTTGCTCTTGAATTTCGGGCTTAGCGGCCATAAAATGGAAGAAGATGACTACTGCGGAATACTCCGATTCCGGCTTTTTGTTTGGCGGGGCGGGAAGGAGGCAGCCCGTAGTAAGAAAGCAAAAGTGGCAGATGTAGAACACCTGCCACTCCAGTTTTGCACCCGTAGGGAAGAAATTAGATGTCCTGATCGTTCAGATCCTGCAAGTCCGTCTGGTTCAGCTTCTGATCTGAAGGAATAGTGTCCCGCTGCCCACCGTAGTAGCGCGAGCAGTCTATTTCCACGCTCAGCGGTTGGGCCGGCGCGGGGAAGTCGGCGGTGCTGATGCCTATTTCCTTGTTATGGGCATACACCTGCTTCATAAACAGGCCATAAATAGGCAAGGCCAGGCGCGAGCCCTGCCCGTAGGCGCCCGTGCGGAAGTGAATACTGCGGTCCTCGCCGCCCACCCACATGCCGCACACCAGGTCAGGCGTCATACCCATAAACCAGCCATCGGAGTAGTTGGAGGTGGTACCGGTTTTGGCCGCAATCTGGTACGGAAACTTAAAGCCGCCGCGCAGAATGATGGAGGTGCCGCCTTGCTCTTCCACGGCGCCACGCATCATATACGTCATGAGGTAGGCCGTTTCCTCGCTCAGGGCCTCTTTGGTCTGAGGCACGAATTCGCGTAGCACATTGCCGTTCTTGTCTTCAATGCGGGTAACCATCATGGGCGCCGTCCATACGCCTTTGTTCACGAAGGTACTGTAGGCACCGCTCAGCTCGTAAATGCTTACATCGGAAGAACCAAAGCCTACGGAAGGTACGGCCTCAATGGGCGAGGTGATGCCCAAACGCTTGGCGTAGGCCACCACCGTTTCCGGCCCCAGTTTCTGCACCAGCCAGGCCGTAATGGAGTTCATGGAGCGGGCCAGAGCCTGCCGGAGCGTAAAGGTGCGCCCGCTGAATTTGCCTTCGAAGTTCTGGGGCGTATAGGCCTCCCGCCCCGCTACGGCGGGGAAGGTGGTGGCCACGTCGGGGCGCTGGTAGCAAGGCGAGTAGCCCTGGTCAATGGCAGCTACATACACGAAGGGCTTAAACGTGGAGCCCGGCTGGCGCTTGCCCTGCTTCACGTGGTCGTACTTGAAGTACTTGTAGTTGGTGCCGCCCACCCAGGCCTTAATCTGGCCGTTCAGCGGGTTCATGGCCATAAAGCCGGCGTGCAGGTAGCGCTTGTAGTAAGCCAGGGAGTCCATCGGCGACATGAGCACCTCTTTCTCGCCCTTCCAGGTAAACACCTTCATCTTGTACTTCTTATTCAGATAGTACTTAATAGAATCAGGCTGGCCTTCATAGCGGGCGGCCAACGACCGGTACCGCTCCGTGCGCTTGATGGCCGTGCTCAGGAAGTTGGGGATGAGCTTGCCGTTCTCATCGCGCCAGGGCTGCTGGCCTTTCCAATGGGCATCAAACCACTTTTGCTGCAGCTTCATGTGGTCGGCAATGGCCGTTTCCGCATATTTCTGCATGCGGGAATCAATGGTGGTATAGATTTTCAGGCCATCGGCGTACAGGTCGTGGTCGGTTTCCTTGGCCCATTCGCGCAGCATCTTGCTGACCTCCATGCGGAAGTAGGGCGCAATGCCCTCGTTTTGGTTTTCAACCTTATAATCGAGCTTAAGCGGCTTAGCTACTGCCGCCGTGTACATGTCCGGCGTGATGTACTTATACTTCTGCATCTGGCTCAGCACCCAGTTGCGCCGCTTTACGGAGCGCTCCGGGTTGCGCACCGGGTTAAACCAGGAAGGCCCGTTCACCAATCCCACCAGCAGCGCCGATTCTTCCAGTTTCAGATCCTGGGGGCGCTTATTAAAGAAGGTTTTAGCCGCCGTATGCACTCCAAAAGCATTGGAACCATACTCGGCTGTGTTTAAGTACATGCGCAGGATTTCCCGCTTGGTGTAGTTGCGCTCCAGCCGCACCGCCAAAATCCACTCTTTAGTTTTGGTGATGAGCATGCCGATACCCGGGGTTTCGTTCAGGCGGCCGTCGTTCAGGTCTTCGCGGGTGCGGAACAGCATTTTGGCCAGCTGTTGCGTGAGCGTACTGGAACCCCGCCGAATGCGGCCGGAGGCCACATAGTAGGGAATGGCCGCCATGCCTTTCAGGTCGATGCCTGAGTGTTTTTCGAAGCGTACGTCCTCGGTAGCAATTAGTGCATCAATCAGGTTCGGTGGCAAGTCGTCATAGTTGACCGGGGTGCGGTTTTCGCGGAAATACTTACCCATCAGCACGCCGTCGGCAGAATACACCTGCGAGGCCAGCTCACTCTTGGGGTTTTCCAGCGTGCGCAGATTAGGCATGCTGCCAAACAGATTCAGCAGGTTTACGCTAACCGCCCACACATATACAACGGTGCCCACCAGCCCCAATATGAGCAAGGCCCATAATGTGCGGGTAAAAGCGGCAAAGCGGCCGGAGCGAACCGGCTTTCGGGGAGCAATTTTAGGCTTGGCAGTAGAATAAGCCATTGGGGACATTTAAGAAGCAAAATCAAGGGCTGGTAGCACCATCGGACACCAGCACGCTGCCGCAAATTTACGGACGATATACTTGCTGGTAAAAACGGAGGTATTCTTCCACATCCTTGCGTTGGAGCAGCACGGGGATATTCTCAATACCTACAATCAGGGTTTGGTAACCCACGCCCCGCAGGCGGCCCAGCGGGCCCTGGGGGCCGCGCAGTTTCAGACCATAGCTTTGGGCCACTTTAGCCCCCGCCAGCGGCTGTACCACAATCAGTGACAAAGAATCATTCAAACTCTGAGGTTGCACCTGCAGGTTGCTGGCGCGATAAAAACGGTTGTTATAGGTACCGAGCTGGCCTGGCAGATCCTTCAGCAATGGGGAGTTCTTGCTCACTACTAGCACTACCGCATGCGCACCGTTGGTACCGGCCGCATAGGGCGACACCGGAGCCACGGGAGGCGCAGTGGCGGTGGTTGCCGGGGCCGGAGGAGTCTGGCCGGGAACAGCTGGCGCCGCCGGGGGCACACCAGCCCGCGTTGCCTTGGTAGAGTCAGGAGTAGAAACGGGTTTTGCCGATGGGGTAGCAGTAGTAGCCGGGGCTTTAGCATCAGGCGCCGCGGAAGTACCCGGAACTGGAGGCTTGGCAGAACCAGGTGTTACGCCGGGAGGCGGCGTTACCGGCGCGGGGTCATTATTGAAAATCCGCAGCTTATTGTCTACTTCGCCCGGCCGGAAATAGGAAAGGGAAGGCTTCTGGGCCGAAGCCAGCGCCCCGGGCAGCTGCCCCTGCTCGTAGCGGGTAAACGTTGCCAGCAGCTCTTTGGCATCGGGAGCCAGGGGGCTGTTGGGGTAGGTTTTGAGGAAGCGCTCTACCTGGGGCTTGGTAGTAGCCGGGGCCTGGGTGCGCAACGCCAGCAGCAAATCCATGTAAGCCAGTCGGTCACTGTAGTCACTCTCCGGGTATTTCTTGCGGGTGCGGGCCAGCACGGTCCCGGCCTTTTTAAACTCCTGCTTTTTATAGAAGGTGAAGGCAGAGTCCAGCTGTACGCTCACCCCGGAATTAGCCACCGACATCCGGCGCAGATACTCCGGGTCGGCTACCAAGCGGGCGTAGGAAGTGGTAGGATATTCCTGACGCAGGCGTTGGGCGTAGGTTTCCGCCTTAGGGTCCTGTTTGTCCCGGTAGAGCAGGTAGAGGCCGTAATACACCTCCGGCACGTGCCCGCTGCGCGGAAAGCGGCTAAGCAGTGTCTCGTAAGTAGTAATGGCGCGGTCGGGCTCTTTTAGCTGTTGGGAGTAGATAGCGCCCAGCGCAAATAAAGCCTCTTCAATCTGCTTGTTGGAGGCTGCCAACTGTTCCGGGCCAACAGGAATGTTCTTCTGGTATTCAGCCACGAGTGTCGTCAGCTGCGCGGCCGGATCTGCTTCTGCCGCCGTGTTGTTTACTACCGTAGCATCGGTCCCGGCTATCGATATAGGCACATCGCCCTGGTTGGTAACCGGGGAGGTGTTGGCCTGACTGCTGATGCGCCAGTTGTCCTGCAGCTGCCGGTTGCCCCAGCGGCGCACAAACTCAGACCGGGCCGTACTCATGGCCGTGGGGTTATCAAAATACCACTGGGCACCGGTGTTGCTGGCCGCAAAGGCCAGCGGGTCAATATCGGGGTTGCCACTACGCACATCACTGATGCCGGTGGCTGTCTGGCTTTGTTCAGCCCTTTTTTGTTGAGCGGCCAACCGCTCTTCCGCCTGCCGCCGTGTGGTTAGCTCCGCCTGAGCATAGGCCGTGAGGCGGGTTTGTAGCGTAGCGTTATCCAGGCGCGCCAGCATTTGCAGGCTGTCCTGGGTGGTAACGATGTTGAGCTGGTTGGCGAATTCCTTCAGAATGCTGGCGCGCTCGGCCAGGGCCGCGTAGTCCTGGGCTTCGCGGGGCAGCATCTGCATGGTGCTGTCATAATAGGCGGCCGCCAGGGAGTAGCGCTGCAGGTTATCGTAGTAAATGCGTCCGGCCAATAGGTAGGTATAGCCTTTCTGCGCCCGGTTGGGGCCGGCGGCTCTGGCTGATTTCTCCAGCAAGGCAATGGCTTCCGGATAATGCTGCTGGCGGTATTGCAGCCGTGCCATTTCGTAGTAGATCTTGTCGCGGTACTCGGCGTTCTTCCCGTCTTTCAGCAGCTTGGCAAAGTACTTATCCAGGCGGGCCTTGTCAGTGGTATTCAGGTCGGATACCTGGCCCAGCATCAGCTTGGAGTAGAAGTCCAGCTCATAGGGCGGGTTGCGCTTCAGAATCTGGTTAAGCTGGGCGTAGGCTTGCTTATCGTTGCCGGTGGCCTGGTAGAGCTGTGCCAGAATGTAGCGTGTGCGCGACCGTTCATCCTTCGGCTCTATATAAGGTATGGCCTTCTCCAGATTCTCAATGGCCAGGGGCTGGTTATCGGTCAGCAGATAATACTGTGCCCGGGTCAGGAACAGCTCCCGGGCATTCACCTCGGTGCCTTTTTCCTTATCCAGAATATCCGATACGGCGGCGGCGCTTTCGTATTCCTTGGTGGCCAGGAACGTGCGCATCAGCCAGATCAGTGCCTCGTGGCGGGCGTTGGGGTCTTTGCTGGTGGTGTTAACGTACTTAAATGTTTTGGCCGCGTCTTCAAACTCCCGCTTGTAGTAGCGGGCCTTGCCAATGAGGATGTAGCTGTCGTCGGTCCAGTCGCTGGCCGCGTGATGCTGAATGGGGATAGAGGCTTTCTTGATGATGTCCTCCATATCGGCCGCCAGGCGGGTGGCCGTAACAGAGTCCACTACCGGCAGCAGCGGCAGGATGCGGTTGTAATCGTTGTTGCGCGTTTTGTAGAGGCTGGCCTCGGTAGCGCGGATCTTTTCCCGGCCCAGGAAGTAGCCGTTGTCACGGGCCGCTATATTCTGATAGGTGCGCCCTACCACCGAGGTCCGCTCGCCGGAGGAGCAAGCCTGCAGGCAGGCCAGCAGCAAGGCCAGCGCCAGTGGGGCAGAGAAAAGACGTAAAGGCAAATAATTTGTCAAAACGGCGGGATAGGCAGTAGGCAAAAGAAAAACGCGTTCCGGCGGCCAATTCGTTCGGCAGCGCGCGGGAGGTATCTTGCACAACGCAGCACTTCGGGTAAAATTACGGGAAATTCCCGGCCACGGCTGTTTGTTCTGCTACGTATAAGGTAGGAGCCCAACCGGCAGGAGGCAAAAACAATTTTCTCACCCTCTACTCCCGCATCCAATGGCCGATCAACTCCCCTCAGAACCCCCCAAGCCGGCATCGGATAAGATGCGTACCATTGGCAGGTATTCCGGTATGGGTATTCAAATGCTGGCCACTATTGGCCTGAGCACCTGGCTGGGCGTATGGCTGGACGGCCGTTTCGGGAGCGGACCTTGGGGAACGGTGGTGCTCACCCTGCTGGGAGTGTTTCTGGCCATGTACCAGGTTATCCGTTCCGTGTCGGAGAAATAGGGGAGAAGTGGACTTGTTATAGCCGGGAGGTACCAGACTGTGGCGCTAGGTGCTACCTTTGCGCCTCACTTGTGAACACCACCCCGCTTTGCTTCGATTTTTCCGCAACCTTCTGCTGCTGATTCTGCTACTCTACGGCACGGCTTATTTGCTGAATGCCCGCTACGGCACGCAGGTTATTCATCCGCTGGCCGGCTACATTCTGGGCTACTTTGCGGTGCTCACCGCCATTATCTATTGGGTAACGGCCCGGCTGGTAAAAGCCAGTCCCGATAATTTTATGTCTGCCTATTTCGGCTCCATGGTGCTGCGTATGCTGCTTTCCATGGGCATTGTGCTGGTGTATCTATATAAAGGAGGCGCACATGAGGGTATGGGTACGTATACCTTCCTGGGCGCCTTCTTTATTGGGTATTTTCTCTTTACGGGGTTTGAAGTCTGGAGCGTTCTGACTAACTTGCGCCCGTTTTCAAAACCGGGGGAGTCCACCGTTTAAGTACCTCCCGAATCCCACCCTAAGGTCTTCTGAATGAAGCGCTTACTGATAGCCCTCTTCTGCATTCTTACGCTTCCTGTTTTTGCCCAAGAGCAAACGGCCTCCGTCCACGAGGCTACCAAAGAAGAAGGCTTCAATGCCGGCGAGATGATTCTTCATCACGTAGGCGACTCGCACGAGTGGCATTTCTTTGGCGAAGCAAATGAAGGCCCGCACTTCACGCTGCCTTTACCCGTCATTGCTTACCGCGCGGGCCACGGCCTGTCGGTTTTCTCTTCGCATCACCTGTACCCCGAGGGTACCGTGCATGATGGCCTGAAGCTGGAGCACGAGCAACTGGAGTCGGTAGATGGCACCGCGGTGCACGACTTCTCCATCACCAAGAACGTGGCTTCTATGCTGCTGAGCGTGGCTTTGCTGCTGTTCGTATTCTTCTCCGTAGCTGCCGGCTACCGCAAGAACCATGGCCAGGCTCCCCGCGGCATGCAGTCGTTCTTTGAGCCCGTTATTGTATTTGTACGTGACGAGGTAGCCAAGAAGGCCATTGGCCCGAAGTACGAGAAGTACCTGCCTTACCTGCTCACCATCTTCTTCTTCATCTGGTTCAATAACCTGATGGGCCTGCTGCCGGGCGCTGCCAACCTTACCGGCAACCTGGCCGTTACCTTCCTGTTCGCCTTTATTACGCTGCTCATCACCACGTTCAGCTCTAATAAATACTACTGGTCGCACATTTTCTGGACGCCCGGTGTTCCGCTGTGGCTGCGCCCGATCATGATTCCGGTGGAATTGATTGGTGTTATCTCGAAGCCCTTCTCCCTGATGGTTCGACTGTTTGCCAACATCACGGCCGGTCACATCATCATCCTGAGCTTTATTTCCCTGATTTTTATCTTCAATACCATTGGCATTGCGCCGCTATCCATTGCTTTCGGCCTGTTTATTAACGTGCTCGAGCTGCTGGTGGCTGTTCTGCAAGCCTACATCTTCACCCTGCTAACAGCCATGTACATCGGTGGCGCCGTGGAAGAACACCACGACCACGATTACGGCATTGGCGGTGATGATGCCGATGCGCCGGCAGTAGTTGGCGGCCACGGTCACTAAGCACCAAATTCCCCCTTATTTTTCTTTGTTTTTTCTCACACATTCCTCAAAATCTTTGTCTTATGCTGCTCTCTCTGTTGCTGCAGGTTGTTAATGCTGTTGGTCTGGCTGTAATGGGTGCCGGTATCGGTGCCGGTCTGGCTATTCTGGGTGCTGGTCTGGGTATCGGCCGCATCGGTGGCTCGGCCATGGAAGCCATCGGCCGTCAGCCGGAAGCCTCCGGCAAAATCCAGACTGCTATGCTGATCGTAGCCGCTCTGGTAGAAGGTGCTGCTCTGTTCGCAGTAGTAGTTTGCCTGCTGATTGCCCTGAAGCTTCAGTAGAGAACCTGCAAAACCCGATACACCGGCCGGGCTAGTTTCTAGTCCGGCCGGTTCGTCGGGTTTGCGTTTTCTTTGGGTTGTGGCGGCCGGATTTTCCGGTAATTCAACCCCTGGAGTTCACGGCCGATTATTCACCGATTTAGCTGAGCATCCATGCTTACCAACCCTAGTATTGGCCTGCTGTTTTGGCAGCTGGTCATCTTCCTGATCCTTCTCTTCCTGCTCACCAAATTCGCCTGGAAGCCTATCCTCAGCTCGCTGAAGGAGCGGGAAAACTCCATCGAAGGTGCTCTGCGCATGGCCGACCAGGCCAAGCTGGAAATGCAGCTGCTGAAAGCCGGCAACGAAAAGCTGCTGGCCGAAGCGCGCCTGGAGCGCGACAACATTCTGAAGGAGGCATCAGCCATTGCTACCCAGCAAATTGAAGATGCCAAAACCAAAGCTTCGGAAGAAGGCCAACGCCTGATTTTGCAAGCCCGCGAAGCCATTCAGAATGAGAAGAATGCTGCTCTGGCCGAAGTGAAAAACACGGCTGCGCAACTCTCCATTGATATTGCGGAGCGCATTCTGCGCCGCGAGCTGACGGATGCCTCGGCACAAACCCAGCTGGTGGACGCGTACCTGAAGGAAGTAAAACTGAACTAAGAAGTCAGGAGCTAGAAGATAGGTGCTGATAACTGGTCACTCAGCCAACAGCTCCCACCTCCTAACTCCCAGCTCCTAACTCCTAATTAGTATGTCTGAACAACGAGTTGCCTCCCGTTACGCTAAGTCGCTGCTAGATCTGGCAGAGGAGCGGGGCACGCTGGCCCAGGTGAAAGAGGATATGGATCTGTTCAGCAAAACGCTGGATGAGAACCGTGACCTGCGCCTGTTGCTGCGTAACCCCATCGTCAAGCACGACAAGAAGCTCGCTATTCTGCGGGCCATATTTGGGGGCAAGGTGTCGGAACTGACTGAGAAGTTCCTCACCATCGTTACCCAGAAAAACCGCGAAAGCGCACTGGAATTTATTGGCTCCGAGTTTCGCAGCCAGTACAATCTGCTGCGTGGTGTGCAGGTAGCCGAGGTGATTACGGCCACCCCGCTCACGCCCGCGCTGCGCGCTGAAGTGGAACAGCTGGTTCGCCAGCAAGCCGGCCTCCAGCAGGTCGAACTCACCGAGAAAATCGATGCCTCGCTCATTGGCGGCTTTGTGCTGCGCGTGGGCGACCGGCAGATCGACGACTCGGTACGTCACCGCCTGCGCAAGCTGCGCAGCGAATTCTCTAAGAACCCCTACCAACCCCAACTATAACCCACCATGGCAGAAGTACGTCCGGATGAAGTATCCGCCATTCTGCGGGAGCAGCTGTCCAACTTCAAAACCGAAGCCGAACTCGAAGAGGTTGGTACGGTACTGCAGGTTGGCGACGGTGTAGCCCGCATCTACGGCCTGGGCAAAGCCCAGTCGGGGGAATTGCTCGAGTTTGAAAACGGCCTGCAGGCTCTGGTTCTCAACCTGGAAGAAGACAACGTAGGTGCCGTAATGCTCGGTGACTACAGCGGAATCCGGGAAGGAGCCACCGTGCGGCGCACGAATAAGATTGCCTCTATTCAGGTAGGCGAAGGTATCGTAGGCCGCGTGGTAAACACGCTGGGCCTGCCTATCGACGGCCGCGGCCCCATCCAGGGCCAGACTTACGATATGCCCTTGGAGCGCAAAGCGCCCGGCGTTATCTTCCGTCAGCCGGTAAACGAGCCCATGCAGACGGGTATCAAGGCTATTGACGCCATGATTCCGATTGGCCGTGGCCAGCGCGAGCTGATCATCGGTGACCGTCAGACGGGTAAGTCGACGGTAGCCCTGGATACCATCCTGAACCAGCGCGAGTTCTACGACCGCGGCGAGCCGGTATTCTGCATCTACGTTGCCGTAGGTCAGAAAGCCTCTACGGTAGCCCAGATCGTAAACTCACTGCAGCGCGGTGGCGCCATGGATTACACCGTGGTAGTTTCGGCCTCGGCGGCTGATCCGGCTCCTATGCAGTTCTTTGCGCCCTTCACGGGTGCCGCCATTGGCGAGTACTTCCGCGACACGGGTCGTCCGGCGCTGGTGGTGTACGATGACTTGTCGAAGCAGGCAGTTGCTTACCGTGAGGTGTCGTTGCTGCTGCGTCGTCCTCCCGGACGTGAAGCTTATCCCGGCGACGTTTTCTATCTGCACAGCCGCCTGTTGGAGCGCGCTGCGAAGATCAACGCTTCGGACGAAATTGCCCGTGGCATGAACGACCTGCCCGACAGCATCAAGCACCTTGTAAAAGGTGGTGGTTCGCTGACGGCTCTGCCCATCATTGAGACCCAGGCTGGTGACGTTTCGGCGTATATCCCCACGAACGTAATTTCGATTACGGACGGTCAGATCTTCCTCGAAACCAACCTGTTCAACGCTGGTATCCGCCCCGCTATCAACGTAGGTATCTCGGTATCCCGCGTAGGTGGTAACGCGCAGATTAAGTCGATGAAGAAGGTGGCTGGTACGCTGAAGCTCGACCAGGCGCAGTTCCGCGAGCTGGAAGCCTTTGCCAAGTTCGGCTCCGACCTCGATGCCTCGACCAAACTCACCATTGAGCGTGGCCGTCGTAACCTCGAAATTCTGAAGCAGCCCCAGTTCTCGCCCCAGCGGGTAGAAGATCAGGTGGCCGTTATCTATGCCGCTACCAACGGCCTGCTCGACTTAGTACCAGTAAACAAGGTGCGCGAGTTTGAGAAGGAGTTTGTACAGGTGATGACCTCGCGCCACCCAGAGGCTCTGCAAGGGCTGAAGGCTGGTAAGCTGGACGATTCCATCACCGGTGCTATCCGTCAGGTTGCCAAAGACCTGTCGGCGGTATACGCCAATAAGTAATCAGTACTCAGAAGTCAGTTGCCGGCAGCCGGTTCGTTCCGCGAGCCAAGGCCCACCGGCAACTGACACCTGATAACTGGCAAACCATCATCTATGGCTAGCTTAAAAGAAGTCCGTAACCGAATTCAGTCAGTGAGCAGCACGCAGCAAATCACCAAAGCCATGAAAATGGTGGCGGCGGCTAAGCTACGTCGCGCCCAGGATAACATCCTGCGCATGCGTCCTTACGCCCAGCGGCTGAACAGCATCCTGAGCAACCTCACGGGGCTGGCCGGTGGCGAAATTGTAAGCGAGTATGCAGTGCAACGCGAGGTGCGCCGCGTGCTGGTTATTGCGGTTACCTCTGACCGCGGCCTGGCAGGTGCTTTCAACAGCAATGTCTTTAAAGGCGTGAATGCCCTGGTGCAGGAGCGTTATGCCGCGCAGGCAGCAGCTGGCAACATCACCGTTCTGGCCATCGGCAAGAAAGCCCACGACTACTTCGGGAAGCGTGGTCCTCTGCTGGGCGACTACAACCACGTGTTCACCAAGCTGTCGTTCGACACGGTGCGCGTGGCGGCTGAGCAGGCCATGGAAGGTTTCCGCACGGGCCAGTTCGATGAAGTAGTAATGGTCTACAACGAGTTCAAAAACGTAGCTACGCAAATTGTACGCACCCAGCAGCTGTTGCCGCTGGTGCCCGCCGAACTGCCCCAGGGCACTACGGAAACGATGAACGTAGATTACATCTTTGAGCCTTCGAAAGAAGAAATCATTCAGACGCTGATTCCTCAGTCGTTGAAAGTACAGCTGTACAAAGCCGTACTGGAAAGCAACGCCTCGGAGCACGGCGCCCGTATGACGGCCATGGACAAAGCCACCGACAACGCCGGTGAACTGCTGAAACAGCTCAAGCTGACTTACAACCGCACGCGTCAGGCGGCCATCACTACCGAGATTCTAGAAATCGTAGGTGGTGCCGAAGCCTTGGCTGCCAGCCGGTAAGGTTCCTGCATTTTACGAATTGAAAAGGCCCGTTTCCAGCTGGAAACGGGCCTTTTTCTTGTAGCGCGAAGCTCCGGCTTCGCGGACGAGCAGAGCGAGTAGCAGGCGTATGCACTACGTGCAGGAACTCGCTGCGCTCGTGCGCGAAGCCGGAGCTTCGCGCTACAGCTTCATGTACTGCCGTTTGGCTAGCTGCGCATCGGGTTTGGGCGAGTCGGGTTGCTTGGTCAGGAGCTGGAGAACCTGGGCAGGGGTGATTTCAGTGAAGTCCTTGATAACCGCGAGCGGGGCTTGAAATTCAGTTGGCTTCAGGGTGGTGGCTACCCCAATGCACCGCATACCGGCCTTGTAAGCGGCCTGCTCGCCCAGAATAGCGTCTTCAAACACAATGCAGCGCTCCGGCGGGATGCCTAGCTTGCGGGCCGTTACGGTGTAGGTATCGGCGTGGGGTTTGCCGTTCTCCACATCATCTTTCCCGATAATAACATCAAAAAAGCGGCGCAGGTCGAGGTGGTCGATGATATAGTGGATGGTTTCTGTAGCGGAGCCGGTGCCCAGGCCTATTTTGAAGCCGGCAGCCCGAGCTTTTTCCAGAAAGGAAACCAGGCCGGGCAGCGGTTTGCGCTTGTTCCAGTACAAAGTGCGGTACAGGAACTCACGCTGCGAGGCGTATTCTTCCAGCTGCTTTTTGGGGACGGGAGTATTGAAGACGGTTTCGAGAATTTTACTGGCGGGCATGCCGTTCAGGCGCCGCAGCAGGCGGCGGGCGTTGGTGGTCAGGCCCAGGTCCCGGAACAAGAGCTGAAAAGCCCGGGCCTGGGTAGTCGTATTGTCAATGAGCACCCCATCCATATCGAAGATGAGGGCATAGGTAGCAGAGTCGGGCATGGAGAAATCAACGGAGGTAACAAAGAAATAACCGGTAGTGCCTACGCAAGCCGGCCCGATTTAGCTGCCAGCAGTGGAACTCCACGGAGGAGCGGTTATCTTTGCAGCCGCTTTAGGAAGTTTCCTGAAAGCCGATGCGGTGCTTAATAGTCTTTCCATTTGAAAAAGAGCCTGTTGTGGCTGGTAGCTGCCCTAGTGTGGCTGCCCGCAGTTGCCCAGAAGAAAAGTAATGCGCTAACCCTGGAGCGGCCGAAACTGGTAGTAGGCATTGTGGTAGACCAGATGCGGTACGATTACCTGTACCGGTACTGGAACAAGTATGGCAACGGCGGCTTTAAGCGCCTGCTCAGCCAGGGCTTCAGCTACGAAAACACGCACTATAACTACGTGCCTACCTACACGGGGCCCGGCCACGCCAGCATTTATACCGGCACTACGCCCTCGGTGCACGGCATTGTGGGCAACAACTGGTACGTGCGGGAAGAAGGCCGCGGCACGTATGTCACGGAAGATAAATCGGTGAAGTCGGTGGGTGGCTCAGCGGCCGCCGGGCAGCAGTCGCCGCACTACATGCTTACCAGCACCATTACCGATGAGCTGCGCCTGGCAACCAACTTCCAGAGCAAAGTCATTGGCGTGTGCATTAAGGACCGCGGCTCCATTCTGCCCGCCGGCCACGCGGCCAATGCGGCTTACTGGTACGATGGCGCAAATGGCGCTTTCATCAGCAGCTCCTATTACCAGAACACGCTGCCGGGCTGGGTGGCCAGCTTCAATAGCCAGCAGAAAGCGGCCCAGTACCTGAGCAAGCCCTGGGAAACGCTGCTGCCCATTGCGCAGTACACGGAAAGCTCTGCCGATGACGTGCCGTGGGAATCGGCGTACAAGGGCGAAGCCAGGCCGGTGTTTCCGCACGATTTGCCCCAGCTAAGCGCCGGAGCGCCGCCCGCGGTGAAAGACGCCCTCCAGGCGGAAGGCGAGAAAGCGCCGGTGGCCACGCCCCAGAACCTAGACCTGATTCGCGCCACGCCCTTTGGCAACTCCCTGACGCTGGACTTCGCCCTGGAAGCCCTGCGCAATGAGCAGCTGGGCCAGCGCGACGTCACCGATTTTCTGGCCCTGAGCTTTTCCAGCACTGATTACATGGGTCATCAGTTTGGTCCGAACTCTATCGAAGTAGAGGATACCTACCTGCGCCTCGACCAGGACCTGGAGCGCCTGCTGCGCTACCTGGACGATAATGTAGGTAAAGGCCAAGTTTTGGTGTTCCTCTCCGCCGACCATGGCGGCGCCCACGCCCCCGATTTCCTGCTGGATAAAGGCATTCCGGCCGGCAACGTGGGCTCGGCGCTGATGCGTGACTCTTTGCAGCGTGAGCTGGTGCGCCGGCACGGCGCTGGCAAGTGGGTGCTGAGCTTCGAAAATCAGCAGGTGTACCTGAACCGCCTCCTGCTGGCCCAGAAGCAGCTGGATCTGGCGAAGGTGCAGCGCGAAGCAGCCGAAGTGATGCTGGGCATGACGGGCGTGGTGCGCACCTATACCGCGCCGGACTTTCAGCAGTCGCACTGGGAAACAGGAATACCTATGTACCTGGAAAACGGCTTTTTCCCCAAACGCAGCGGCGATGTATCGGTGGTGCTGGCCCCGGGCTGGCTGGAATCGTATACTTACCCCATCAACAAAGGCGCTACGCACGGCTCATCGGGTACATATGATACGCACGTACCGCTACTTTTTTGGGGCTGGCACGTAAAGCACGGCGAGTCCAACTCAGCAGCACGTATTATCGACATTGCCCCCACAGTGGCGCGGTGGCTGCACATTCAGGAGCCCAATGGCTGCACCGGGGAACCGCTGCAGGAAGTGCTGGGCCGATAAAACAGGAGCAGGCCAGCGGTGTTTGTCAGGTAGCTTGCTGTCAAGTAGTAATAAACAGTTTCTTTTCATACAGCTGCCCCCTTGGCGGGGGCGGCTAACGGCACACAAAAATGACTCATTTTAATCCTTGGCACGACGTAGCCCTCGGTGATGACGCCCCACGAGTTGTGAACGGCATTATTGAAATTCCGAAAGGCTCGAAAGGCAAATACGAACTGGATAAAGACAGCGGCTTGCTCAAACTGGACCGGGTTCTGTTCTCCGCCGTGCACTATCCGGCGGCTTATGGCTTTATTCCCCGCACCTACTGCGACGATAAAGACCCCCTGGACATTCTGGTGCTTTGCTCGGTAGATATTGTGCCCATGTGCCTGGTAGATGCCAAAGTAATTGGAGTGATGCAGATGATTGACGGCGACGAGGAAGACGATAAAATCATTGCCGTGGCCGCCAACGATGTATCGGTAAACCACTACAACGATATTGCCGACCTGCCCCCGCACACCCTGCTGGAAATGCAGCGCTTCTTCGAGGACTACAAAGCCCTGGAGCATAAGCTCGTAAGCGTAGAGCGTTTCATGGGTCGCGAAGAAGCATACCAGATTGTGGAGAAGAGCATCCAGCTCTACAACGAAACCTTCCCCGAGCAGCATGCCCGGCAGTCGGCCAGCCTGCAGTCGTAAATCTGGTTTCTGCTGCCTAGCAGTGGTTTATAAAAACACCTTGTTGCTTCCTTACCCGGAGCGGCAAGGTGTTTTTTATGGCGGCATACGTTGGGCCCTACTTTTTTAGTGCGGTTACGTAAGGGGCGGTTATGCGCAAAAATCCTCCCTCATCACCGTTCCGGCGGTTTCTTTATGAAAATGGCCTGCTCCTGGTAGGTGGGTTTCTCGTGCTACTGACTATGGTGGGCCAGAGCATCACGGGTTGGTATGAGTACAACGACGAGCTCAAAGACATGGGCATCGTCTTCCTTTCCTTTGCGCAATATCTCACCTCAGGCCATTTTATAGAAGCCACGTTTGAGAACTGGGAAAGTGAGTTTCTGCAGATGGCCCTGTATGTACTCCTGACCATTGGTCTACGGCAGAAAGGTTCTTCGGAGTCCAAGAAGCTTTACGAAGAAGAAGAGGTAGACCGAAAGCCCAACCCCAGCCGCAAGGGTGCTCCGTGGCCCGTACGCAAGGGCGGCCTGTGGCTGTTGCTGTATAAAAACTCCCTGAGCGTTGCTTTTACACTGCTGTTTTTTGCCAGCGTGTGGCTGCACGCCAGAGGCGGAGCCGAGGTATACAATATTGAGCAGATGCATAAGCAGGAGCCCATAGTTACGATGTGGGGCTACATGGCTACTTCCCGGTTCTGGTTTGAGTCCTTCCAGAACTGGCAGAGCGAGTTCCTGTCCATTGTTTCTATTGTGGGGCTGTCTATTTTCCTGCGGCAGCAGGGCTCCCCGGAATCCAAGCCGGTAGATGCCCCCAACGACGAAACCGGCGAGTAACCGCCGGAAAGCAGCCGGGCAACGTATCTTTACGAAGCACTCCTGCAGTGCCATCCACCCTCTGCTTTATCAGCTATGCGCCCTTCTTTCCCTACCGCCCCGGCTGGCATTGCGGCGCAACTGGTAGGCTGGCTGCGGGGGCTGTTGGATGCCATTCTGTATAGCAGTCTGCTGGTGGCTGCTGCGGCCACCAGCCTCACGGCTGCCACTTTTCTGTTCTGGCAGCAACCCATGCCGCCGCGGCTGGCCCTGCTTATTTTCACTGCCACGCTGTTCCTGTACAACCTCGACAGCATATTACCCTACAAATACACGCAGCCGGCGCTGCTCTCGGCGCGCAAGCGCTGGATGCTGCGCCACCGCCGCGCGCTGCTGGGAGTGGCCGTAATAAGCCTGCTGGTAGCGGGCTGGGTTTTCCTGTTTGATGGCTGGCTGCACCTGACGCCGTTTCTGGGGCACCTAGCCATTATATCGGTGCTGTACTCTTTGCCGGTGCTGCGCCGCCAGGGCCAGCGGCGCAGCCTGCGCGACGTGCCCTTGCTAAAAGGGTTTCTGATTGCCTATGTATGGTCGGCGGTAACGGTCTGGATGCCGGCGCTGCAGCTCCACCAGCCGCTGTTTTCGCCGGTGGTGCTGGTGCTGTTTGCCCGCCGCTTCTTCTTTATCCTGGCGCTTACCTTCGTCTTCGATATCCGGGACTATACCAAGGACCGGCTGAGCGGTACCCATACCTTTCCCGGGCTTTTTGGCGTGCGTGCGGCCAAGCTGCTGGCGCTGGGTGCCCTGGCGCTGGCTACGGTGCTGATTCCGCCGGGGGCCACCACGCTGCACATATGGGTGCTCACGCTGCCGCTCCTGTTAACCGCCGCCATCATCTGGCAGGCCAATGAGTCGCGCTCCGACTATTATTTTGCTTTGCTGGCCGATGGGGTGATGCTGCTCCAGTTCCTGGCCGTGTACTGGGCCGCCCGCTAAGGCTATAAGGCTTTTGGGGGCGTCAGCTCCCGCAGCGCCGGGCCCAGCTGCACCACCAGGTCGCTGGCCGTGAGGCCCATTTCCCCGGTCTGGAGCGCGGCCAGGTCGCCGGCGCGGCCATGGGCATACACACCTACCAAGCAGGCATCCAGCGGAGCCAGCCCCTGAGCGCGCAACGCCGTGAGAACCCCGGTCAGCACGTCGCCGCTGCCCCCGGTGGCCATGCCGGGGTTGCCGGTGCTGTTGAAGTACAGCTCGCCGGTAGGCGTGCCGGTGCAGGTATAGGCGCCTTTCAGCACGGTAAAGCAGCGGTATTGCTGGCAAAAGGAGCGGAGCAGATCCAGCCGATGGTAATCGTGCCGGGCTGGTTCTGTCAGCCGCTCAAACTCTTTGGGGTGGGGCGTCAGGATAGAGTCGGGGGGAAGCAGATCCAGCAGGGGGCGGTTGGTGGCCATTAGATTCAGTGCGTCGGCATCCAGCACCAGCGGCACCTGACTGGTGCAGAGCAGGTCCTCCAGCAAGGCGCGGGTATCATCATGCTGCCCCACCCCCGGGCCCATACCAATTGCAGAATAGGACTTAAGCTCCGGCAGGTCACAAAGGTGATTGGGTTGCGAGTCGGTTAGCGCCATAGCCTCGGGCACGGCGGTTTGCAGAATAGAGTACCCCGCCGCCGGCAGGCTGACTGTCAGCAGCCCTACGCCACTATGCAGGCAAGCCCGGGAAGCCAGCACCCCGGCGCCCATTTTGCTATAGCTGCCCACCAGCAGCAAGGCATGGCCATAGGTGCCTTTATGCCCGAACGTTTGCCGGTGTGGTAAACGGTTCATCAACATTATTTCATCCACAAAGTAGTTATCCACAGGTAAATTGTGGATAACTTCAGCGGCCAGCCCAATGGGAAGAATGTGCCATTCCCCCACATACAGGGCATTTTGGGGCAGTAGAAAAGCCAGTTTCGGCAACTCAAAGCTAATGGTATGGGTGGCGTGTACTACCGTGCTACCCATTGGCTGGGGCGCATCCAGTAGTAGCCCGGAAGGCACATCAACGGACACCACCGTAACCCCGGCCTGGTTGAGGTGCTGAACGACGGTGGCGGCTGTTCCTTCCAGCGGCCGGGTTAAGCCCGTGCCAAACAGGGCATCAACGGCCACTGCGGTAGCAGGAAGTGTGGGCAGTTGTTCAGGGTTGATTTCCTGGCAAGGAATGTCAGCGGGCAGGCGCTGGCGGTTCAGGGTAAAATCAGCGGAATGCTGGCTGGCGGGCAGGAGCCACACGCTTATGGGGTAGCCGGCCTCGTGCAGCAGGCGGCCGGCTGCCAGCCCGTCGCCGCCGTTATTGCCGGGGCCGCAGAAAACGTGAATTTCCCGGGCTGGCGTTTGCAGGGGCAGGCGCTGCATCAGCCACCTAGCCAACGCCGTAGCCGCCCGCTCCATCAGATCTTCGGAACGAATGCCTTCGGCCTGAATCGTGGCCTGATCGGCCTGGCGGGTTTGGGAGGCGGAGAGAAGTTTCATAGCTGAAATCTACGTACGGCAGGCAAACGGACAAGTCTGAAAACTTCAGGTACGTTTTGGGCGTTTGTCCGGTAAGTATTATTTGTCCTCTGAATTTCAATCCTTCTGATATGCAAACCTGGAATGACGTCATCCGGCTGGCCAACCAAGGCAGCCCGGCCCCCGATAAACGCGTAGAAAAAACCGACGAAGAGTGGAAAGCCCAACTTACGCCGGAGCAGTATTACATTACCCGCCAGCACGGCACCGAGCGCGCCTTTGCCGGCGAGTACTGCGAGGCCCACGAAGCCGGCCTCTACGCCTGCGTGTGCTGCGGCACCCCGCTCTACGACTCCCGCACCAAGTTTGAGTCGGGCACCGGCTGGCCCAGCTTTACGCAGCCGGTCAAGGAAAATGCCCTCAAATACAAGAAAGACACCAGCTACGGCATGACGCGCGTAGAGGTGCTCTGCAATACCTGTGACGCTCATCAGGGCCACGTTTTCCCGGATGGTCCCCCGCCCGGCGGCCTGCGCCTGTGCATTAACTCGGCGGCTATTAAGCTGGTGAACGAAGGCGCGCCGGTGCAATAGATAGCCGTGCGCGTACATACAAAGCCCCTTTATGCCGTACAGGCTTATAGGGGCTTTTTTGTGGGTGGGCTTGCCGGAAATTATGTCGATTTTCGCACCACTACCCTGGGCCCGATGTTTCGCTAAAGGCCTGTCCCATTTTAAACTCCCACCCATGTCCTTATTATTCACTGATTTTGCCTCCTGGCAGGCGCACTGCGCCGCCACCAGCGAGCCGCTATACCAGCCCGTTCTCACCTACGAAATAGAGCAGAAAGGCCGTACCGAAGAAGAAATCTGGGCAGGGCTGCAGCGCGCCTATGACGTGATGCGCGACGCCGTGCACACCGGCCTGACCGGCGACATGACCTCCCGCTCGGGCATGATCAACAACGGCGCGAAGAAAATAGCCGCTTCGCCCATTACGGTGCTTTCCCCGGAGTTTAAAAACCTCATCATTCGGGCATTGGGCGCCAAGGAAGTGAATTCCTGCATGGGCCGCGTAGTGGCGGCCCCCACAGCCGGGGCTTCCGGTATTCTGCCCGGCGTGCTGGTCACGCTGCAGGATTTGCATAAGCTTGATGACCGGCAGATTCTGGAAGGCTTGCTGGTAGCCGCCGGCATTGCCCTTATTATTGAGCAGAACGCCTCCCTGGCCGGGGCCGTAGGCGGCTGCCAGGCCGAAACCGGCTCGGCAGCGGCTATGGGCAGCGGGGCCATTGTCTACTGCCTGGGAGGCAGCGTGGAGTACACCTTTGCCGCTGTGGCCATTACCATTCAGTGTATGCTGGGCCTGGTCTGTGACCCGGTAGCGGGCCTGGTAGAAGTGCCCTGCGTGGTGCGCAATGCCTCCGCCGCGGCCATTGCCTTCTCCTCCGCCCAAATTGCCATTGCCGGCGTAGACCCCGTTATTCCGGTGGATCAGTGCGTGGCCGCCCTGGGCGAGGTGGGCCAGAGCATGGAAACCCGCTACAAGGAAACCGCCCTCGGCGGACTGGCCAATACCACCCGGGGCCGCGAAATTGAGAAGATGGTGCTGGTGCAGGATGTCAATATTCTGCCCGACGAGGATACTGAATAAAATCAAGACCATAAAAAAAGCCTCCTGAATAAATCAGGAGGCTTTTTTTGTATGCTTAGCAGCTGGTTATTGCTGCACTACCCTGATGTGCTGGGTGGGCCCGTTAGTGGTGCTGATATTGAGCATATACATACCCAGGGCTTTGGTGTCCGGGGTAACCAGCACGCTGTGTGTGCCCGCCGGTAGCGTCCTGGTAGACGAGCGGTACACTTCCCGGCCCAGCGCATCGTGCATAACGATGGTAATGGGAGAAGCGGCTACCAGGCTTACATCTACGGTCAGCGTGCTATGGAATGGGTTAGGATAAGCCGACATCTGCATGCCGCCTGCCTGCACCACCACCGTTTGCACGGGGCTGTAGCCTGCTTTGCCATCCAGATCTACCTGTTGCAGGCGGTAGTACTGCACGCCGGCCGGCCGGTTGGCCCGGTCAATAAAGGAGTAGTTCTGTACCGTTTGCGAGTTGCCGGACAGAGACTTTACAAAGCCAATGGCCTGGAAACTCACGCCGTTGTGGGAAGTTTCTACCGAGAATCCGTCGTTGTTTTTCTCGCTGGCCGTGCTCCAGTTGAGCAGCGTAGTCTGCTGCTGGCGCTTGGCCGAGAAGGACATAAGCGAAACCGGCAGCGGTAATTCTCTGTTGCCCAGCGTCAGGCGCCCCAGGCTCGTCAGGCGGGCCCCGGCAAAGTTGTTGCCGGCTTCCGATACTGTGCCATAGACCTGGCCCCAGCTCAGACCATTGTTGACGGAGCGGAACAGCATCAGGTTGGCTTCCGCAATACCGTTCAGCTCCGCTTCCCGGTAAGCAAACGTGGCGGTCATATCCATCGGGGGAGAGGTTAAATTCCCACCCGTAGCCGAAACATCAAAGTAGCGCAGGATACTGGTACTGCCCGGCAGGCCACTTTGTGCCGTATTTGGCCCGGTTACCCGCAGCACAGTAGTATTCCCCGGCGACAGACCAGAATTAACCGCCAGCGACAAGCCAATATTGCCAAATGCCTGCGTGCCCGAAGCCGGAACGGTACGGATAGACCTTACCCGGCCGAGAACGTAACTGGCATCGGTTTCACTAATGCTGCCAGTGGTACCTAGGTCAGCCATGTAGCTGGAGGATGTCTCCATCACACCCATCTGCATGTTCAGCAGGTTAGTCACGCCCACATTGCCAGTAAGGGTTTTAATACCGTTCGTAGCAGAGGTGAGATTATAGAACGTGGCGCCGGCAATAGCCTGGTTAAGGCCTTTTAAGGTAAAGGTGCCCGCTTTCTGCTCAAAGGTGCCGTTGCCGCTGGTATCAAAATTCCCGTACAGGTCCAGGTTACCGCCGGGCAGCGTCCACTTGCCGCTCACTGTGAGGGTTAGAACTTCCCCGGTGCCCCCGCTAATAACCGGATAGGGGCGGGTGTCACTAGGTACCGGCACAATACCATTAATGACAGGATCGGGCACACAGGCAGTCCAGTTACGGGCATCAAACCAGTTGTTGGAAACAGCGCCCGTCCAGGTAGTGGTATTGGTAACCACCAGTGGCTGAGAGACGCTGCCGCAGCCGGTGGTGTAAGTAATGATAAACGGCCCGTCGCCAGTCTGCAAGGCGGCCGCCGCGCTGAAGGTGGAGCCCGTAACCCCCGGTCCTGACCAGGTGCCGCCACCTGGGCTAGCCCCCGTGAGAGCGAGCGTGCCATTGATGCAAACGGGCTTCGCAAATGGAGCCAGCGTAGGCGTAGCAATAACCGTTAGGGGGCGGGTAGCCAGGCCGCAGCTGGTGGTATAGGAAATGGTATGGACGCCTGAACCGGCCGCCGAGGGGCTAAACTGGTAAGTGGTTACCCCATTCAGGGTAGAAGAGGTCACGCCGGGCCCGGAATACGCACCACCGGCCGGTGCGCCACCGGTCAGGGCAATGGCGGCATCACTCTGGCACATGGTGCCCAGCGCCGCCAGGGTAGGCGTAGCAATAATGGTAATCGTCTGCGAGACAGCGCACCCATTCGTTGCCTGATAAGTAATCTGATAAGTGCCGGCGGCCAGCGTTTTGGCGGCATTAAACACATAGGTGCCGGCCGTGGGCTGCGTTACGGCCCCGGCCGTGGGGCTGCTATATACCCCGCCTGCTGGTCCGCCACCGGACAACGTCAGCGAAGTGCCTTGACAGATGGGAGCAAAGGCAGCTAAAGTAGGCGCCGGCTTTACCGTAATAGGCTGGGAAATGGAGCAGCCATTTATGGTATAGGTAATAAGGTTGGTCTTGCCTACTAAGTTAGCAGAGGGGGTAAAGAGGTATTTGCCGCTGCTGCCAATAGCCGATACGCCCGGTCCGGAGTAGATACCGCCGGCTGGTAGGCCACCGGTCAAGGTAAATGCATTTTCATTAGCGCACACATCCGGGAAAGCCGCCAGCGAAATATCCTTGACGGTAATGGAGTTGGAAGTGGAGCAGCCGTTGGCCGTGTAGGTAATGGTGTAAGTGCCCACCCCGGTCGTGGCCGGGTTAAACTGATAGTAACTGGTGCCGTTCTGCGCGGGCGTGGTCACCCCCGTACCTGAATACACCCCGCCGGCTGGCGTGCCAGTCGTTAAGTTAATAGCCGCCGCATTCGCGCATACAGCATTGAAGGCTGAAAGCGTCGGTAATGCTTTTACAACCAGGCTTTGGGTCGCCGAGCAGCCGTTGACTGAATAGGTAATGGTGTGGGTACCCACCCCGGCCGTGGCCGGGTTAAACAGGTAGACTCCATTTACCAGCGACACGCCTTTGGCAGCCGAGTAGACACCCCCTTCCGGCAGACCGCCGGTTAAAGTAAATGCTGCTGCATTCACGCAAACATCGGTAAGGAGCGCGAATGTAGGCGGCTCTTTCACAACAATATCTCGCGAAGTGGAGCAGCCATTGGCTGAGTAGGTAATGGTGTAAGTGCCCACCCCGGTCGTGGCCGGGTTAAACTGATAGTAACTGGTGCCGTTCTGCGCGGGCGTGGTCACCCCCGTACCTGAATACACCCCGCCGGCTGGCGTGCCAGTCGTTAAGTTAATAGCCGCCGCATTCGCGCATACAGCATTGAAGGCTGAAAGCGTCGGTAATGCTTTTACAACCAGGCTTTGGGTCGCCGAGCAGCCGTTGACTGAATAGGTAATGGTTCGGGTGCCTGCTGCCGTTGCTGTGCTGGGGTCGAACTGATAGTAGCTGGTGCCGTTCTGTTCAGGCGTGGTCACCCCTGTACCCGAGTACACGCCGCCTTCGGGCAGGCCACCGGTCAGGTTGAAGGCCGGTGCATCGATGCACACGGCACTGAAGGGAGCTAATGTCGGAGCCGGCTTTATAACTATATCTCCCGAAGTGGAGCAGCCATTAGCTGTGTAGGTAATGGTGTGAGTACCCACCCCGGCCGTGGCCGGATCAAACTTGTAATAGCTGGTACCATTCTGCTCAGGTGTGGTGACGCCAAGGCCGGAGTACACGCCGCCGGCTGGGGTACCAGTCGTTAAGTTGAAAGCAGCGGTATTAACACAGCGCGCACCATAGGCGGGGAGAGCCGTTTTCTTTACTGTCAGACCTTGGGTCGCTGAGCAGCCGTTGACTGAATAGGTAATGGTTCGGGTGCCTGCTGCCGTTGCTGTGCTGGGGTCGAACTGATAGTAGCTGGTGCCGTTCTGTTCAGGCGTGGTCACCCCTGTACCCGAGTACACGCCGCCTTCGGGCAGGCCACCGGTCAGGTTGAAGGCCGGTGCATCGATGCACACGGCACTGAAGGGAGCTAATGTCGGAGCCGGCTTTATAACTATATCTCCCGAAGTGGAGCAGCCATTAGCTGTGTAGGTAATGGTGTGAGTACCCACCCCGGCCGTGGCCGGATCAAACTTGTAATAGCTGGTACCATTCTGCTCAGGTGTGGTGACGCCAAGGCCGGAGTACACGCCGCCGGCTGGGGTACCAGTCGTTAAGTTGAAAGCAGCGGTATTAACACAGCGCGCACCATAGGCGGGGAGAGCCGTTTTCTTTACTGTCAGACCTTGGGTCGCTGAGCAGCCGTTGACCATGTAGGTAATAGTATGGGTGCCTACCCCGGCCATAGCGGGAGTAAACTGGTAGCTGCCATCAACCAACAAGACGCCCTTACCCGAGTACACGCCTCCGGTGGGTGCCCCACCACTTAAGGCAAAAGCCGGGGCATCTAAGCACACTTCAGAAAATGCTGTGAGAGTGGGAAGGGCTTTTACTAGGATAGTGCTGGTCGTTGAGCAGCCATTAACTGTGTAGGTAATAGTATGGGTGCCCACCCCGGCCATAGCGGGAGTAAACTGGTAGCTGCCATCAACCAACAAGACGCCCTTACCCGAGTACACGCCTCCGGTGGGTGCCCCACCACTTAAGGCAAAAGCCGGGGCATCTAAGCACACTTCAGAAAATGCTGTGAGAGTGGGAAGGGCGGTTATTTTAATAATCTGCGAAGCACTTGTCCCACAATTCGTCGTGTAAGTGACTTCATATTCACCAGGTGCCAGAGTTTTAGCGGCATTGAATAGGTAGGCTCCGGTTGAGGACTGTGTGATGGCTCCTGCCGTAGGGCTGGCATAACTACCTCCCACAGGTAATCCACCGGAGAGCGTTAAGCTGGTACCCTCACAAATAGCATCAAAGGCGGCTAGTGTCGGCGTTGCAATAACCGTGATGTTCTTAGATGCGGAACAGCCATCGGCGGTATATAAAATAGATTTAATGCCGACCCCAGCTGCCGCTGGATCAAATTGGTATTTCCCATCAACCAGAGAAACCCCGGGACCAGAGTACACGCCACCCTCCGGGCTTCCGCCACCTAGTACAAATGGGCTTGCATTAACACACACACTGGCGAATGAGACCAGTGTTGTGGTTTTAACAGTGATGCTTTGCGAAGCAGTGCACCCATTTACTGCATAGGTAATAGTATGGGTGCCTACCCCGGCTGTACCTGGTGTAAACCAATAGCTGCCATTTACTAAGGAAACACCGGTTCCTGAATATACTCCACCAGCAGGAGCGCCAGTGGTTAACGCAACTGCCGCCGCATCCCTACAAACCGGAGCCAATGCACCCAGCGTTGTAGGAGCAGTAACTACAAGAGGACGGGTAGCAGTATAAGCCGATAGCGGGCAACTAGCACTGCCCTGTGATTTTGGTGCATTGGGAGCCGTATAAGTAATAGTATGAGTACCTATACCGGCTAAAGCCGGATTGAACTGGTAGTTAGCTGTACCATTCTGAGCCGGCGTAGTGACACCAGTACCGGAATAAACCCCACCTAGTGGAAGGCCTCCTGTCAGGGCAAATGGGGCAAATGTGGAGCAAACGGTAGGTTGTGCCGCCAGGGTAGTAGTTGGACAGGACGATATATTGATATCATCAATAATCATAAAGTCCTTAGCCTGGGCTCCTGTGGTTACACTGGGGCTTTGCAACTTAAAGGCAATGTAATACTGCGTTGTAGCCGTTACGGAAAACGTTCCTGAGTAAGAGGTATAAGTGTTAGTCAGGACGTTGTTCGGAACGAAAGAGCTGGTTGTGCCAGATGGCTCATAAATTACTCTTGAAGCGCTATTGGTGGCATTAGAATTAGTAGGGGCCAAGCTGCTAGGTATCCCCATAATGCGTAAAGAGCCAGGCTTTGGCGTGCTGTTGGCAGTAGTAGATACCTTGGCGAAAACCTCTATTTTGTAATTATAGCCCGGCTCAAAAGTGATAAGTTGGGTAATAATGGACCCATCGTACGTTTGAGTATTAGTGCCCTCATTGGTAATTAGTCCAGCAAAACAGCCAGTTCTAGGCACTATGTTATAACCCTGCCGAGTGTCTTTTGCTACTCGCCCAATAGTGGTGCCCACTGCCTTGTCATAAGTAAAGACTGGGTCGAAAGGGTCATTCTCTACTGGATTTGTAGCCGGACAGTCGCCTCCTTCAAAACCCGATTGATAAAAGACCTGGCCCAGGCTGTTGAGGCTGCTGCTCAGCAGGAGAATGCTGAGCAGGAATACGCCTCGCCACATAGTAGCGCAGCCATCCTGAAGAAGCCCGGAAAGTAGGCTGCGTACAGGTCCCCTTTCCCTTGGTGCAGAGGGAATAGTGGTAGTAAGTAGAATGTGTTGCATGATGTATGTAGTATATAACCGGTAAGAAATTTCCTTTTAAGAAGAATAACTGGCAGCTTTGTAACCTTTTCAGTAATAATATTAGAAGATTGTTTTTGATTAACCTATGATAACGTTCATATTTTTTTATAATAAATTATCATTCTTCAATTTGAATTGTACTTGGAATAATTATTATGAAATTTATAAGGATATACATGAGAGGGTAATTTCATATATCTTCCAGTAGAGAAGCTTCCCTGTGAATAGTTCACTTGAAAAAGTAATATATTATATAATTTGTCAGCCTGCTTGTGCTGTATCTGGTAGTTAAGCAGGAGGTTAAGAACTTTCTGATGAGAACGTGTCAAAACTGCCCATCCTGCTAAAGGAGAATACCGGCGCCTTGGCAACTCTGTAGACCTTGCTACCCTTAGCGTTTACCCTGCGCCCTTTTCCGCTTTACTTAAGCCTGACATGGACCCCAGAAAACTGCAGCGCACACAAACCACACGAGGGGGCGGGGTATGAACTGCTTCACACCCCGTCCCCTCGTGTGAGGAAGGCCCGCCTCAGCAGTAACCTGCTGTTTATTCCTGCACTAACCTTATGCGCTGTACCGGCTGGTTTGCAGTAAGGATGCTCAGTATATACACCCCCGGCGTGCGTGTATGGGGGGTAATGATCAGCAGCCCGCTATTGGTGGAGTCGGCCTTACCGGAGCGGTACACTTCCCTGCCCAGCGCATCATGCAACACCAGCGTGACGGGCTGTTGCCGCAATTGCGCGGGCAACTCTACCGTGAAGGAGTTACTAAAGGGGTTGGGGTAGGCCTTGGCGCTGTTTGCTCCACGGCTTATCGTGACGGAACGTACCGGGCTGTAGGAAGTGGCTCCATCATTATCTACCTGGCGCAGGCGGTAGAAGTAAATGCCAGCAACCCGCGGCGTGGCATCAGTGTAGGCGTAAGATTGCAGCGTGGTGCTGCTGCCCACCCACGACGGCACGAAAGCCAGCTCCTGGAAGTCAGTAGAGCCCTGGGCGGCTACTTCCACCCCAAAACCACGGTTATTTGCCTCTGTAGCGGTACTCCATGTTAGGTGTACTGCCTGATTCATGCTCTTCGCCTCAAAGGCCACCAAAGAGACGGGCAGCGGGTTGGTCAGGTCGCCGAGCGTGAGGCGCCCCAGCGCTACCAGGTTCGAAAAGTCCACCAGATTAGCGGCCGGATTTACTTTGCTTTCCAGTGGGGTCCACGGGATGCCGCCATCTGCGGACCGGAAGGCCTTGAGGTTGCTTTCCTGAATGCCGTTCAACTCTGCCTGGCGGTAATTAATAGTACCTGCCAGCGTAAAATCAGCAGTTGGAGCTGTAAGGGGTGTCACATTAAAGTAGCGCAGGATACTGGTGCTGTTGCCTTCGCCGCTTTGGGCAGTGCCGGGGCCCGATATCCGGTCCACTACCACAGTGCCGGGCGTGGTGCCCGCCGTTAACCCGAGTGCTAAACCAATGCCCCCGAAGTTTTGCACGCCCAAGGCCGTAATGGTGCGGGTAGCCCGTACGCGCGCCACTACATAGCTGGTTTCAGATTCTACAATGGTGCCGGTAGTGCCCAGGTCTACCCGGAAATCAGCCAGTGAATTTAGCGTGCCGGTGTTCAGCACGCCACTCACCATATTAAGGGTGCCGTTTACAATGATGTTGCCATTCAGAGTGGTGGTGCCAATGGTTGCTATCGTCAGGTTATTGAATGTGGCCACTCCCACAATCTGACTGCTGCCACGCAGGGTAACTGTGCCTCCGCTATGTTTAAATATGCCGGGGCCGGAAATAATCAGGTCGCCGTAGATATCGATATTGCCTGAGGAGGGTTGCCAGTTACCGGCCACCGTAAGGCTGCGCACCGCCACGGTAGTGCCATCTGGAATAACTGGGTAATTGGACGCAGAAGCCGGAATAGTAGCACTAATGGTGCTGGAAGGAACGCAGCTTGACCAGTTAGCCGGATCAGTCCAGTCGTTTGAGGCAGTGCCCTGCCAGGTAGAAGCACCACTTACGTTCAGATCAACAGAGATACTACCACAAATGGTGGTGTAAGTAATGGTAAATGGGCCGGTCCCATCAAGCCCACTCGGATTAAATATACCAACTGAACTCACGCCAGGCCCGGAAAAGGTACCGCCGGCCGGGATAACATAGGGCTTCAAATCAAGGGTAGAGCCGGCGCAAACCGCCAAAAAGCTCTGCGTGAACTTCGGGTCTGGAGTAATGGTGATGGTTTGCGAAGCACTGCCGCACTCGGTGGTGTAAGTGATGGTGTAGTCGCCGGGTGCCAAAGTGCCATTGGCATTAAACGCGTAGGTGCTCCCCGATTGTATGGCAACCCCGGTTCCGGAATAAATGCCGCCCGCTGGTTTCCCCTCCGAAAGCGTCTTGGAATCTCCTTCGCAGATAGACCCTAAACTACCGAGAGTAGGCAGCGCAATGACGGTAAAGGTTTGGGAGGTGCTGTTATCGCACGGGGTATTGTACACCACCGTATGGGTGCCCACGTTGCTGGCGGAGGGGGTAAAGGTGGTAGCCGTTACGCCATCCACCGTATAGGTGCCGCCTGCCGGTGCCCCACCGGAGAGCGTGAAGGGGAAATTGTTGGCGCAATACTGCGTTTGCGGGAGGGTAAGCGTTGGGAGGGCATTGACGGTAATGGTTTGCGCAAGGCTGGTGCCGCATACCGTAGTATACGTGATGCTATATGTACCTACCCCCCGGGCTGCAGGATCGAAGTTGGTGGCCGTGGTGCCATTGACTGCATACGTGCCACCGGCCGGACTCCCGCCAGTCAGGGCAAAGCTTGAACTGTTGGCACAATACTGCGTCTGGGTCAGCGTCAGCGTGGGAATGCCGCCACAAGTGGCTACCGTTATATCATCCAGAGAAAGGAAAGAGTTGTTATTGCCTGATCCACTTGGAATCAGCATTCTGATGGCAATAACGGTGTTGGTGGCCGAGGTAGGAGTAAACGATAAGGTGAATGGCCTATATCCTGCCACAGCTTCTGACACGGTGAAGGAGGCTAAAGGGGAAGTTGTGGGCCGGGAAGCCGTACTGGGTACCAGATAGGCCTCTAATACCCCCGGTCTCAGATTACTATTGCCAGCTACCCCCACTGTGGTATAACCATATACAACGTATGGCACATTGGCCTGCAAGCTACTAAGCGAGATAAAAAGGTAGCCATCGGCAAAGTTGGTTTGGGCCTGAATACTGGCAAAACCGCTCCCCGTGCGGGCTACCGCGCCGGTTATGTAGTTATTGGATTTAGTGCCAATAGTAGTGCCGCTAACCAACGCATAACTTACCTGGCCACTCGCTGCTTCAAATCCATAAGGACCAAAAACAGGGTTTTGCGCAGATACGCGCTGGCCAGTGCCTAAAAGGCTGGTGGCAAGGACCAGTAAAAACAACAGGCGGCTAAGTGGAAAAACCATTTGCTTCCTGACAGAAGCGCCGGAGCGGGAGGAGGATAACGTGGCTACTCCTTCCGGAGTACTACTGCTGCCACAGTCTGCGATACGGGATGTAAAAAGTTGCATGGCCTATACGCTTTAGAGGTCCTATCCACTACACTACCCACCGCCAGCCCGGCACTTCGGGCCACTCAGCAGCCTTTATATAAAAATAACTATTTTTATTTTTAATTACACTTGATTTAGAATAATACTTTGTCTAATTAGGAATATTTTGCCCAAAATCCGGCTCCTCCAGTAAATGGGCGGCTTAGCTTAACTGGTCTTTCGAGCACCCGGCCAGCACAGCAGTCAGGCCCTGCATTATTGGCCTCATACCAGAGTAGCAAGAACAGGCTTACAGATAGTCAGGAAAAAACAGCCGGCCATCCTGATCAGGATAGCCGGCTGCCGATATAGCACAAGAAAAGAGTACCGCCCTATGGTCGCTTGCCTTGCCGCCAGAGCTTGTTGAATGACTTCTCGGCCACCAGCAGCGGCTCGCGGCGCTTGCTCCAGCCCACCTGGCTCAGCAGGCGCATCAGCACCCAGTTCTTGGCCCGCATGGGCAGCAGGTTAAACAGCGTGCGGCTCAGCATGGCGCGCATCCAGAGTTTAATAGCGCGGGATTCCTCTTTTTCGGAGAGGCCTTCCTCCACACTTTGCTGGCGGTTTTTGAGTAGCAGGTTGTGAATGGGGATTTTCACCGGGCACACCGAGGTACAGGCCCCGCACAAGGAAGAGGCAAAGCTCAGGTGCTTGTTCTCGGCCATGCCGGAAAGGTGGGGCGAGATAACCGAGCCAATGGGGCCGGAATACGTGTTTTCGTAGGTATGCCCGCCAATGTTCTTGTACACTGGGCACACGTTCAGGCAGGCGCCGCAGCGGATGCAGTTCAGCGCCTCACGCTTGTCGGGCTGGGCCAGCAGGGTGGTGCGGCCGTTGTCCAGCAGCACCACGTACATTTCCTCGGGGCCGTCTTTTTCCAGGGGCTGGCGCGGACCGGTGTATACTGTATTGTACACCGTTACCTGCTGGCCGGTGCCGCTGGTGCTGAGCAGCGGCCAGAATAGGTCGAGGTCTTCCAAAGAGGGAATTACCTTCTCAATGCCCACAATGGCAATGTGGGTACGCGGGAAGGTGGCGGAAAGACGGGCGTTACCCTCGTTCTCCGTCACGGCCACGCCGCCCACATCGGCCACCAGAAAGTTGCCGCCCGTAATTCCCACCTCGGCCGAGGTGTACTTGTTGCGCAGCAGGCGCCGGGCCGTGAGCACTAGCTCCTGGGCATCATCGGTAGGGGCAATGCCCAGGTGCTTCACGAAAATGTTGGCAATGTCCTGCTTGCTCAGGTGCATGGCCGGCGTTACAATGTGGTAGGGCCGCTCGCCATTCAGCTGCACAATGTATTCGCCCAGGTCGGTTTCAATGGACTCAATGCCGTGCTTTTCCAGGAAGGGGTTCAAGTGAATTTCCTCTGTGGTCATGCTTTTGGCCTTTACTACCGTGCGTGCGTGCCGGCGGGCCATAATTTTGCCGATTTCGTGCAGGGCCTCTTCCGCATTCTGCGCCCAGATTACGCGGCCGCCGCGCTCGGTAAAGTTGCGCTCAAACTCCAGCAGGTACTGGTCCAGGTTATTGATGACCTTAGACTTGAGGTACGATGCCCGCTCCCGCGCCAACTCGTGGTCCTGGTAGAAGCCCAGTCCGGTTTCCACGGCCGCGTTGTACTTGCCAATGTTAAACCGAATCTTGCGCCGGTGCTCCAGATCGAAGGCTTTGGCATCAGAATCAACAAGAAATTGGGCGGCTTTTGGTGTGGCAGACATAGCAGGAACGGTAGAGGCGGCTTTCGAAACGAGAACAGAACAACCGAAACCTATATATAAAAGGGCCTCTTATGCTTCGTTCCAGTAAATAACCTTATCGGAAGATAAAGTTACTACTCTAACGGCGCAAAAGAGGCCCTTTGTATACCGGGCGCAGCACCTGATTCAGGGTCAGCGCCTTGGATTAGCTTACTGCTTGTTGGAATCCACTACCGGGCGCTGGTCACGGTTAGCCAGCTCCCAGGCGGCGTAGTACACCAGGCGGGCGCGCTTTTCCATTTTCGGGAATTCGATTTTGCTTACTTCGTCGCCGGCGCCGTGGTAGTCATCGTGCACGCCATTGAAGAAGAAGGCCACCGGAACGCCGTTTTTGGCGAAGTTATAGTGGTCGGAGCGGTAGTAGAAGCGGTTGGGGTCCTGTGGGTCGTTGAAGCGGAAGTCCAGGTCCATCTTCGTGTACTGGTCGTTGGCGGCCAGCACAATGGTGTGCAGCTCGGAGGAAAGCTTGTCGGAGCCGATAACGTACACGTAGTCGCCTTTGCCCTCGTGGTCCTTGTCGGTGCGGCCTACCATGTCAATGTTCAGGTCCGTTACCGTTTGGGCCAGCGGGAAAATGGGGTGGCTGGCGTAGTATTCCGAGCCCAGCAGGCCTTTTTCCTCGCCCGTTACCGTCAGGAACAGGATGCTGCGGCGGGGGCCGTGGCCCTCAGCCTTGGCCTTGGTGAAGGCTTCGGCCAGCTCCAGTACCGATACCGTGCCCGAGCCGTCGTCGTCGGCGCCGTTGTTTACCTCGCCGTTGATGATGCCGATATGGTCGTAGTGGGCGGAAACCACCAGCACTTCATCCTTCTTATCGGTGCCTTCCAGGTAGCCCATCACGTTTTCCGTGGTGAACTGCTCCTGCGTTTTGGGAGCCGTTACGGTGAATTTAGCGGGCTTGAAGCTGGCTTTCACCGGCTTACCGGCCTTGCTCAGGGCCGCATCGTACTTGGCAATGCCGGCGGCATTGGTGCCCAGCAGCTTGTAGCCCACAGCCGGCGACACGAAGAACGTGGTGGCGCGGGCATCCTTGGCATCAGCAAAGGAAATGGTAGGCTTCTGCAGGTACGGCGTCATGCGGGCGGCCGTCTTCTCGAAATTGTCGTTCGGGTTAAAGCTCACGAAGAACACGCTGCGGGCGCCTTTCTGCGTAGCCAGCGCCGACTTAGAGCGGTATTCTTTGCCCCATTTGCTGGGCTGGCCATCTTTGCCCAGCAGCGGCTTGCCGTCTTTCATCGGCTCGCCCATCAGCACAATAACGTCTTTGCCTTTCACGTCCAGCCCCGCGTAGTCAGAGTAGTCGTCCTGCTCAATGCCGTAGCCCACAAACACGGGCTGCACGGTAGTAGGCTGCTGGAAAGGGGAGGTGCCGGAAGCGTAGAAATCCGTGAGCCACTTGTAGCTCTGGCTGCCTACTTTCAGCGTGGGCGCCTTGGCGGCGTCCCAGCTGGAGCGCACCATGGTGAAGTGCTGCACATAAGGGTTATCGGAATTGGGCACCGGGCCTTTGAGGCCCAGCTCCTGGAACCGCTTGGCAATGTACTCAGCGGCCATTTTCTGGCCCTTCTCGCCGGTTTCGCGGCCTTCGTACTCATCAGAAGCCAAAATGGTGAGGTGGCGGCGCAGATCTTCCTGCGTGATGCTCTCGGCGTAGGTCTGCTTCCAGTCGGTGGTGGCTGCTGCGGGTGCGGCGGCCGGGGCAGCGGCTTCCGCAGCGGGAGCGGTGGTTTTTTCGGTTTTCGGCTTGTGCTTAACCTTAATCTTGTGCTTGGTGGGGGCTTGTTGGGCCACCGCCGCGGTGCTGCACATGGTGGCCAGCAGCAGCGCATACAGGGAATGATGCTTCATACAAAAGTAAATGCGGGGAGAAAAAGAAGATGGGAGCAAAGACACCAGCTTAAAGAAAAGCTTGCATGCCCCCGGAAAAATTACGGAACGGATTTTTAAGACCGGGTAATCAAAACTGAAGCGTAGGCGGCCACGCCTTCCTGCCGGCCTACAAAGCCCAGCTTCTCGGTAGTGGTGGCTTTAATGGAAATATCCTCGGCGGGAATGCCCATTACCTCGGAGAGCACGCGCTGCATGTCCGCAATGTGCGGGTTTACTTTGGGCTGCTCCAGGCAAATAGTAGAGTCAATGTTGCTGATCTGGTAGTGATGCTCGCGGAGCAGGCGCATTACTTCGGCCAGCAGGCGCTTGCTGTCGATGCCTTTGTACTGCGGGTCGGTGTCGGGGAAGTGGTAGCCGATGTCGCGCAGGTTGGCGGCGCCCAGCAGCGCATCACAGATAACGTGGATGAGCACGTCGGCATCGGAGTGGCCCAGCGCGCCGTGGGTGTGCGGAATCTGTATGCCGCCGAGCCAGAAGGGCAGGCCCTCGCGGAGTTGATGAACGTCGTACCCGAAGCCGGTGCGGATCTTCATAAGGAGCAGAAAAAAGGAAAATGTGGGCCGACAAGGTACAACCGTCGGCGCGTTTTTACGGTCTGGCCTAGCAGCAGCTCATCCGGCGCGAAAAAAATGCCGGAAAATCAGCGTAACCCTAAAGTAAAAGCAGGGTTTCGGCGTCAGAAATACTACAGGCCATGACCCGACCAGAAAACATAGAAAAAAATTAATGGAAACTTTGAAGTCATACAAAGTTTCCATTGTACCTTTGCCCCCGCAATGGAGATTAAAGAACGGATTTTAGTAGGGGCAGTGGAGCTTTTTATGCGGAATGGCATCCGCAGCGTGTCGATGGACGACATTGCCAGCCGCCTGGGCATGTCGAAAAAGACGCTCTACAAATGGTTCGAGAACAAGGACCAGATTGTGCTGGCCGTGATGCAGCAGCATCTTCAGAAGGAAGAGGTGGACTGCGAAACGGCTTTCGCCAAAGGCAACAATGCGCTGGAAGCCATGTTCAATATGATTGACTGGCACCGCGACATGCTGTCCAACATTCACCCCGGCATTTTTCACGACCTCCAGAAATACTACCCCCAGGCCTGGACGCTGTTTGATGAGCACAAGAACACTTTCATTCTGGCCAAAGTAGCCGCCAACATTCAGCGGGGCATGGAAGAAGGCCTGTACCGCCCGGATCTGGATGTGGAGGTGCTGGCCCGCCTGCACCTGGCCGAAATCGAGCTGATGTTTAACAACGTGGTGTTCCCGCCCAAGCAGTTTGGCCTGCAGCGCGTGAACTCGGCCATGATTGAGCACTTCCTTATCGGTGTTTCCACTATCAAAGGCCACCAACTGATCAACGAATACCGTCAGGCGACGGAAGAATAGCCCTTTCCCTTTTCACTATCTATGAAAAACATGCTTCGCTTCCTGCTGCTGCTTGCGGTGCTGGGTTTTCTGGGACTGCACCAGCTGCTGGCCCAGACGCCTTCCACGGGCCAGACAGTAGCCTCCGCTACCCCCATGCCCCTGACCCTGCAGCAGGCCATTGATTACGCTCTGCAGAACAAGTCCACGCTGCAGTCTACCCGCCTGAATGAGCAGGTAGCCAAAGCCCGCGTGGGTGAGATTCGTTCCCAGGGCCTGCCCCAGATCAATGGCAACGCGGCCATTACCGATAACTTCAAGCTGCAGAAGTCCCTGGTGGATTTCTCCCGCTTTGGAGGCGCGCCGCTGTCCGGCACTACGCTTACCCAGGAGGATATTGTGAAGGCCCAGAGCGGTCCGGTAGTGCTGCAGCCCAAGTACGGCGAGGCCCCCCAGACCGGCCCCACGCCGCTGGCTTTTGGCCTGCAGTATGCCGGCAACGCCGCCATTTCGGCCTCGCAGCTGCTGTTTGATGGTTCTTATCTGCTGGGCCTGAAAGCGGCCAGCGTGTATGAGAAGCTCTCGGTAAAGCAAACCAAGCAAAGCGAAATTGATGTGGTGGAGCAGGTAAGCAAAGCCTACTACAGCACGCTGGTGGCCCGCGAGCGGCTGAAGCTGCTGGCCCGCAACGTCACCCGCCTCGACACCTTATTATACCAAACTACCCAGACCTATAAAGAAGGGTTTGTGGAAAAGCTGGACGTGCAGCGCCTGCAGGTACAGGCCAACAACCTGAAAATTGAGCAGCAGAAAGCCCAGCGTCTGGTAGACCTGAGCGTGGACCTGCTCCGCTTCCAAATGGGTCTGGACCAGCGCCAGCCCATTCTGCTGGCCGACTCCCTGGGCGCCGCCATTACCGAAGCCCAAACCTCCGTGCAGACAACGGATAATTTCAATTACAGCAACCGCATTGAGTATTCCCTGCTGGAAACCCAGCGCGACCTGGCCGTGCTGGACGTGCGCAACCGCCGCTCGGGCTACCTGCCCAAGCTGAATCTGGTGGCCGCGTATGGCGTAACCGGCTCTGACCCCCGCTTTAGCGGCCTGATGGAGTTCCGCGGCCCGGATTCCCGCAACTCGGCCGGCTACATCAACCAGAACTGGTTTGGCTTCGGCAACGTGGGCGTGCAGCTGCAGGTGCCCGTGTTCGATGGCTTCCGCAAGAAGTACTCTATTCAGCAGGCCAAGCTGGCCCTGGAGCAGGTAAACAAAGGCTTCACCACCCTGCAGCAGAGCGTGGATCTGCAGCGCCAGCAGGGCGAAACCACCCTGCAAAACTCGCTGGACGTGCTGAATAACCAGAAAGCCAACCTGGATCTGGCCACGGAAGTAGCCCGCGTTTCCAAAATCAAATTCCAGGAGGGCGTAGGCTCTAACCTGGAAGTGATTACCGCCGAAACCGACCTGCGCCAGGCCCAGACCAACTACTACGCCGCCCTCTACGATGTGCTGGTGGCCAAAGTAGACTACGCCAAAGCCAACGGTACGCTGTACCAGGCCCAGAAATAAGCCGCCGCCGGCACCCCACTATAAACTCCCGTCCTCTGATGAAAGCGACTCGCTTTTCCCTCATGAACTTTACCAATACTACTTCGGCGGCCGTACTGGCCCTGGCCCTGCTGGCTGCTTCCTGCGGCGGCAAAAATGACCCCGCGGCTGAGCTGGCCAAACTGAAACAGGAGCAGGCCACCAACGCGGCCAAAATTGCCGATCTGGAAGCCAAAACCGGCAAGCCCGCCAACCCTGCCCTTCAGGCCACGCCCGTATCGGTTATCAGCGTAAAGCCCGAAAGCTTTAAAAGCTACCTGGAAGTCCAGGGACGGGTAGAGTTTGATGAAAATGCCAACGTCTCGCCCCGCGTGCCGGCCCTCATTACCAACATCCGCGTGCAGCGCGGCGACCGGGTAAGCAAAGGCCAGGTACTGGCCACCCAGGATGCCGCCGTGCTGGAATCCGGCATTGCCGAGCTGCGCACCCGCCTGGAGCTGGCCCGCACCGTGTACGAGAAGCAGGAGCGCCTCTGGAAGCAGCAGATTGGTACCGAAATCCAGTACCTGCAGGCCAAAAACAACTACGATGCCCTGCGGCGCAGCCTGGCCACCCAGCAGCGCCAGCGCGCCATGTACAACGTGGTAGCGCCCTTCAGCGGCACCGTAGATGATGTGCCCGCCAAAGTAGGCGAGATGGGCAGCCCCGGCGTGCCCGTAGTACGCCTGGTAAGTGGCAGCGGCGGCAAGATTGTAGCCGATGTATCCGAAGCCTATGCTAACCGCATTAAAGCCGGCGACCAGGCCCTAGTTACCATTCCGGACCTCGGCGGCGAAGAAATTACCTCCACCGTACGCACCGTGAGCCGCACTATTAACCCCACCAGCCGCACGTTTGTGGTAGAGCTGCGGGTGCTGGGCAGCAAAGCCTCTCAGCTGCGCCCCAACATGGTAGCTACGGTGCGCATCCAGAACTACGCCCAGAGCAACGCCACCGTACTGCCCGTTGATCTGGTGCAGAAGGATGAACAAAACAGCTACGTGCTGGTAGTGGAGCAGAAAGGCAACCAGAAAGTGGCGGCCAAGCGCATCATCAAAACCGGCAATACCTACAACGGTAAGGTGGAGGTAACCAGCGGTTTGAAGGCCGATGACCAGGTTATTTCAGCCGGGTATCAGAATCTGAACGAAGGACAGACGGTTAGTCTATAAAGGAATATCACTCCCGGCCTCAGTAGCGCCGGCGAGTATCGTCCACCCCGCAAAGACCATATCATGCAGGACGTTGAAAAAGAGTTTGGCCCCACCAGTTGGTCCATCAACAACAAAACCAGTATTTACATCATCACGGTGATACTCTGTATCGCGGGTATCTTCGCCTATATCAAGCTGGGCAAGGAGAAATTCCCCGATATCGTGATTCCGCGCATCATCGTGGCCACGGTGTACCCCGGCACCTCGCCCACGGACATTGAGAACCTGGTGACGCGCCAGCTGGAGAAGGAAATCAAGAGCGTGAACGGGGTGAAGAAGATCAGCTCTACTTCTAACCAGGACTATTGCATCGTGGACGTGGAGTTTGACTCCGGCGTGGACGTGCAGTACGCCAAGCAGCTCATCAAGGACGCCGTAGACAAGGCCGGCAGCGACCTGCCCAACGACCTGCCCACGCCGCCCACCGTGCAGGAAGTAAACCTGTCGGAGATGCCCATTATGACGGTGAACCTGGCCGGCAACCTGCCCGTGAGCCAGCTGAAAAAGTTTGCCGATGACTTCCAGGACAAGATTGAGGCCCTGCCCGAAATCACCCGTGTCGACATCATTGGCGCCCTGGAGCAGCAGGTGAACGTGGACGTGGACCTGAACAAGCTGCGCGCCTCGCGCCTGGGCTTTTCGGACATCCAGCGCGCCATTGCCAGCGAGAACATCACCATTTCCGGCGGCTCTATTGATGTAGGCAACCAGAAGCGCGCCGTGCGCGTGGCCGGTCAGTACACCAAGGCCTCCGACATTGCCGATATTCAGGTGAAGAACCTGAACGGTGCCGCCGTGCGCCTCGGCGACATTGCCACCGTGGAAGATGCCTTCAAGGACCGCGAAAGCTACGCCCGCCTCGACGGCAAGCCCAGCATCAGCCTGAACGTGGTGAAGCGCCAGGGCGAAAACCTGATTGACGCCTCCGACAAGATCAAGCAGATCATTGCGGATTCGAAGACCAACCTCCCCAAGGAGCTGACCATCACCGTCACCGGTGATACGTCCAACGACACCCGCGTCACGCTTCATGACCTGATCAACACCATCATTATCGGCTTCCTGCTGGTAACGCTGATTCTGATGTTCTTCATGGGCACTACCAACGCTCTGTTTGTGGGTCTCTCGGTGCCCATTTCCATGTTCCTGGCGTTCCTGCTCATCCCCATCTTCGGCTTCTCGCTGAACATGATTGTGCTGTTCGCCTTCCTGCTGGCCCTGGGTATTGTGGTAGATGATGCCATTGTGGTGATTGAAAACACCCACCGCCTGCTGCACGAGCACCCCAACTTGGACACGCCCCGCGCGGCCAAGTTTGCGGCGGGTGAGGTATTTGTGCCCGTACTGGCTGGTACCCTGACCACGGTAGCGCCTTTCGTGCCGCTGCTGTTCTGGCCCGGCATTGTGGGCTCGTTCATGTACTACCTGCCCGTTACCCTGATTCTGACGCTGATGTCGTCGCTGGTGGTAGCCTTCATCATGAACCCGGTATTTGCCGTGAGCTTCATGCAGCGCGAAGACCACCACGCCGAGGACAACCAGCCGAAAATGAGCCGCAACTTCCTCATTGCCATTGGTATTATGGCGCTGATTGCGGTGTTGGGTTATGTATTCGGCTCGTCTTTCACGGGCAACCTGATGCTGACCGTTATCCTGTTCGTCTTCCTCAATAAGTTCGTGTTTGTGAAGATGATTGCCTGGTTCCAGACCCGGGCGCTGCCGCGCTTCCAGAATGGCTATGCCAGCCTGGTACGCACGGTAACCGGTGGTACGCTGTGGCGGCAGGTGGCCATTATGGCCGGCATGATTGTGCTGTTCTTCCTGTCTATTGTGGCCGTTGGCATTCGCAAGCCCAAAGTGGCTTTCTTCCCGAAGGGTGACCCCAAGTTTGTGTACACCTACCTGAAAATGCCGGTAGGTACCCGCGTTGAAATCACGGATTCTGTAACGAAAGTGCTGGAAAAACGCATCTACAGCGTCATTGGTCGCAATAACCCTGATGTGGAATCCGTGCTGACCAACGTGGCCATTGGTGCTACCGATGGTACCGAAGGCGGCGCGCCCGGCGTGTCGCAGTCGCACCTGGGCAAGGTGGGCGTGGCTTTCAAAGAGCTGAGCGAGCGGACCGGCCCGCCCACCAGCACTTATATGAATAAAATCCGGGAAGTGGTGAAAGGCATTCCCGGCGCCGAGGTTTCAGTAGACCAGGAAGCCAGCGGCCCACCCACGGGTAAGGAAATTGCCATTGAAGTAGCCGGCGACGACTACGTGAAGCTGGCTGCGCTGTCAAAGGAAGTGATTCGCTATATCAACTCGAAGAACATTGGTGGTGTGGAGCAGCTGCGCTCCAACCTGGAAGACCGCAACCCGGAAATTGCCGTGAACATTGACCGCACCCGCGCCAACCGCGAAGGCATCAGCACGGCCCAGATTGGTATGGAAGTACGGACCTCGATTTACGGTTCGGAAGCCAGTAAATTTAAGACGCCGGATGATGAGTATCCCATTCAGGTGCGCTACGCCAAGCCTTACCGCGAAGACGTAAACGCCATTGTGAATGCCCCACTCACGTTCCGTGACGCCACCGGCCAGGTGCGCCAGGTACCCATCTCGGCTGTAGCCGATGTGACCTATGGCACCACCTACGGCGGCATCAAGCGCAAAGACGTGAAGCGCGTTATCACCATTTCCTCCAACGTGCTGAACGGCTTTACCGGCCCCGATGTGGTGGCCAACATTCAGCAGGCGCTGAAGGCTTTCCCCACGCCGCCCGGCTACACCATTAAAATGGGTGGCGCGCAGGAAAACCAGAAAGAAACCTCTGACTTCCTGCCCCTGGCCGGTCTGGGCGCTATTGGCCTCATCTTCCTGATTCTGGTTACGCAGTTCAACTCCTTCAGCAAGCCGCTCATTATTCTCACGGAGGTAATCTTCTCCATCATCGGGGTGCTGCTGGGCCTGGCCATTACGGGCATGAACATCAGCATTGTGATGACGGGCGTGGGCATTATTGCGCTGGCCGGTATCGTGGTGAAAAATGGTATTCTGCTGGTGGAGTTCACCGACATGCTGCGCACCCAGGGCATGCCCCTGCGCGAAGCCATTATTTTGGCCGGCCGCACGCGTCTGAACCCGGTTATTCTGACGGCCACGGCCGCCATTCTGGGCCTGATTCCGCTGGCTATTGGCCTGAATATTGACTTCTACGAGCTGTTCAACTCCGGCAATCCGCACTTCTTCATCGGCGGCGAATCGGTGGTATTCTGGGGCCCTCTGGCCTGGACCATCATTTTTGGACTGTCTTTTGCGACGGTTATTACCCTGGTGGTGGTACCGGTAATGTATCTGCTCAATGAGAAGATCCGCGAGAAGGTAACCGGCCGTCCGGCTGATGGCCCTGGTGCTGCTGAAAGCGCTGATGCCGAAGAACTTGAGGCGGCTACCCCACCGGTATTCGCCAACTACTAACACTCTCGTTTTCCTGAACGTCGCCCCTTATATGATTGCCTCGACGAGCCCTTCCTCGCGTGCCATTGCCCAGCAAGTAGTGCGCATTATCAGCAAGCGCAAAGCCATTAAGCCTTCGCGCCTGCGTATTTCCAGTAACCTCAGCCGTGAGCTGGGCTTCGATACGGTAGATGTCGTGGACATCATTCTGGAGCTGGAGCGTAGCTTCCACATCATCATCCCGGATGAGGTGCCCATCAGCACCGTGGGAGATTTTGTGAACTATGTAACCACCCACACGTCCGAAGTTGCGGCCTAGCCTAACGGCTGCCCGGAGGCATTAAAAAAAGCCCGGCCCCAAATAGGGGCCGGGCTTTTTTTAATGCCTTTTAAAGATGGTTTAGCGGACGTTGCCGCCCGTGTCGCCGTTGGCATCGTTAGTGGTGTTCCGCTCCCGGCTGCTGTCAGTGGTGTTGGCGGCCACATCGGCGTGAGGCTTGGCTGAAGCAGCAGAAGGTCTTTTCTCCGTGTATACCGGATCGGTGCCGGCTTTCTTGGCTGATTCCGCCTCGGGCGTGGCCGTGGCATTGGCTTTGGCCGGAGCCGCCTGCTCGGGGCTTTGCTCAGTGGCCTTTACGTGCGGAGTAGAGGCTTGGGAAGCGGAGGAAGAGCTGGAAACCACTACGGCCTGGGTTTTTTCCCATTCCTCAAACTTGTCCATCTCATCCTTCAGCGTAGAGGTAAACCACGCTACCAGGGCTACGTCATCCAGCAGACCCAGTACGGGAATGAAATCCGGAATCAAGTCGATGGGGCTCAGGAAGTACAGCAGTACGGCCACGGCCGCTACAATTGTAGGAGTGGGTAGACCTTTGTACTCGCCGCTGGCGGCGGCGCGTACCAGCCGGAACATGCGCTGCAGTCCTTCCCAGGCTTCGTGGGCCAGGGTGCCTACGTCCTTTTTGTCGCTGGCTTTCTGGTAGGCATCATTCAGCAGCTGCTTGATGCGGGTAGGTTTTTGAACGTATTCTTCGGCGGTGCGCAGGGCCCGCTTGAAAAAAGGCGAGGAGCTTACCTGTTCGCCTTTGGGTGGTTGAGTAGCCATGGGAAAAGAAAGAATGTAGTTTGCAGGGAGAGCTCCGAAAGGAACCGGGAGAGGTCTTCTATACTGTGCGGGCCCAAAAATAGTTGACCTGCCGGCTTTCAACTCACCCGGCCTAAAAAACTACTGCCCGGCCTGTAGAACAGACCGGGCAGTAGCGAAAGAGGGCTGCTGGAGAGCTTAGTTTTGAGCTACGCGGCCAGCTGCATAAAAATTGCGGTGATAGTAGGCTTGGTTCAGGGAGCTAACCATAACACCACCGTTGGTAGCGGAATGGGCAAATTTGCCATCCTTCAGGTAAATGCCTACGTGGTAGATTGGCTGGCCGGGGCCGCGACGGAAGAATACCAGGTCGCCGGTCTGCATTTCGTTTTTGTCTACGCGCTTCACGTTCTGGAACATTGAGCGGGAGCTGCGCTGCAGCGTTACGCCGTATACTTCTTTGAAAACGCGGGTTACAAAGCCGGAGCAGTCGGTGCCGCGCTTGGTATTGCTGCCAAAGCGGTAGGGAGTGCCCATCCAGTCGGCTACGGTACGGAGGAGGTCTTTATCCTCGGTGTAGGCCAGCTTCACGCCCAGGGCGCTGGAGTAGTGCTGGTATAGAACAGAGTCGCGGTAGGACGCTCTGTCGTTGGCGGCTTCACCGTCGGAGCCGGTGAGCAGGTATTCGGGGAAGAGAGAGGCTTCTGCTACCACCGGCGCGCCGACAGTAGTAACGGGTGCTTTCTCGAAGAAAAAGGATAGAGCCAGAGAGGCAGCGGCGAGGCAATACAGTATTCTGTTTTTCATTGTCCGTCGTGAGGTGGCAGAATCGTTTTGGTGGGTCGGCCCAGCCAGGGCCTTAGCATACTCCTTTGTTACTCAATAACCAGGTGTGAAGCAGCTGTAATAAATGGTTGAAGAAAGAGGTAAGCCAGGGAAAAGTCAGCCTTGGCTGAAATACCCTGCTGAGTAAAACTAGGCATAGCCGGGGGGTGTATCCAAGCTAAATCCTTAAAAAAAATCAAAATACATGGTTAAATACAAAGAATAGGGGGAATGATCCAGACCTATAATGCAACTTCCTGCAAAGCCGCCCCGTATATTCCGGCCGTTTCCTGTGAGCTATGAGTACCCCCCGCATTTTAGAAAACTCACCCTTTGCCCGGGTTGCCCGGGTAGTGCTTCGCTCCCAAAGTGTGGCCATGGTGCTGGGCAATACAGTGCACCTGAGCGGGGCCCGGCGCGAAGAGTTTTTGCAGGACCCCTACTGGGTAGCGCATGAGATGTGCCATATCCGGCAGTTCCGGGAACACGGCTTTACGGGCTTCCTGTGGAAGTATTTGGTGGAGTCGGTGCGGGTGGGATATTATGCCAACCGCTTTGAGGCCGAGGCCCGGCAGGCAGGCCGTGATGAGGCCCACCTGTACGCTGCCGGCCGTCCCCTGCCCGACCCGGCACAGATGCACCAGGGCGCCCGCGCCCCGGGCCAGGACGGCACCCTGAGTTAAGGTTTTACGGGAAATCTGCCCTGGCTTTGGCAGGAGCAGCGCGGCCCGTACCAGCGCCTGCGGGTAAGGTTTTTCGGGCGGCGCCCCGGCTTCTTTTAGTGCTACTGCCGATGTACAGATTCATGGCAAAAGCGGGGGAAAGCTGTAACCTCTAAGGCGTTACTTACGAATAGGGAGAGTAGCCCGGCCCGAATGCCGGTGCAGGTTAATGTACTCCTAATTCTGATATGCCTTATGGAAAACACCCCCAAGAATCCCTCGTCTTCGTCAGCTTCATCAGCTGCTAATAAATCTTCCCAGTCTTCTACTTCAGGCGTAAATCGTCAGAATTCGCCTGCTGCCGGTGCTTCCGGTGATGTTGCTTCCCGCTCCAATCAGCCTTCTTCTGTGGGAGGGGTGCAGAACAGCGGCCAGAGTGGTGATGTACGTAACCAGCAGAATCAGAATCAGCCCTCGGGCACTAGCCGCCAGAATCAGTCGGGCTATGGCTCAGAGCAGCGGAACAAGGTTTCCGGTGAGGACCGTAACTCGTGGATCGACCAGGCTAACCTGCGCGACACCGTTAATCAACTGCCCCAGTCCATTAAGGATATTGGCTCCAAAGCCGCTGAGCAATTCAACAAGCTCACCACCACGCAAAAAGTAGTAGGCGGTGCCTTGCTGCTGGGAGGCATCAGCTACCTGGCCTCCCGTTCTTCCGGCTCGCGCACCAGCAACCTGATGGACTCAGCCACCCGCCGGGCCCGCGACTACCGCTCCGGCAACATTCCCCGCACGGAGTCGTCGCACCGTTCCGACTGGAATAAGCCATCCACCTCTTCGTCTTCCTGGGATAAGCCTTCTTCGGAAACCAACCGCTCGTTCCGGAAGTCCGGCAGCGAAACCGACACCCGGTTTGGCTCATCTTCTGACTACGACAACGTGCTGTAAATCTGCCGTTGGTTTGTAATACAAAGGGCCGGGTAGCTTGCTACCCGGCCCTTTGTATTTCTCGGCGTTTGACCAATTATCATAAAAAAAGCCCCGCTATGCACGCTGCATAACGGGGCTTTTTTATGTGTGAGCCTTCTACGGGACTCGAACCTGCGACCTGCTCATTACGAATGAGCTGCTCTACCAACTGAGCTAAGAAGGCGTTTCCCCGGGGCCGGTTGCCGCTAGGGGCAGCAAAGATAAAGAGCCCGGAAGACAATGCGCAACCTGCCGGGCAAAAATTTACCGTACCCGCCCCTAACTCCCTGGCATGAAGCATCGTTGGAACCAAGGCTTATCCGTTACCACATCTTCTGATTTATGAATTCATCCACCGTTACACAGTCATTAGGCAGCGGCCTGGCCGGCGCGCTGGTGCTCAACGCCCTGCACGAAACCGTGCGCCACCTGCGCCCCGCTGATGCCCCCCGCATGGACGTTCTGGGCAAAAGAGGCCTGCGTAAGATATTATATAAGGCTGATGCGCCCCAACCCAATGACCAGACGGCGTATGCCCTCACCATGGCCGGCGACGTGCTGAGCAATGGCCTCTATTATAGTCTGGTAGGCACCGGCCGGGGCGTGTGGCTGCGCGGCGCCGCGCTGGGCCTGGCGGCTGGCATAGGTGGCGTAATGCTACCCGGGCCCATGGGTTTGGGCGAGGCGCCCAGCAACCGAACCCCGCAAACCCAGGCTATGACTGTAGCCTGGTACCTGATAGGTGGCCTGGCCGCGGCCGCAGCTTCCAGACTATGGAGCCGGAGCAGTAGCTGCTAAAAGAGCAAAGCGTCTGTTTGTAAAGAAGGCTGCGCGTTTCCCGGGTTTCCGGCATCTTTGTGGCCGTAATGAAACAACTCCGCAAACTTCTGGTGCAGGCGCTCGGCTTTGAGCGGTATATCCGTCTGGTAAGCCGCGTATACCTGCGGCTGGTGGGCGCGGGGTGGGGTAAACAGAAGTATCCCGAGCTGTTTTTCCTGTCGAAAATTGTGCAGCCGGGCTTTGTGTGTGTGGATATTGGCGCCAACCTGGGCTACTATTCCGTGGCGCTTTCCCGCCTGGTTGGCCCGCAAGGCCGTGTGCTGGCCGTAGAGCCTATTCCGCTGTTTCAGCAGATCTGGCAGGATAATGTGCGCCTGAGCGGCTATGACAATCTTACCCTTTTGCCCTACGCCCTGGGCGGCGAAAACGCCACCGTGCAAATGGGCACCCCGGAGCGCGACGGCCTGCTGCACCACGGTATGACCAAAGTAGCGGCCAGCAACACCCAGGAACAGTATGCCCGCACCTACGAGGTGCCCATGCGCGTGCCCGATGAGCTGTTTGCCGATCTGCCCCGTCTGGATTTTGTGAAGTGTGATGTGGAAGGCTTCGAATACGAAGTGTTCCGGCACATGCAGCACACACTCCGTCGCTTCCGCCCGCTTATCCAGACGGAGCTCAATGGCCTGGAAAACCGCCGCCAGGTAACGGCCCTGCTGGAAACGTTGGGCTACAAACCATTTGTGCTGTCTAAGCGTTCTGACCTCGTACCGTGCAGCCCGGCGCAGCTGGCCAGCGCCGTTACCGCTGATTTTTACTTTCAACCCACCAACCCTGCCGCTCCGGCGGCTCTCTGATGGTTAAGTTCCTGCTCACCCTTCTCATTATTTCTCTGATTATACGCTTCGTGGTGCCGGTGGTGCTGCGGCTGGTGGTAGGCCGGTTTGTGCAAAAGCAGGCCCGCCGCTATAGTCAGCAGTTTGGCGGCCAGACACCTTTTGAAGCTCCCTTTGGCCAGCCCAAGCCTAACGGCTCCACTACTACCGGTGATGTGCGCGTGGACTACGTTCCGCCCAAGCCCGCCGAAAAACCGCAGGAATTCAAAGGCGGCGAGTATGTTGACTTTGAGGAGGTGAAATAAGCTGCGCCACATCCCGCTACCAGTGGCTTGCGTTCCGAAAGCAAAATCAACCCTTCTGCCGGCTCCGGTAGGAGCGTTTTTTTGTGGCAGATAGCCGATGGGGTAGACCTGGGAATCTGAAATTGTACTGCCAGAAATGAAATAATCAGGCTACCTTGGGGCTGCTTTCCCGGCTTGTATGCCGCCAAAGCAGGTTTTTAGCTTTCTCTTTTCGCCGAATGACAACCGTTACCTCCGGCCCCGCGCCGCTGTGGCGGCGGGTGCTGCCGCACCTGCTGGCCGTCGTGTTTTTCCTGGTGCTGGTCGCCGTGTATTTTTCGCCTATCCTTTTCGATGGCAAAACCTTGTCCCAGCACGATATTGTGCAGTTCAATGGGGGTGCACACGAAGCTGCCCAGTACCGCGAGGTAACGGGCAAGGAGGCCCTCTGGACGAACTCCATGTTCTCCGGCATGCCCACGTACCTCATCAGCACCCGCTTCCCCGGCGACCTGTCCCTGTACCTGCATCAGCTCTTTACCCTGCATCTGCCGGCCGTAGTAGCTAACCTGTTTCTGGCGCTGCTGTGCGGCTACGTGCTGTTTATTGCGCTGGGCGTGCGGCCCCTGCTGGCAACCGTAGGCGCCATTGCACTGGGTTTTACCAGCTACAACCTCATTATTCTGGCTGCCGGACACAATACCAAGTCCCTGGCGCTGGCTTACGCGCCTCTGGTGCTGGCCGGCCTGCTGGTCACCTTCCGGCGCAATAAGCTGCTGGGAATGGCGCTGTTTGCGCTGGGCCTGGCCATGAACCTGCGCTCCAATCACCTGCAGATTACCTACTACCTGCTGCTGCTGGTGCTGGTTTTTGGAGTAGTTGAGTTGATTTTTGCCATTCGGAACAACCGCCTGCCCGATTTCCTGTCCCGCACGGCGTTGCTGGGCGTAGCTGCGCTGCTGGCCGTGGGCGTAAGCTTCGGCCGCCTGTACACCACGCTGGAATACGGCAAGTACAGCATCCGGGGCCGCTCTGAGCTAACCACCCCGCCACCCACGGCTCCCGGCCAGGCGCCGGCTGCCACGGAAGAAGGCGTGGGCTCCGGCCTCGACCGGGACTATGCCTTTGGCTGGAGCTACGGCGTAGGCGAAACCATTACGCTGCTCGTGCCCAACTACTATGGTGGTGCTTCGCAGGGCAAGCTGAGTGAGTCGTCGGAAACGGCCAAGGCGCTGAGCGCACTGGGCGTGCCACCCATGCAGCTGAAGGATTACCTGGCGCAGCTGCCCCTGTACTGGGGTGCCCAGCCCAGCACCAGCGGCCCGGTTTACCTGGGCGCCGGCATTATGATGCTGTTCTTCCTGGGCTTGTTTGTGGCTGACCGCCGCACCCGTATCTGGCTGCTGTCGGCTACTATTCTGTCTATTCTGCTGGCCTGGGGCAAGAACTTCGAGGTGTTCAACAACCTGATGTTCGATTATTTCCCCGGCTACAACAAGTTCCGCTCGGTGAGCATGGCGCTGGTTATTGCCCAGCTGGCCGTGCCGCTGCTGGCCGTGCTGGCCCTAGCCCGCGTGCTGCGCAGCCGCCCGGAAGTAGTGCCCGCGGGTGGTCATCCGGCCTTAACTCCCAAAGCCGTTGATACGCCCGAAACCGCTGACCTCAAGCGCAAGCTGCTGTATGCCGTGGGTATCACGGCCGGTATCTGCGTGCTGGCCTTCCTGTTTGGCCTGGGGGCTGATTTCGCCTCGCCCATCGACGGCATGCTGCAGCAGCAGGGCTTCCCGCTGGATGCCCTGCGCCAGGACCGCGCCAGCCTGATGCATTCGGACATCTTCCGCTCCCTGGTGTTCATTCTGCTGACGGCCGGCGTGCTGTGGTTCTACCTGCAGCGCAAGCTCTCCGCTACCCTGGCCGTGGCCCTGGTGGGCGTGCTCACGCTGGTAGACCTGTGGAGCGTAGATAAGCGCTACCTCAACGACAGCAACTTCCAGCGCGAAACCGTGGCCCAGCAGTTTGTGCCTTCGGTGGCCGATCAGATTATTCTGCAGGACAAGGACCTGAGCTACCGCGTGCTGAATGCGGATAATCCTTTCAACGAAGCCAATACGTCCTACTTCCACAAGAGCCTGGGCGGCTACCACGGCGCCAAGCTGCGCCGCTATCAGGATCTGATTGAGCGGCAGATATCCACCAAGAACCCGCAGGTGCTGGGCATGCTGAACATGCGCTACATCATCACCGGCGACCAGAAAACACCCGTGCAGCGCAACCCCGGGGCGCTGGGCAATGCCTGGTTTGTGCGCGAGATTGAGAAGGTGCAAAACCCCGATCAGGAAATCAATGCCCTGAGCAATACCAACCTGGCTACCACGGCCGTAGTGGATGTGTCGAAATTCCCCGTAAGCAAAACCAGCTACTCGGCGGAAGGCTCTACCATTCGCCTCACCAATTACGCCCCCGATGCCTTGCGCTACGAGGCCAATGCCGTGCAGGATGGCTTTGTGGTATTCTCCGAAATCTATTACAAGGATGGCTGGAATGCGTACATCGACGGCAAACTGACCCCGCATATGCGCGCTAACTACGTGCTGCGCGCATTGCCCGTGCCCGCCGGCAAGCACATCATCGATTTCAAGTTTGAGCCTACTTCCTATAAGCTGGGCAATACGGTGTCGCTCATCTCATCGGTTGTGCTGATTCTGGCCCTGATAGGGACGCTGGTGTATGCCCTGCGGCAAAAGCCAGAGCCGGTACTGGAAGAGCAGGAGAAGCTGGTCGCCTAACCGGCGTAATATTCGGTCCGTTTTCTGACCCCGCTTCCGGCCCTGATCTGCCAGAAGCGGGGTCAGTTGTTTTAGATAAGTATCCAGGATGCATTACTTATGAATCGGGAAGCAGAAGAGTTGCATCAGCTGGTACTGCAGGAGTTGGCTGAGCCCGTTGCCCTAACACGCGGGGTACGGCTGGTGCTGCTGCGCGATGACCTGACGCACCCTGAGCTGCCCGGCAACAAATGGCGCAAGCTTAAATACAACCTGCAGGAGGCCCGGCGCCAGAGACATCATACCCTGCTCACTTTTGGGGGCGCTTATTCCAACCACCTGGCTGCCGTGGCCGCCGCCGGCCGCCTGACCGGCCTGCGTACCATTGGCGTAGTGCGCGGCGAGGAGCTGCAAAACCGCCCAATACAGGCGCTGAACCCTACGCTGGCCCAGGCAGTAGCCGATGGGATGCAGCTCCTGTACCTGGACCGTACCACCTACCGACGCAAGCAGGAACCGGATGTGCTGGCCGATCTTCTCCAAGAAACCGGGCCGGCGTATGTAATTCCCGAAGGCGGTTCCAATGCGTTGGCCTTACCCGGTTGCGCTGAGCTGGTAACAGCGCTGCAAAGCCAAATGCCATTTGATTATCTATGCGTGGCCTGCGGCACAGGCGGCACGCTGGCCGGCCTGCTCACCGGCCTGCAGGGCACTCAGCAGGCAGTTGGAGTAGCGGCTTTAAAAGGAGGGGAGTTTCTGCGCCAGGAAGTGGATGGTTTAACGCTAGCCGCTACCGGCCAGGCTTTCACCAACTACGATTTACAGACGGGGTATCATGCCGGCGGCTACGCCCGATTCTCACCGGAGATACTCGGGTTTATTCGCTCGTTTCAGGAGCGCCATGGCGTGCTGCTTGACCCTGTTTATACCGGCAAGATGCTCTGGGCCGTGCTGGACCTGCTCACGAAGGGGTATTTCCCGCCGGGCAGTACGGTAGTAGCCGTGCACACCGGCGGTCTGCAGGGGTGGGCCGGCTTCCGGCAACGCTTCGGGAGCCGCAGCGCGTGGTGGCCGGAGGAGAAGGACTTATAGGGTCGTCAGCAAATAACGGACGGATACCGTATGCACTCTTAGGACGCTGGCGGGCATACTCCGTTTGTGTAGCCTGTCCTTGCCGTGCCATTCCCTGTAACAAGAGCAATCCACCCATTTAGCAAATGCCATTAGCCCGCTTACTACGTCAACTGCTGCCCCTCGCGTTTCTCCTGGTGCTGGGGTGGTTTCTGTGGAAGAAAGTAGAGCCCGCCCTCACCGGTTTCGACCCGCTACGGGCCGACCCGCGCGTAACTGTAACGCACAACACGGTGCTGCAGAAAGTGGAAAACCTGGGCCGGCTGGAGCTCGTGCGCTATCGTTTTAAAGATGTAGTGGAGTATAAAAAAAGCACCTACCGCTTCCTGCCCGAGGCCAAAGTGGCCCTCATTGTGGCCGGAGATGCTGTGGGCTGCCTGGATTTGCGCAAGGTGCGCCCGCAGGACGTAGTATTTGAAGGCGACTCGGTAGTGCGCATAGCGCTGCCCCCGGCCGAGCTGTGCACCTGGCAGGTAGACCACAGTGCCAGCAAGGTGTACAGCGTAGAAAACGGATTTTTTCAGGATGCTGAGCTGGTAGATGAAGGCTACCGCTACGCCGAGAAAAATGTGCGCCGCGCCGCCCTCCAATCCGGTATTCTGGCCCAGACTACCCAAAACGCGGAGTTGATTCTGCGCCCCATGCTGGAAACCATGACCGGCCGCCGCGTAGTGCTTACCCAGCAAATGACGGTACCCACCTTGCCTAAGCGGCGGTAAGCCCGGAAAGCAGTAATATTGGGCTATGACTGCCGCTACCAATTTCCTGCCCGGACTCCCGCACCTACCCACCATTACGACCAGCCGTTTACAGCTGCGCTGGCTTACGCCCGCCGATGTGCCCGCATTATTTACCATTTTCTCTGACCCCGCCGTGATGCGCTACTGGAGCCGCCCGCCCATGACGGCGGCAGCCGAAGCGGCAGCCCTGCAGACCCAGATAGCAGAACACTTTGCCAGCCGCAGCCTATTCCAATGGGGCCTAGCACGACGCTCTGATGATGTAGTGATTGGTACGGGTACGTTGTACAGCCTCAGCAGCACAAATCAGCATGCGGGTATTGGGTATGCACTGGGCTCCGCGCATTGGCGGCAGGGCTACGGCTCCGAGGCCGTGGCAGGGCTGGTAGAATTTGCCTTCACCGAGCTGGCCTTACACCGCCTGGAGGCAGATGTAGATCCGCGCAATACGGCCTCCCGGCGCTGCCTGGAGCGCATCGGGTTTCAGCAGGAAGGCTACCAGCGGGAACGGTATTTCCTGTACGAGGAATGGCAGGACGCCGTATTGTATGGCCTTTTGCAATCGGAGTATAAGCCAGCGGCTTTGCTCGGTGGTTAATCTTCCGCCTCAGGCTCTTTACCCAGGTCGTCCATAGCCATCCGGATCAGGTCCGATTCGTAGCCTTTCAGCGTCAGGAACTGCATCAGCTTCTGGCGGCGCTTAGCCGGGTGCCGCTCTTTTTCCTGGGCATCTTTCTTCTCCAGCAGGTCTACCAGGTTCTGGTAGTACTCGTCGCCGTCAATTTCCTTCATGCCGGCCTTAATGCAGAACTCGGAAATGCCTTTCTGCTTGAGCTCCTGCTGAATGCGGCGGCGGCCCCACTTCTTCTGGCGGTATTTGCCGCGCACAAAGCTTTTGGCGTAGCGCTCCTCGTCCAGCAGTTTCTCGCGGCTCAGACGGATAATAATTTCCCCGGCTTCGTCTTCGTCCAGGCCATACTCGCGCAGCTTGGCTTCCACTTCTTTAAAGTTGCGCTCCTGGTAGGTGCAGAACGCGGCTATTTTCTGAAGCGCCTCAGCAGGCGTATAACTTTTCTTTTTCGAAGACTGAAACATAGGATAGGGGTTGGCGGAGCCTGTAGCAGGCAGTAAAGTAACGATGACAGGGGCGAAGTCGTTCGGTTAGCATGCCATACCTAAGCAACCAATCAAGCCCGGTTTGTCTCTATCTTCACCGGGAATAAGACTGAGTTGAGCTGGTATGCTGCGTGTTGTATTACTAAGTATAGGGTGCTTATTGAATGCCTTACTGGTCCACGCCGGCGTGGTGCGCGGCCGGGTAACCGGCCCCGATAAAGCGCCGCTGGCGTTTGCCAACGTAGCCGTGCGCGGCACTACCCAAAGCACCGGCACCAATGAACAGGGCCAGTACCAGCTGCGCCTAACTCCCGGCAGCTACGAGCTGGTATTCCAGTACGTAGGTTACCGGCCGCACTTTCAAACCGTGCGCGTTTTCGGCGGCGACACCGCCACTACTCTTGATGTAATTCTGCAGCCCGAAAGCTATAAGCTGAACGAGGTGCTGGTGCGCGCCAAAGACCGGGATCCGGCCTACGCCCTGGTGCAGCACGCCATTGAGTGGCGCCGCTACCACCGCGCCGAGGTAGCCGCGTTTTCGGCCCGTACCTACATTAAAGGCCTGGTGCGCCTGATTGATGTCCCCAGTAAAATTCTGGGCCTGTTTAAAACCGACCCCAGCCTGAAGCCCGGCGTCATTTATCTGTCCGAATCAGTTTCGGAGCTGAGCTTCCGGCAGCCCAACGTGGTACGGGAGCGGATGATAGCCTCCCGCGTGAGTGGCAGCAGCAAGGGCTTCAGCTTCAACCGGGCCTCGGGCCGCAACTTCAATTTCTACGATAACCTACTGAACTCCGGCTTCTCGGAGCGCGGCTTTGTTTCGCCCATTGCCCAGAATGCTATGCTGTTCTACCGCTACGAGCTAGTGGGCACCACGGAGCGCAATGGGGAGCAGATTCATAAAATCCGGGTAACGCCCCGCCACCGCACCGACCCCGCCTTCACCGGCTATATCTACCTGGTAGATGGCTCCTGGCGGCTGCACAGTCTGGAGCTTTCTTTGGATCAGAACTCCGGCATTGAGTACGTAGAAACCGTGCGCATTGAGCAGCAGTTTATGCCCGCGCCCGGCCGCCCCGATATCTGGGTGCTGCAGTCGCAGAAAGTAAACCTGACCGGCAAGGGTATGGGCTTTAAAGGCAGCGGCTACTTTAATGCCGTGTTCTCCAACTACCGTGTGCAGGCCACCTACCCGGCCCGGCCCCAGGAAAAAGCTGTTCCGCAACCTGTCACACCGGAGGTAGCCGGACCCGTGCGCCGCGAAACCGTGGCCGAGGCCAAAAAGCAGCGCCCTGACCTGCGTAACCTGAACCGCCGCGTGCGCCAGCAGGTGAAAGCCGCCGAGGCCCAGACGGAAGCAGCAGTAGGCATAGAGCCACTGGCTAAAGGGGAGGTGATGCGCATCGAAAAAGGCGTAAATGAGCGCGACTCCGCCTTCTGGGAAGAAGTGCGGCCCATTCCGCTCACGCAGGAAGAGCAGAAAGACTTCCATGTGAAAGACAGCGCCGAAGTAGTCAAGAAATCAAAGCCCTACCAGGACTCCCTGGACCGCAAGCGCAACGTGCCCGATGCTACCAAGCTGCTGCTCACAGGCTACACGTACAGCAACTCCTTCCGGCGGCGCACCGTGTTTGTGCAGCCGGTATTCAACCTGCTGCAGTACAGCACCGTGGAGGGCGTTATCATCAACCCGGAAGTGACCTACACTCAGCGCTACGAAGACCGGCGCAGCTACTCCCTCACGCCTGCCTTGCGGTATGGGGTAGCGGCCAGGCTCTTCAGCCCCAGTCTGGCGGGAGGCTATACCTTCCGGCCGCTTTCTTTTACCCGGTTTGGGTTTATGGTAGGCCGTACCGTGGAAGATTTCGACCCCAACTCCCAGCTCACGCCCTTTATCAACACGCAGTACACGCTGCTGCGTAACCATAACTACGCCAAGTACTACCAGCGCGACGGCGGCGAGCTGAACCTGCGCCATGAGCTGGTAAATGGCCTGATGCTGCGCACCGCCCTGGGCTACGCCGACCGCCGGGAGCTGCAAAACCACAGCCGCAAAGTGCTGATTGACGTGCCCGGCCGCGCTTTCACGCCCAACCAGCCCGTCAGCGAGGAGCTGACCGACCCTTCTTTCGGCCGCAATCAGTCGCTCACGGTGCAGGTGGAGCTGACGTGGCAACCCGGCCAGCAGTACATCATTCGGCCCGACGGCAAGTTTAACCTGGGCTCCAAGTACCCCACGCTGCGCCTGGCCTGGCGGCAGGGGCTGGCTGGTGTGCTGGGTTCCGATGTGCGCTACACGCGCCTGGAGGCCGGGGTGCGCAAAGAAGCCTCGCTGGGTCTGGTAGGCGAAACCCACCTGAACGTAACAGCCGGCGCCTTTCTGGGTCACCCGCAGCTGTCGTTTATGGACTACCGTCATTTCTCTGGCAACCTCACGGGCTTCGCGGCCAACTTCGAGCAGTTTCAGCTACTGGATTACTACCAGTTCAGCACCCGCAGCCGCTACCTGGAAGCCCACGTAAATCACCACTTCAATGGGTTTCTGCTGAACAAGGTGCCGCTATTGCGAAAGCTGAAATGGCAGGAAGTGGCCTCGCTGAATTACCTGAGCACGCCCACCGTAGGCCAGTATGTAGAGCTGGGCGTTGGTATTGAGCATATTTTCAAAGTACTGCGCATAGATGCCTACACGGCGCTCCGCTCCGGGCAAAAGCTGAGCACCGGGGTGCGCATTGGGGCCGGCTTCTAGCGCTCCTGCAGCGCGGGCTGCGGCGCCTTACGGCGGTCCGGCAGGTTATAGAGCACTACCGAAGCCAGAATAACGGCGTAGGCAATAGCCTGCGTGGTGCCGGAGGCCTCGTGGTAGTACACAAAAGCCAGTACAAAGCTCACCAGCGGGTTGATGTACATCAGGATGCCCACGGTGCCGGAGGGCAGCACGTTCAGGGCGTACAGGTTCAGAAACAGCGGCAACACGGTAAAGCCCACGCTCAGAATGCCGGCATACAGCAGCAGGTGGGCGTCCTGGAAGCCAGCCAGCGGGTGAGCATCCAGTGGCCCGGTCAGGGGAATTAGTATTACCGCCGCCAGACTGAGTTGCAGGGTTAGCAGAATCAGCTTATCGTAGTCGCGCAACAGCCGCTGGGTAATCAGGTAGAAGGCATAGGAAAAGGCCACCAAGCAACTCAGCGCTACGGTATACGCATCACCTGCTCCCAGCATGACGCAGCTGATAGCGCTCAGCCCAATGGCCAGCCACTGTTTGAGATGCAGCGGCTCGTGCAGCAGAAAAAAGCCTAACAGAGCCGTCAGAATAGGGCAGATCAGGTACGCAAACGACCCGGCCTGCACGCTGACGTGGTTGATGACATAGATAAACAGCAGCCAGTTGCCCACGAGCAAAAGCCCGCCCACGGCCGTCAGGGACAGTACCCGGCGCTGCTCCCGGGTTTGGGCCTGCTGATATTGCTGCCAGGTGGCCCGCACGGCCGACAGGCGCAACACGCCATTAATCAGCAGCAACAGCAGCAGAGACAACACCACCCGAAAAAACAGAATCTGCCCACTGGCGTAGCTGCTCAGCATGCGCAGGGGCAACGGGAAAAATCCCCAAATCAGAAAGGCCATAAAAGCGGCCAGATGGTAGCGCGAGAACTTCACAGGAAAGCAATGGTTGAAGGACGAAGGCGCAAAAATACGGCTTGTTTGCCAGGCCGTTGTCGTGCCGGTCATTTTATACAGCGGGGCATGCCTGCAAACTCCCGTACCTTGGCCGCTGTTTCCTTTTCTGGTATGCTGCTATTCTCCCACCTGCCCGATATTACCGGCGGTACGTTGCTGCCAACGCCCGCCGCTCTGCACCGCCCCGTGCAACACCTGCTGCTGGATAGCCGGCACGTGGGCGTAGCGGCCGGGGCGCTGTTCTTTGCTATTCGGGGTGCCCAGCACAATGGACACCGTTACCTGCCGGACCTGTATCAGCAGGGCGTGCGCCAGTTTGTGGTAGACCGCGCCGAAGAAATTCCCCAGGGCCTGGAAGCCTACCCGGAAGCCTGCTTTTTGCTGGTAGCCGATAGCCTGCTGGCCCTGCAGACCGTAGCAGCGCATCACCGCCTGCAATTCCACGTGCCCGTGGTAGGCATTACGGGTTCCAATGGCAAAACCATTGTGAAAGAATGGCTGGCCCAGATGCTGAGCCCCGATGAGCTGATCTGCAAAAGCCCGCGCAGCTATAACTCCCAGGTAGGCGTGCCCTTGAGCGTATGGGAGCTGAACAGCACCCACACTTTTGGTATTTTTGAAGCCGGTATTTCCGAGCGGGGAGAGATGGAACGGCTGGCCCGCGTAATTCAGCCCACACTGGGTATTTTCACCAACCTGGGCACCGCGCACGATGCCGGCTTTACCTCCGCCACCGAGAAAGCGCGGGAGAAAATGCGCCTTTTTGCCGGCGTCGATACGCTGTTCTACTGCCGCGACCACGCCCTGGTGCATGCAATAGCGCAGGAAGTGCTGGATGAGTCCCGCACGTTTACCTGGAGCCGACAGCACCCGCAGCAGGCCCACGTAGCCGTTACCGTAGCCGAAGCCAGCGCCGACCGCACCGTGGTGCACGTAGCGCTGGACCGCCCCCTGCCGCAGGAATACACCTTCACGGTGCCCTTCGCCGACGAGCCTTCCCTGGAAAATGCGCTGCACGTGCTTACCGTACTGCTCTGGCTGCAGGTGCCGGCCACCGAAATTCAGCACCGTCTGGATAGGCTGCACCCCGTGGCCATGCGCCTGGAAATGAAGCAGGCCCTGAACGACTGCTACATTCTGGATGACACCTATAACAACGACTTAGCCGGCCTCTCGCTGGCGCTGGATATGCTGGCCCGCCAGCCGCGACGGGGCCGCCGCAGCCTGATCCTGTCTGATTTACTGGAATCCGGGCTGCCGGCGGCGGAACTATACGCCCGTGTGGCCACGCAGCTGGCCACGCACGGCGTAGAGCGCCTGTTGGGCGTAGGACCCGATATCAGTGCCCACGCCGAGGTTTTTCAGGATATAGACAAAGAGTTTTTTGCGGATACTGAAGCGTTCCTGACGCAGGTGCGACCCGAGCAGTTTCGCCACGAAACCATTCTGGTGAAAGGCGCCCGCCGGTTCGGCTTTGAGCGGATTGTGTCCGCGTTTCAGCAGAAAATCCACGGCACGGTGCTGGAAGTGAATTTTGATGCCCTGGTGCACAACCTCAACTTTTACCGCACGCGCCTGCAGCCCGGCACTAAGCTCATGGTGATGGTAAAGGCCTTTGCCTACGGCAGCGGCAGCTACGAAGTGGCCAATCTGCTGCAGTTCCACCGCGCCGATTACCTGGCCGTGGCTTACACCGATGAAGGCGTGGAGCTGCGCGAGCAAGGCATCAGCCTGCCGCTGATGGTCATGAACCCCTCGCCCGACAGCTTCCAAAAGATGCACCAGTACCATCTGGAGCCCGAAATCTACTCGTTTGAGGTGTTGCAGCAGTACTTGGCCGTAGCCGCCGAACAGCCGCTGCCGGCCATTCACTTAAAGCTGGATACCGGCATGCGCCGCCTGGGTTTTGCCGAGGAAGATATGCCGCAGCTGTGCGCCCTGCTGCGCGCCAACGCCGACCGGCTGCGCGTAGCCAGCGCCCTCACGCACCTGGCCGGCGCCGATGAGGAGCAGCACAATAGCTTCTCGCAGCAGCAGCTGGCAGCCTTTAGCCGTATGACGCCGCTGGTAGAAGCGGCGCTGGGCTATTCCATCATCAAACACGCCCTCAACTCAGCCGGCATTCTGCGCTTCCCGCAGGCCCATTTCGATATGGTACGGCTGGGCATCGGGCTGTATGGGGTAGAGGCCACCGGGCAGGAGCAGGAAGCGCTGCGGCCCGTGAGTACGCTGCGCACCACCGTATCCCAGGTGAAAACGCTGGCGGCGGGGCAAACGGTGGGGTATGGCCGGCGCGGCTCAGCTACCGCCCACGACCGCCGCATCGCCACCCTAGCTATCGGCTACGCCGATGGCTACGACCGGCGCTTCGGGAACGGAGGCGGAGAGGTGGTTATCCGTGGGCAACGGGCGCCTATTGTCGGCAATGTGTGTATGGATATGTGCATGGCCGACGTCACCCACATTACCGGCGCCCAGGCCGGCGACACGGCCGAGGTATTTGGTCCAGGCATCACGCTTTCCGAGTTGGCCACCCGCATCGGCACCATTCCTTACGAGTTGCTGACCAACGTAAGTGAGCGGGTGAAAAGAGTGTTTTTTGCTGAGTAAGGGGCGGAGTGGCCCGGGGCTGAGCGGGATTAACCTTTTGATAACCGGGGCGTAAACCCAGGTTCACCTTTCCCGCCAACTACTATGTATAAGTCCATTCTTACGGCTGCGGCCATGGTTGCAGTACTCTCGTCTTGTGATAATATGAAGAACAAGGCCGAGCACGATGAGCTAACCGAGGCCAGCACCGACACCGCCGTGGTAGCCCGCACTGGCGAAACAGCCGGAGCCGCCATGTCCGATACCGTGGATGCTGACAACTGGGATGTGGATGCCAATATGCCTGATGTAACGACCTATACGGAGGTAAAAAACCCGAAAGTGAAAGTGCGGGCCAACGACACGTATAAAGTGTACGATGTGGATGAAACGGTGCTTTTCGATACCGATAAAGCCACCCTCCGCGCTTCAGCGAAAGATGCTCTGGAAGAAGTAGCCGGTTCTATTAAACAGCGCTTCAGCGGGAAGAAAGTGCGCGTAGTAGGCTACACCGATGCCCGCGCTGGTCAGGAATACAACAAGGACCTGGGCCGGGAGCGGGCCGAGGCAGTAAAAAACTGGCTAGTACAAAATGGCAACATTGCCGCCGAAAACATTGCGGTACAGTCTATGGGCGAGAAAGAGCCCACTGCAAGCAATGCCACGGCCGCTGGCCGGCAACAGAACCGTCGGGTAGAAATTGTGGTAGCCACCAAGTAGCGCCTACCGCTCATCTGATTACCGCCCCCTTTGATTAGAGCTATAGGAGTTACTCCTGTTTACTTATACATGTCTACTTCGGCCTTAATCATGGCATTGTAGCGCATGCCGTTGTTGGCCAGGGTAATCAGGGTCCAGCCCCGGCCCATGCTGTAGGTCCAGGTGCGGCTTTCCTTGAATTCGAAGGTAGGACGCAGGATCTGCCCGTAGGGCGTGTAGGAGTCCATAAAGTTGGTGGTGTAGAATTTGTCACCGCTCACAATCCACTCCATGGCTACGTAGAAGCCTTCTTCTGGTGCTGGTATATTATAAGAGGTCAGGTCGATAGTGTACCACTGGCCACCGCCGGGGGCCGATACTACCACGTTGTCCGTGAGCAGGTCGGTGTTGGGGGAGCTATAGTTGCCATCAGGGGCGTAGATGCGCACACGGAAAGGCTCCCGCGGAAAGCCGCTTTCACTGATGTAGAAGGACACCGACCGAATCATGCCCAGCTTGCGGCCTTTCTCATTCTTCACCCAGAAAGCATACTGGCTGCCGGGCTGGCCCTGAATCATGCCGGAGCCGGGCGTGTTGGAGCGGGAACCCAGTTCCAGCGCCTTCATCTTACCGGCCGTTACGGTAACGTTTTGCAGTACAATGTTGCGCTTGGGTACCTCAATAATGAGCTCGTCCATGTTGGTGCCGCGCTTCACCAGAATGGCTTTGCGCTCAAAGCCCAGGGCCATGATGATCAGCGAGTCGAGCGGGCCTTTCTGCGGCATGGGCAGCTGGAAGAAGCCATACTCGTTGGACAGAGCGCCCGTCTGCTCTTCCTTCAGGTTAACCGAGGCAAAGGCAATCGGCTCCTTGGTCTTGGCGTCTACTATCCGGCCGGCAATCCGGTCGTTCTGGGCAAAAGCCAGAGCTGGCAGCAGCACAAGCAAAAAGGTGAAAAGTGAGCGTACGCGCTGTTGCATAGAGAGCCGTTTATCTGCCAAAAATACAAGGAGTTCAATCAAATCCGGAAAACATTTTCCGAACCCGGAAAGCACTTGGGGGCTTATTTATAAGCGTCTACCTCGGCCTTAATCATGGCATTGTAAAACTTGCCATTATTTACCAGGGTAATCAGGCTCCAGCCCTTGCCGATGCTATAGCTCCAGGTGCGGCTCTCTTTGAACTCGAACGTGGGGCGCATAATCTGGCCGTAGGGCGTGTAGTTATCGGAGAAGTTGGTGGTGTAGAACTTGTCGCCGCTCACTACCCATTCCATGGCCACGAAGAATCCTTCGTCAGGGGCGGGAATGTTGTATTGGGTCAGGTCGATAGTATACCACTGGCCGCCGCCGGGGGCCGATACTACCACGTTGTCCGTCAGCAGGTCGGTGTTGGGGGAGTTGTAGTTGCCGTCGGGCTTGTAGATGCGCACCCGGAAAGGCTCCTGCGGGAAGCCGTGCTCCCCGATGTAGAAGGACACCGAGCGAATCATGCCCAGATGCTTACCCTTCTCATTCTTCACGAAGAAGGCATACTGGCTGCCGGGCTGGCCCTGAATCATGCCTTCACCGGGGGTAGAGGAGCGGGCACCCAAAGCCAGATCCTTGATTTTACCACCCTGCACTTTTACCTCGCCCAACTCAATCACACGCTTGGTCACTTCAATGGTGATGTCTTCCATCTTGGCGCCGCGCTTTACGGCCACGGCTTTGCGAAAGAAGCCCAGCGCCTGAACAATCAGGGAGTCCTGCTCGTTTTTCTCGGGCATGGCTATCTGGAAGAAGCCATATTCGTTGGTGAGGGCTCCGGATTGCTCCTCTTTCAGACCAATGGCCGAAAAAGGAACCGGCTCTTTGGTTTTCTGATCTACAATGCGGCCGGTGATGCGGTTTTCCTGCGCCTGCGCCAGGGCCGGAAACAGAAGGATAATAGCAATGAAAGTGAGTATACGTTGAAGCATATGCAGCGGATTATATGTCAAAAATACAAGGAATACCCCTAACTGGTGCATATATTCTGTGATTATTTATAATAATCAATTACGTTTTGAAATAATTATACAACCGCGGGTTGTTTGGGAAAAAAAGGGCTCAATCGGTGCTTTTTTTGGCCGAAACTTAATTGGGGTGTACCTTTGTTTAAATAGAATCTAAATAACTCCGCCGTGTCTACTCGTTCCACCCTTGCCAAGCCTGCTGCCCGAAGTGTGAAAGACCTTCGCATGGGCGAAGCCGGAACGATTTGCTGCCTCAACGATCCGGAAATGGCGTTGAAGCTGCTGGAAATGGGCTGCATCCCGGGCACGCAGGTGCGCCTGAACAGCCGCGCCCCCCTGGGCTGCCCCATTACACTGCTGGTAGGCGAAGGCGAGGATTATACCCTTTCCCTGCGGGTGAGCGAGGCAGCCACCATCCTGCTGAAAGACTAGCCCGAACGAATGGCAGGTCCAGAACTGATTACCAGCCGGGCCGGAGCGGCGCTTTCAGCGGCCGCGCTGGAAACCTCTGCGCCCCGTCTGCCGGGCTCCCTTACGCGCATTGCCCTCATTGGCAACCCCAACTCCGGCAAGTCCTCGCTGTTCAACCAGCTCACCGGGCTTAATCAGAAGGTAGGCAACTTTCCCGGCGTTACGGTAGACCGCAAAACCGGCGTAGCGCAGATTACGCCCGGCATGCGCGCCGAAATTATTGACCTGCCCGGCACCTACTCGCTCTACCCCAAGAGCCTGGATGAAAAGGTCATCACCGACCTGCTCTACGACCGGACCTCGAAGCAGTACCCGGATTTTGTGGTGGTAACGGTAGATGCCTCCAACCTGCGCCGCAACCTGTTGCTGTTTACCCAGCTGGCTGATCTGGGCCTGCCCATTGTGCTGTCGTTGAACATGATGGACGTGGCCGCCCAGCACGGTGTTGCCATTGATGTAGCTGCCCTGCAGGAAGAGCTGGGCGTGCCCGTTATTCCCATGAATGCCCGCAACGGCATTGGCGTAGCGGCCCTTAAAATTGTGATGGCGCAGCAATTGGCCGCGCCCACCATACACTTCTACGAGCCCGAGGAAGACCTGCTGCCGATGATCCGGCAGATCCGCTACTACTTCAACCTGCACAACGACTACCTGGCGCTGCACTACGCGCACCAGTTCCGGCATATCAGCTTCCTTTCTGCTGACGATAAGACGTACATCGGGGAACTGGTGCAGAAGTATGGGTTTGAGGTCACACCGCGCCAGGCGCAGGAAACCATTGCCCGCTACGCCCGCATCAACGACATCCTGCTGAACACGGTATCCGTGACGCGCACGGAAAAGGAGGAGCCCTACAGCAACCGCCTCGACCGGGTACTCACGCACCGCGTGTGGGGCTACCTGATCTTCTTCGGGGTGCTGTTTATGATGTTTCAGGCTGTATTTGCCTGGGCCAGCTACCCCATGGAGCTCATTGACCAGAGCATAGCGCTCATCAACGGGCTTATCCAAACAAACTTTAAAGGCCCGCTCATCAACCTGCTGACGGAAGGCGTGCTGGCCGGCCTGGGCGGGGTGCTGATGTTTGTGCCCCAGATTGCCCTGCTCTTCGCCTTTATTGCCGTGCTGGAAGAAACCGGCTATATGGCCCGCGTCACGTTCATGATGGACCGCATCATGCGCAAGTTCGGGCTGAACGGCAAGAGCGTGGTGCCGCTGATTTCGGGCGTGGCCTGCGCTGTGCCGGCCATTATGAGCGCGCGCACCATTGAGAACTGGAAAGACCGGATGATTACCATCTTCGTCACGCCGCTCATGTCCTGCTCGGCGCGCATTCCGGTGTACACCGTGCTCATCGGGCTGGTAGTGCCCGACCGGGCGGTGCTGGGCATATTTAACCTGCAGGGGTTTGTATTGATGGGGCTGTACCTGCTGGGCTTCTTCGCGGCTATTTTCTCGGCGCTGGGTTTGAAGTTTCTATTGAAGACCAAGGAGCGGAGCTACTTCATCATGGAGTTTCCGGTGTACCGCTGGCCGCGCTGGAAAAACGTGGGCATTACCATCGTAGAGAAAGTAAAGACCTTCGTATTTCAGGCCGGTAAGGTGATTGTGGCCATTTCGGTGCTGCTGTGGGTGCTGGCATCTTTCGGCCCGGGCCAGTCGCTGGAGCGCGCCGAAACCCAAGCCCGTCAGCAAGGGGTGGCCCAAGGCCTCACTGCTGAAGAAACCGACATCAACGTAGCCTCCGCCCGCCTGGAAAACTCCTACGCCGGCGTATTCGGCCGTAACATGGAGCCCGCCATCCGCCCCCTGGGCTTCGACTGGAAAATTGGTATTGCGCTGCTTACTTCCTTTGCCGCCCGCGAGGTGTTCGTGGGTACTATCTCCACCATTTACAGTGTGGGGCAGGATGCGGACATGCGCACCGTGCAACAAAAACTGGCTTTGGCCAAAGATACCGAGGGGCAGCCGTTCTTCACGCCTGCCCGGGCCGTGTCACTGCTGGTTTTCTATGTGTTTGCCATGCAGTGCATGAGCACGCTGGCTACCACCTACCGCGAAACCAAAGGCTGGAAATGGCCCATGATGCAACTGGTGTACATGACGGGGCTGGCCTATTTCTCCTCGCTGCTGGTGTACCAGTTGATGAAGTAAAGTGGATGGAGTAGCGCGAAGCTCCAGCTTCGCGTATTCGCGCAGCGAATTCCTACGCGTTTGTAGTTGCCAGTAACATCAGCAAACGCCTGCTACTCGCTCCGCTCGTACGCGAAGCTGGAGCTTCGCGCTACTTCATGCACTACATTCCTACCAGAAATACGGCCGGTTGCTTGTGGATATCGGGTATTCCGGCTTTGCGCCAGCCGGCTACGGTGTTGGTGCGCACAAGCTCGTTGGGGGCGGTTAGGTTGGCGGCAATGCAGAGGCGGGTGGTGCCGGTCAACTGGGTAAGTAAATCCTCCAGCATTTGCATGTTCCGGTAGGGCGTTTCAATAAACAGCTGGGTTTGCTTTTGGGCCAAGGCCACGCGCTCCAGCTGCTTAATAGCCGCACTACGCCGGCTACGGTCAATGGGCAGGTAGCCGTGAAACGCAAAGCTTTGCCCATTCATGCCGGAGGCCATCAGGGCCAATAGGAGGGAGGATGGGCCCACCAGCGGTACTACTTTAATGCCCAGTTGGTGCGCTGCCCGGGCCAGTTCCGCGCCGGGGTCGGCAATGCCGGGGCAGCCCGCTTCGGAAATCACGCCCGCGTCCTGCCCGGCCAGCACCAGCTTCAGTGCCGCCTGAATCTGCGCCTCGGAGCTGTCTTTATCAATCACCGAAATGCGCAGCTCCTCTATCACGTGCTGGGGCGCCACCTGCTTGATAAAGCGCCGGGCCGTTCGCGCATTCTCCACCAGAAAATACGACAGCGCCGCTACCCGCTCGGCCACCTGCGGGGGCAGTACCTGCGTGGCCGTGTCCTCGGCTAAAACGGTGGGAATGAGGTAGAGCGTGCCGGGCATTTATGGTGGGTTGGGGTTGATTTAACTAGGTGTTGAATTCAATATAGGTTGTCATCCTGAGCTTTGCGAAGGACCTTATCACGCTAGAAAGAGTCGTGGTTACGATGGTCGTTGAGGCGTGACAAAGTCCTTCGCAAAAGCTCAGGATGACAGATTATGGTAGGTGACAGGATAGACTACTGTTCGATAAACGCTTTTACCAGCGCAAACACTTCGTCGGGTTTTTCGGCGTGTACCCAGTGGCCGGCATCTACTATGGTTTCTACCTGGGAGTTGGGGAACAGCGCCGGAATGCCATAGAGCTTGTCTTCAGTCGAAATGTAGTTCGACCGGCCACCGCGGATAAACAATGCCGGCTTCAGGAAGGGCTGCGTGCTGCTGATTTCCGCCCCTACGGCCGGCATTTGCGCGGTTAGCACTTCCAGGTTCTGGCGCCAGGCAAACGTGTTATCCTCGCGGCGGTACAGATTTTTGAGGAGAAACTGGCGTACATCGGGTTGGGGAATGTACTGGGCCAGGGCCGTATCAGCTTCCTGGCGGCTTTGCAGGGTGGCCAGAGGCAAGGAATTCAGGCCGGTGATGATGTCGTCCTGATGATTCATGTCCGAAAGACGCGGCGCAATATCTACTACCACTAGGTTGGCGAGCCGGTCGGGGTGGTCCAGGGCAAAGCGCATGGCTACTTTGCCGCCCATGCTGTGGCCCAGCAGCGTGGTATCGGGGCCCAACTGTAGTTGGTCAAACAAGCCCAGCACGTCCTGGCTCATCAGCTCATAGCTATGTTCCGGGGTGTGGGGCGAGCGGCCATGGTTGCGCAGGTCTACTACGATAACGCGGTGCCCGGCCTCGGCCCAGCGGCGGGCCAGGGTTTGCCAGTTATCCAGGGTGCCAAACAAGCCGTGCAGAATGACCAGCGGCTTGCCCTGGCCCATTTCGCGGTAATGAAGTTGCAGCATAATGGGTACAAAGATGCGAAAGCAGGAATTAGTGCGCCGCCGAAAGGCAGCGCTACTGTTGAGGCACTACGCAAAGCATATCCAACGGGTACGCTTCTCCAGATTGGTGTTGCGCAGGAATTCCGCCACCGGCTCCAGATTCAGCAGGAGAGAGGTGAGCGTGATGGGCGGGCCCTGCCGGAAGTGCAGGCGGATAAAATCGTAGTTGCTCCAGAACATGCGTTTGGATGCACACGTCACCCGCTCCACCCGCACAATATCCTGGCGGCTGAAAGCCAGGCGGGCACCGTTCTCATACACTTCCAGTACATTCTGCTTGGGCTCGAAGACCAACGTAGTCGGCTGATTTCGCAGATAATACTGCATATGCAGCACCAGCGCCGGCACCGAAAAGCCCAGTATTACTGCTGCCAGGGCTACCAGCAGCACTAGCTCAAAAGTGGAAAGGCTATCCATCAAAAAGAAGGAAGCCAGAAACGGCAAGCCCACCGCCAGACACAGCAGCGGCCAGAATAACAGATACAGCTGCCGGGTGAAGTTGGGGCGGTACACCTGCCCCCGCTTGCTAAACAGGCCCGTAACAAAGCGCAGTGCCAGCAGCACCGCCCCCAGTCCGATGCCTATTTCCAAAAACTGGCGCAGAAGAGGAAAAAGCTTCACCCGTTAGCGCACCAAAATCCAGGGCTCATTGGCCGTGTGGGGGCGGAGCGCACCGAAGGCTTCCAGCTGCAACCCGTGACGGGCAAATACTTCCTGCACGGCCGCGCGGCCTTCCGGCGCTACGCACACCAACAGGCCACCGGACGTTTGCGGGTCACAGAGCCAGTTACGCTGCTCATCGGTGATGAGGCCTACTTTGTGGCCGTAGCTGTCCCAGTTGCGCACCGTGCCGCCCGGAATAGACTTCTGGGCCCGGTATTCCTCGGCTTCCCGAATAAGGGGCACTTTGCCGAAATCAATTTCGGCGGTCAGGTTACTGCCTTCGCAAACTTCGCTTAGGTGGCCCAGCAGGCCAAAACCGGTTACGTCCGTCATGGCCGTTACCGCAGAGAGCTTGCCCAGGTCTTCCCCAATTTTATTGAGGTGCATCATGCTTTGGGGAGCAATCTGCTCGTGCTCGGGGCGCAGAATGCCGCGCTTCTGGGCCGTGGTCAGCATACCTACGCCCAGGGGCTTGGTCAGGAACAGCTCGCAGCCCGCGGTGGCGGTGTCGTTGCGCTTCAGGTTTTTGATGTCGAGCATGCCCGTAACGGCCAGCCCGAAGATGGGCTCGGGCGAGTCGATGCTGTGGCCGCCGGCCAGCGGAATGCCGGCTTCCAAGCAAATGCTACGGCTGCCTTCAATTACGCGGCGGGCCACTTCCGGCGCCAGCTTATCAATGGGCCAGCCCAGCACAGCAATAGCCAGCACGGGGCGGCCGCCCATGGCGTACACGTCGGAAATGGCGTTGGCGGAAGCAATGCGCCCAAAATCGTAGGCGTCGTCTACGATGGGCATGAAAAAGTCAGTGGTACTGATAAGCGCCTGCCCGTTGCCGATGTCGTACACGGCGGCATCGTCGCGGGAGCTGTTACCCACCAGCAGCTTGTCGTCGTGGGGCTGGGCAATGCTGGTGTGCAGGATCTGGTCGAGGACTTTGGGCGCGATTTTGCAGCCGCAGCCGGCCCCGTGGCTGTATTGGGTCAGGCGGATAGCGTCGGCGGCAGTGGCGTTTTCAGGAGTCATAAGGCAGAAATAGCAAAAAGGAAGGGCCAGCAATCAGCTGGATTACGCAACGTCCGTATCGGGCAGGCTCATGGTAGCCGGTAAATTGCTGATGCCTTCGCGGCGAAGGGCAGCCATCACACGGCCGGCATTTTCCACCGGGTCGCAGGTTTCCGAAGGCACCTGTATCAGCTGGGTGCCGGTGCGGGCCGCCAGGGCGTAGCGGTAGGCTTTATCGTAATAGGTAAGGGCAATGTCCACCATCTTTTCCATGTCGCCGGCATCAATGGCGGCCAGGGCTTCCTGGGTAGCCAGGCCGCCCAAGCGCTTGCTGATGCGCTGGATGGCGGCCTTCAGCAGTTCGGGGTCAGCCTGACAATACTCCTCGGCCAGCTTGCGGGTGCGCATGGGTCGGGGTACTTCCAGCAAAATCAGGGGGGCGCGGTGCATTTGCTCGTACAGGGGCTTAGGCAGGTGTACCGCGCCTATCATCAGGCTTTCGTCTTCTACCCAAATCAGGTTATCGAGCGGGGTGAGGGAAAGGGCACGGGCCAGGTCGTTTTCAAACTGCTCGGGCGTGGGCTGGGCCTCCATGCCAATGCCGCCAAACGACGAGCCTTTGTGGCGGGCCAGGCCTTCCAGGTCAATAATAGTTTCGCCCCGGTGAGCCAGCACCTGCAGCACATCGGTTTTGCCGGAGCCCGTCAGGCCGCCGAGTACCAGTAAGGGCAGGTGCTGGGAAAACTGCTCCAGCACCCAGCGGCGGTAGTCTTTGTAGCCCTTATCGAGCAGATGCACCCGGAAGCCGGCCAGCTCCAGCAACCACTGCACAGCCCCGCTGCGCATGCCGCCCCGCCAGCAGTGCAGCCGCACTTCTTTGTTGGGCGCCAGCTTTTGGGCCTGCTTCACCATGCTGCTCATGTTCGGCCCAAAGAAATCGAGGCCCTGCAGCACGGCTTTCTCCTGGCTTACCTGCTTATAGATAGTGCCAATGCGGGCCCGCTCTTCGTTGGAAAACAAAGGCAGATTCAGGGCCCCCGGTATATGGCCGTGGGCGTACTCCAGCGGAGCACGCACATCCAGAATGGGCGCGTGCGTGGGGCCGGAGAGAAAATCAGTAAGCTGAATGCGAGGCATAAGGCAGGGTAGGAGCGGGGCAGGCTGCAAGTTACACCAGCTGGCGCCGGTATAGCTGAATGGTATTTTCCAGCCCCAGATAAAGCGCGTCGCAAATCAGGGCGTGCCCAATACTGACTTCGGCCAGGCCGGGCAACTCCTGTTTTAAGTAGGCCAGGTTATCCAGGTCGAGGTCGTGGCCGGCATTCAGGCCCAGGCCCAGCTCATGGGCCATGGTAGCGGCCAGGCGGTAGGGCGCTACAACAGCTTCGCGGTTGGTGTGGTAGCCGGTGGCGTAGGCTTCGGTATAGAGCTCAATCCGGTCGGTGCCGGTGCCCACGGCGGCTTTCACCATGGCCGGGTCGGGGTCGAGGAAGATGCTCACGCGGCAGCCAATGGATTTCAGTTCCTGCACCACGCCCATGAGGTACACCAGATGCTCCACCGTGTTCCAGCCGGCGTTGGAGGTAATGGCATCGGGCGCATCCGGCACCAGGGTTACCTGCTCGGGGCGCACTTCCCGTACCAGGGCCAGAAAGTCGGGCGTGGGGTTGCCTTCCACGTTCAGCTCGGTCGTCACCACCCGTTTCAGGTCGCGCACGTCCTGGTAGCGGATGTGGCGCTCATCGGGCCGCGGATGCACCGTGATGCCCTGCGCGCCAAACCGCTCACAGTCACGGGCTACCTGCAGCAAATCAGGACGGTTATGGCCGCGCGCATTCCGCAGCGTGGCTATTTTATTTATGTTTACGCTTAGTTTCGTCATTCTACAAGGCCAAAACAGGTTCCCGGCCCTCCGGGTTGCCCCAAAAGTACGCGGAAATCGTGGGAGCCGTTGATTTTGCCTTTGCCTGCTGCCCGGCTTCTTCCGGGCGTTTTCATCTTCTTATTTTTCCTGACCTATGGCTCTGAAAGAAATCATCGACGCTGATATTAAAAAGGCCATGCTGGCCAAAGACAAAGTACGCCTCAACGCCCTGCGCAGCATCAAATCCCAGATTCTGCTGGCCGAAACCGCGGAAGGCCAGCATGGCACCATCACAGAAGAGGCCGAGCTGAAGCTTCTGAACAAAGCCGCCAAACAGCGCCGCGAAGCCGCCGAAACCTACCAGAAGCAGTTCCGTTCCGATCTGGAAGAAATTGAGCTGGCCGAGCTGGCTATCATTGAGGAATATCTGCCCCAGCAGCTTTCTGAGGCTGATGTGGTGGAGCGCCTGGTGGAAATTATTCAGCGCGTGGGTGCTACCGGCCCTTCTGATCTGGGCAAAGTAATGGGCGTGGCCGCCCGCGAGCTTTCCGGCCAGGCCGATGGCAGGATGATTTCGCAGGTAGTAAGCAACCTGCTGAACAACACCAATGTGTAAGTAGTGAAGCTGAAAGTCAGGAGTGGCAGATACCCTGTTCGCTGCTCCTAACTTTTGCTTACTAGCCCCTTAAGCAATGTCCGGGTTTGATATTCTGCTGCTGATTCCGTTGGGCATAGGCGCCGTGAAAGGCTTCCGTCGCGGCCTGGTGCTGGAGGTAGCTTCCCTGCTGGCCTTTATTCTGGGCGCAATTGGCGGGCTGATGCTTCTGCACGATGCCATTCCGCTGGTGCGGCATTATGTAGGGGAGGCATTCGGATTTTTGCCTTTCGTATCGTTCCTGCTGGTGTTTGTGCTGATTGTGTGGGGCGTGCATCTGCTGGGTACCTTCCTGAAAACGGCAGTGCACCTCACGCCGCTGGGCGTGCTCGATAATGCCTTGGGCGGCGCGGCGGGCGTGGTGAAGTGGGTGCTGGGCCTGAGTTTGCTGCTGCACGGTGTGGGCATGGCCGGTCTGCAGCTGTTGTCGCCGCAGATGGTGGCGCAGTCGCAGGTGTTGCCGCTGGTGCGGCAGGCCACGCCATTTGCCCTGCAGGTAGTGAGCTTTGTAATGCCCTTTGCCGGTACCCTGCTGGAGAAACTGCGGGGCGTATTTTAGGGTTATCCTCCCGGAATATCGGCCCGCGTAACGGCTGCCGACTCAATACCAGTGATTCAACCCGCCGCTTCCGACGCCAACATTTCGCCGCTGGCCCCCCAGCCTGCGCCGGAGCCCCTGCGCCTGTTGCTGCTTGATAACTTCGACTCCTTCACCTATAACCTGCTGGACTACCTGCAGCAGTTGGGTGCCACCGTGCAGGTATTGCGCAATGACGTGCCAGTGGCGGAGCTGGCGAAGCACCGGTTTGATGGGTTGGTTTTGTCGCCGGGGCCGGGAACCCCGGAGTCGGCGGGTATTCTACTGGCGGTAATTGCGGCTTATCATCAGCAGGTGCCCATGCTGGGCGTGTGCCTGGGCCACCAGGCACTGGGTCAGTATTTTGGGGCCACCCTCACGCGGGCCAGCCGCCCCATGCACGGCAAGGTTTCGGATATTGATGTGGCGCTGACGGATCTGCTCTTTGCCGGTCTGCCGGCGCGCATACCGGTTACCCGGTATCATTCGTTGGGGCTGCAGTTGTTGCCGGATACCCTGGTGCCTTTGGCATATACGGCCGATGCGCATGCGGAAATAATGGCGCTCCGGCACCGCACGCTGCCGCTATACGGCGTACAGTTTCATCCCGAAGCCCTGCTCACGACTCATGGGCTGGCGCTCTTACGCAATTGGGTCAAGTGTTGTATCATTGCAAAGACCGGTGCGCCCTCCGCCCCGGCTCCCTCACTCGATGGAACTTCAAATTAAGGAACACAACGGCTTTCAGTATGTAGACGAAGGAAGCGGCGACGTGCTCCTGTTGCTGCATGGCTTGTTTGGAGCCCTCAGCAACTGGGAAGACGTAGTAGAAACTTTCCGTCCGCACTACCGCGTGGTCATTCCGCTGCTGCCTATCTATGATATGCCCCTGCTGAAGGCTGGCGTACCGGGTCTGGTAAACTTTGTGGAAGACTTTGTGGCGGCCGTGCAGCTGCCCGGGCCATACACGGTGCTGGGAAACTCCCTGGGTGGGCATATTGCCCTGGTGTATACCCTGCATAACGCACCGCAGGTAAGCCGCCTGGTGCTCACCGGCAGCAGTGGCCTGTTTGAAGACTCCATGGGCGGCTCCTTCCCCAAGCGCGGCAACTACGCCTTTGTGGAGGAGCGCGTGGCCTATACTTTCTACGACCCCACTGTGGCAACCAAAGAGCTGGTGGACGAAGTATTCAGCATCACCAACTCCAACTCCAAGTGCCTGCGCATTATCAGTATTGCGCGCTCAGCCCAGCGCCACAATCTGGGGAAGGACCTAAGCCGTATATCGGTTCCTACGCTGCTCATCTGGGGGCTGAATGATACCATTACGCCGCCCCAGGTGGCGCATGAGTTTCACCGGCTGCTGCCTAATTCTGAGCTGCACTTTCTGGATCATTGCTGCCACGCACCCATGATGGAGCGTCCCAAAGCATTTAATGCTCTGCTGGCGCAGTTTTTGGAGCGTACGAAGCCGCAGGCCGTGGCCAGCCGGTAAAACCTATCAGGTTACTTTCCAGTAGGTTTAGAACAAAGTACCACGGCTGAGGTTTGTTCCCCGCGTGGCCAGCGCTTACCTTCCGTTTTTCTGCTTCTAGCCGATGCTCTCGATGATTGCCGAAGACATGATTAATCAAATGATTCCGCCACTGAAAGTGACGGACTCAGCCGGCAAGGCAGCGAAGTGGCTCGATGAGTTTCACGTAGAGCAGCTGCCGGTTATTGAAAACCGCCGCTACCGGGGCCTGATTACGGAAGCCGATATTCTGGACGTAGACAGCACGGAAAAGCTCTTGGCCAATATCCCGTTTGGCTTCGCCGATGTGCACGTACAGCGCGACCAGCATTTCTACAACATCATTGAAATGGCGGTGCAGAATAAAGTGCAGCTCATTCCGGTGCTGGATGACCGGCACGATTATATGGGCGTGGTGTCGGTGAGTGATACGCTGGCGGCCTTCGGCGAAACTCCGGTGGCCGTTGGCAGGGGAGGAATTATTGTGCTGAGCATGGATGAGCGTGACTATTCTCTTTCCCAGATCAGCCGCTACGTAGAAGAGAATAATGCCAAAATCCTGAGTGCCCACGTGGCCCGGGACGAGAACGAGCCCTACAAAATCCGACTCACCCTGAAGCTTAATACTCCGGATCTGTCCAGTATTGTGGCCACGCTGGAGCGATTTGGCTATATCATCAGCGCCCAGTTCAGCGGCAGCAGTGAGTTGGGGGAGGACGAGCAGGATCGGTACGATGCCCTGCTGAAATACCTGAGCCTGTAAGCGCGGCTCCGGGTGCTCGGATTTTTATTTGCCTGGTTATTAGCCTGGCCATCCGCTAACACATCGGCCGGAGGGCCAGATACGGTGCGCCGTTCTCCTATCGACAGCCTGGTGCGGGTGTATTGCCCTTCCTACACCAGGCTGCGGGTTTCCTCAGTTGTTTTTGTAGGGAATGAGGTAACCAAAGAGCGCATCTTACGGGCCGAGCTGGACTTTCGGGAAGGCGACACGCTAGCGGCCGCTGCCTTACCCGCACGTCTGGAAGCCAACCGCCGGCGCTTACTCAACCTCCAGCTGTTTCACTCCGTTCTGGTGCAAACCGTTTGCCGCGACGGCGAAATTACGGTGCTCTTCAGCCTGCAGGAACGCTGGTACACGTTTCCCATTCCCATTTTCTCACTGGCCGACCGCAACATCCGCTCTTGGCTTGACCGGCCCGACCGGTGGCGGCGTGTAGATTACGGCGTGCACGTAGTGCGCAACAACTTTCGTGGCCGTAACGAGCAGCTACGGGGCAACCTGCAGCTGGGCTTCAATCAGAAATACGAGGTCTTCTTTGAGAACCCCGGCACCCGGCAGCGCCCCGGGCTGGCGCTGGGTGCTTCCTTTGCCCGCAGCCGCGCGCTGGATTACCGCACCGTTCAGGATCAGCTTCTTACGTATCGCTCCGAAAGCGGCTTCGCTTTTCACCACACCTACTTCGTGGCCGGGTTGCGGTGGCGCAATACCGTACAGCGCCGTACTGCCCTGGATGTAGCCTGGCGCCAGGATCAGATATCCGATTCTATCCAGATTGGCAATCCGGGGTACTTTTCCGGCGACCAGCAGCGGCGCTATGTCGATGTAGCTCTGACGCGAATTATTAACCGGCGCAATAATTTTGCTTACCCGCTTTCCGGGCGCTTTGCGCAGGTTACCCTGTCCCAACGCCTGTTTCTGCACTCGGCCAGCCCCAGCTATGCCACGCTCTATGCACGGTATACGCGTTATGTCCCGCTGCCTCATAAGCTGTATTATAGTGCCGGCCTGGAAGGGCAAACCCGCCTGACCAACCGCCGCCTGGCCTACGCTGATTCACGGGCGCTGGGTTATGCCGCTCTCGTGCGCGGCTACGACCGGTATGTGGTAGATGGGCAGCACTACGTGTTACTGCAGCAAGGACTCTCTTATCCCCTCCTGCCGGCCCGTCAGCTTCAACTAGATGCCACCAGCAATCCAAAGTTCAGCACCCTTCCGCTGGCCATATATTTAAATACCTTTGCCGACATGGGCTATGTTGCGGCCCCGGCCTCGCTGGCCGATGCTAACAACCAGTTGCCCAATCAGTTTCTGTTGGCAGCCGGTATTGGCCTGCATCTGGTCACTTATTACGACCGGGTTTTTGCGGTCGAATATGCTCTCAATGCGCTTGGTGAAACCGGAATCTACATTCGCACGGCCTTTCCCATCTGAGCCGCTACCGGCTCCACGGCACATAATAGTCTGCCTCTTAATATGAAAATAGCCATCCTCGGTAAGCCCTTCGATGACAGTGTAGCTCCGGCTATTCAGGCGTTGCTGCATAATTTACTGGCCCGCAATGCCGAGCTGTATATCGTGGAGTCGTTCCGGGTGTACTTGGATACCCGGCTGGAGTTACCGGATACCATCACCACCTTCCGGCGCGGCGACTCCCTGAAGGGAATGCAATTTGTGCTTAGTATTGGCGGTGATGGTACCCTACTGGATACCGTAACCTACGTAGGTAGCCTGCAAATCCCTATTCTGGGCATTCATACCGGCCGCCTTGGGTTTCTGGCCACTATCACGCCCGACCGTATTCCGCAAGCTATTGAAGCCCTGTTTAAGGGACATTTCGTAGTAGAAGAGCGCAGCCTGATTCGGGTAGATACCGATCCGGAGGTATTTGGGGCGGTGAATTTCGGCCTGAATGAATTCTCCATTCTGAAGCGTGACACCTCTTCTATGATTGTGGTGCACACCTATATTGATGGGGAGTATCTTAATTCTTACTGGGCCGATGGCCTGATTGTATCCACGCCCACCGGCTCTACCGGCTATTCGCTGAGCTGCGGCGGCCCGGTAATGTTGCCGCAGACCAACAATTTTATCATCTCTCCCGTATGTCCGCACAACCTGAACGTGCGTCCTCTCGTTGTATCCGACCGCAGCGTCATTTCATTTGAGATTGAAGGAAGGAGCAATAACTTCCTGCTTTCCTTGGATTCGCGCTCGGTTCCCGTGGATGCTACGGTACAGATTGCCGTGCGCCGCGAAACTTTTAATGCACGTTTGATACGTCTTAACCACGTAAATTTTTTAAGCACCCTGCGCAGCAAACTAAATTGGGGGTATGACCGTCGGAATCCTGATGGCAGCATACGCCCTTAAAATAAGGACTTTTTGAAGCTTTTATTTTTAATCTTGCTGGCAACCACTACTTTTGTCACTGACTGTAATCGTGTCCGTACGGATCAATAGCTTTTCCTGCACCCCGATATACTTAACCTTCGTTCGATTATGAAGAGATTTTTCCCCCTTATCCTGGCGCTTATACTGGCCTTTGCGCTGGTAGCTTCAGATGCAAGCGCTCAACGGTTTACCAAGCGGAAAATGTATAACTCGGTAGGTGTGAACCTAAACGCCATGAATTATTTTGGCGATATCGTACCGCGTACTAATATTACCAGTCTACGGCTGGGCGCTACCCGTCCCAACTTAGGCTTTACCTTTACTCGTCGTTTTGCACCCCGGATTTCGGGTCGTTTCGGTTTGTCGTATGGCCGCGTTACTGGTGATGACCAAAAAGCAGCTGATGATAAAGACAAGGATGCAAAGTTCCGATATACACGGAACATGAACTTCCGTAATGATATTTTTGAGGCCTCTGTAGTTGGTATGTTCGACCTGATCGAAAACCGTAACAACTATATTCGCCGCCCTGACTTTGTTCCTTACGTATTTGCCGGGGTAGCTGCTTTCAAGCATAACCCTAAAGGCTTAGTGGGTTCAGAAGCTGACGCTCCTGCCAATTTGAAAGGCCAATACGTAGCGCTTCAGCCTTTGGGAACCGAAGGTCAGAACGTAAGCGGTAAAGGATATGATAAACCTTATAAGCGTGGTCAGATTGCCATTCCTTTCGGTGCCGGTGTGCGTTACAAGCTGGACCGTCACTTTGACTTAGGTTTTGAAATCGGCTGGCGCAAAACTTTCACTGACTATATTGATGACGTAGGTGGTGATTTTGTTCAGGATAGATCTGATTTGAAAAGCCCTGCTGCTCAGTATTTTGGTTATGATATCACCCGTAACGATGGTGCTCAGTTGGGTACGTTCGGCGAATACAACCAAGCTGGTGAAATTCGTGGTCACAACAATGAAAAGGACTGGTACATCGTTACCGGCTTGACCTTGAATTACATCCTTTCCCCCAAAATCAAGAGCCCCAAATTCCGATAGCCAACAATTGGCTGTCATGTTTAATCCACAGCCAGTCTGATGATCTATTTGAACTCGCATAAAACACTCCTTATTTGCCTGGCGCAAGTAGGGAGTGTTTTTTTTGCCTGCCGTGCGCTAGCGCAGAATACCAGTGAAGTAGGCTTAGGCCTGGGCGCCGTAAACTATAAAGGGGAATTATCCCCTGAATACCGGTTTGCGAACAACCGTCCGGCAGTTTCCTTATTCTATCGGAAAGATATATCTGCCCCAGTTACGCTGCGGGGCAACCTGATGGCGGGGCTGCTACGGGCCGATGATAAGCAGGTAAAAGGAGTAAATGGTGATACGGCACCGCTAAACGCTTATCGGGGAGGCTACCTGAAAGGGAGTATCTATGAAGTAGCAGGCACTCTGGAGTATAACTTCTTCGATTATTACGGTACAAAAGCCAAGACCCGGTTTACACCCTTTGTATTTGTGGGGGTAGCAGGTTTTCTGGCACCGGTAAAAACTGTGCTGAAGGATGGACAAACCTTCTCTAACACAGTAATAGGCGTGGCTGTGCCAGCAGGCATAGGAGCCAAAGTAGGTTTATCACGCCACTGGAACCTGGGAATGGAAGTGGGTGCCCGGAAAGCTTTCACGGATGAGTTGGACCAGCTCAGCCAGCAGAATGATGTTATTGCTAACCGGCACGATCAGGACTGGTATTTCTATAGCGGTTTGAGCGTTTCTTATACGTTCTACAAAATACGGTGCCCGGAAGTGTACAAAGAGAATAGCCGGTTACTGCAATAGCAAAACCGGCTAAGGGTAATGCAACCATTTGCGTAACTTGCAGCCTCTTTACGCAAAACACACGAATGGCCGCCCGGTCCGAAATAGATCCTACCAGAATTCCCGCCCATGTTGCCGTCATTATGGATGGCAATGGCCGTTGGGCCAAGCAGAAGGGCGGGCTACGCATCTTTGGTCATCAGAATGCCATAACCGCCGTGCGTGAAACGGTGGAGGCGGCTGCTGAGCTGGGTGTGCAATACCTGACGATGTATGCGTTTTCAACCGAAAACTGGTCGCGCCCCAAGCATGAGGTAATGGCGCTGATGCAGTTGCTGGTGCATACCATTCGGCAGGAAACGCCTACGCTGTTAAAAAATAACATCCGGCTGGAAGCCATTGGGGAAACTGAAAATCTGCCTGCAGCCTGCCAGAAAGAGCTGGCGGAGGCGAAAGAGCTTACCAGCACGGGTACACGCATGACGCTGGTGCTCGCCCTGAGCTATAGTGGCCGCTGGGACCTAACGCAGGCGGCCCGCCGGATGGGAGAAGCAGTAGCGGCTGGCTCCTTGTTGCCCGCCAACATTACCGAGCAGACTATTGCGGGCTATCTGGTTACTGCCGGAATGCCCGATCCGGAACTGCTGATCCGCACCAGTGGCGAGCAGCGCATCAGCAACTTCTTGCTGTGGCAGCTGGCCTATACCGAACTTTATATCACGGAGCTGCTCTGGCCCGATTTCCGCCGCGAACATTTTTATGACGCAATTTGTGCCTACCAACGCCGCGAACGGCGCTTCGGTAAAACCAGTGAGCAGCTCACCGTTTCGTAAGTCCTGTCGAATGAATTTCACCAGTATCCGGGTTTTTAGCCTGCTCATTTTCCTGTTGGCGTTTAGCTGGCTGGCCACACCTGCCTTAGCTCAAAATGCACCCGCGGCGCCCGAGCCGCAGCGGTATCAGGTGGGCGGCATCACCTTTACCGGCACCCGTTACCTCGATCCAAATACGCTGGTGGGTATTACCGGCCTGAAAATAGGCGACCCTGTTACCATACCCGGAGAGGAAATTGGTAAGGCTATTCGCAAGTTGTGGGACCAGGGTATTGTAGGCGACGTGACTGTGGCCATTGACCGGATTGAAGGCACCAAGATTTTCCTGGTATTTGATGTAAAAGAGCGGCCACGTCTTTCCAACTTCGTGTTCACCGGTATTGGTAAAACTCAGGCCGATGATGTGAAAGCGAAGATTAAGCTCATCCGCGGTAAAGTAGTGACCGATGCTCTGCTCAGCAATACACGTGACCAGGTGCGTAAGTTCTTTACCAACAAGGGCTTCCTGAACGCGCAGGTAGACGTCACGCAACGCCCAGATTCTACCTTGCCCAACAGTGTTGTGCTGGTGTTTGCCGTAAACCGGGGTGCCCGGGTTCATATCAGCGACATTACCTTCCTCGGCAACTCCGCTATTAAAGATGGCAAGCTGAAGGGGCAGATGAAGAAAACCAAGGAGAAGAAGTTCTACAAGTTCCTGAACGCCGGTAAGTTCCAGCGCAAAGAATTCGAAGAGGACAAAGACAAAGTCATTGAGTACTACAACTCCCAGGGCTACCGCGACGCCATTATCCTCTCTGACTCTCTGATTACTACGGCGCAAAAGCGCTCCTACCACTGGTTAGGTACTGAAGACGGCAAATTCGGGATTCACAAAACCACCGTGCAGGATGTAGATAAGCTAGCGCTGCAGATTCGGGTGGATGAAGGTCCGAAGTACTACTTCCGCAACATTACCTGGGCAGGCAACTACCTCTACGATAACAAAACCCTGGCCTCCGTGCTGGGCATAAAGGAAGGCAGCGTGTACAGCAAGGAAACGCTAGACAAGCGCCTGAACTACAACCCCACCGGGCAGGATATTACCTCGCTCTACATGAACGATGGCTACCTGTTCTTCTCCATCGACCCCATTGAGACCAAGGTAGAAGGAGACTCCATTGATATTGAGATGCGCATTAATGAAGGTGTGCAGGCCCGTATCAAAGACATCAACATTGCCGGCAACACCAAAACCAGCGACCATGTGATCCGGCGCGAGTTGCGCACCCTCCCGGGTGAGAAGTTTAACCGCGAACTGCTGATCCGTTCCCAGCGCGAAATCTCTTCTCTGGGTTATTTCGACCCAGAGAAAGTGGGCATCAACCCGGTGCCTAACCAGGCCGATGGCACGGTAGATATCAATTACACCGTAGAAGAAAAGCCTTCTGACCAGATTACCCTGTCGGGCGGCTGGGGCGGTTATGCCGGCTTCATCGGCACCGTAGGCCTTGTTTTCAACAACTTCTCGTTGCGCAAAGCCGGCTCCTTGAGCAACTGGCGCCCCGTGCCGGCCGGTGATGGCCAGCGTCTGGCTCTGAACATTCAGGCCAACGGTCTGCAGTATCAGGCCTATTCCTTCTCCTTCACGGAGCCCTGGCTGGGTGGCCGCAAGCGTAACTCACTGTCGGTATCGCTCAACAAAAGCATTCAGCGGGTAGGCTCCAACTTCGATGTGAAGACGGGTAGCTCGATTAAAGTAAACAGTGCCTCCGTTAGCCTGGGCCGCTACCTGCGCTGGCCCGATGACTATTTCTCCCTGAGCAATTCGCTGTCGGTTAGCCAGTACAAGCTGAATAATTACACTTACCTGCAGGGCTTCCAGAATGGTACGGGCAATGCCAACAACATCACCCTGAACACCACCCTGTCCCGCAACAGCACCGATAACCCAACGTACACCCGTCGTGGCTCGGCCCTGTCGCTCAGTGTTAACCTGACGCCGCCTTACTCGGCGTTTAAAGGAGCGCACCCCAACGTGAATGAGTGGGTAGAATTCCATAAATGGATGTTTGATGCTTCTTGGTTTACCCCCATCATTGGTAAGCTGGTGCTGAACACCCGGGCGCACTTCGGCTTTATTGGTACTTACAATTCCAGCCGTCCTATTGGCCCGTTTGAGCGCTTCAAGCTGGGTGGCTCCGGCATGGCCTCGGGCGGTTCTTCCAACTTCCTGGTGGGTACCGAATATGTGGGCCTGCGCGGTTACGATGACCCCAACGAGGTAAATGCTATTCAGTCGCCTAATTCCAGCGGTGGCGTGGCGTACAATAAATATGTGATGGAGCTGCGTTATCCGGTTTCGTTGAACCCGGCCGCTACCGTTTACCTGCTCAGCTTTGCCGAAGCGGGCAATGCAGTGGAACGCTACTCTGATTACAACCCTTATAAACTGTACCGCTCGGTGGGTGTTGGTGCCCGCGTATTCATGTCGGCATTCGGTTTGCTAGGCTTCGACTACGGCTACGGTTTAGACACAGTGCCGCGTTACCCCGGCGTTACGCAGGGCCCACAGGACAAAGGTCATTTTCACTTCATCATCGGCCAGCAGATTCGCTAGTCTGCCGGGCCGCTCAGCACGGTATTCCGCATGAAAAAACTAGTGTGTTTGCTGCCACTGCTGCTCCTGCTGGCCGTTCCGGCAGCCTGGGCCCAGAAATTCGGCTACGTCGACTCGGAGTACATCATGAGTAAGATGCCGGAGTATGGCGCCGCGCAGCAGGAGCTTAATACCCTGTCCCAGAACTGGCAGAAGGATATTGAGTCGATGCGCAAGGACCTCGACAAGATGTATCGCGCTTATCAGGCAGAAGAAGTTCTGCTGACGGAGCCGATGAAAAAGAAGCGCCAGGATGAGATTCTGAAAAAAGAGCAGGACATCAAGGCGTACCAGAATAAAATTTTTGGCTTCGAAGGCACCCTGTTTAAAAAGCGCCAGGAGCTGACCAAACCGGTGCAGGACAAGGTATTTGAAGCCATTGAGAAGGTGGCCAAGAAAAAGCAGCTGGCCATTGTCTTCGATAAAGCCGGTGACCTGACCATGCTCTATACCAACCCAACGCACGATTACACAGAATTTGTGTTGGAAGAGTTGGGACTGGGTTCCGAGGAACGCAACCAACCCGGGCAGAAAGGGGCCGTGCGTACCGTTACCACACCGGCCACGCCCGCCTCAGATGAGCCGGGCAGCGAGCAGGATAATGCCAAGCCCGCCACGCCGGCTCCCAAAACCACTAAGCCCGCGCCACGCTCAAGTGGCCGAAAAAATTAACTTTGCTCTCTCACTTTAGAAATTTCCTTTCCCTTCGAATGAACGCATTTCCTAAAATTCGTCTGATGCTGGCGGCTGCGGCCTTAATGGTTGCTTCCGCTACTGCTTCTATCGCCCAAACGGCTCCGCAAAAAATTGGCTACACCAACGTAGACTATGTGCTGAGCAAAATGCCCGAGAGCAAGCAGGTAGAGTCGCAGCTGAAAGACTACAGCACCCAGCTGGAAAACCAGCTGAAAGCCAAATACACCGAGTTCCAGACCAAAGGCGAAGCCTACCAGAAAGGGGCTTCCACCATGACGGACGTAGTACGCGCCGACAAAGAGAAGGAGTTGCAGAACCTGCAGCAGTCCATCCAGGAGTTCCAGCGCAATGCTGATGCTTCCATTCAGCAGAAGCAGCAAACCCTGCTGAAGCCCGTACTGGACAAGCTGCAAAAGACCATTGATCTGGTAGCAGATGAGAATGGCTATGCCTATGTGTTCAACTCCGATGCCGGCTACGGCACTACGCCTATTCTGCTGCACGGCCCCAAGGATGGCGACATCTCGGATCTGGTGTTGAAAAAAATGGGTATTGACCCCAATGCAGCTCCTGCTGCTGCGGCTCCTGCCGCTGCCAAGCCCGCAGCCGCTACACCGGCTCCCGCTGCTGGCAAGACCAAAACCAAGACGAAAAAGAACTAATCTGCCTCCACGCAGTAGCTTTGCAGAAAGCCGGAACCCAAGGTTCCGGCTTTCTTGTTTGTTTGCGCTTACCCTTTGCGGCTCTGTACCCCTTATGATTGATTTAGCTGACGAAAAATTCGAGTCCGACGACCTGGAAACCAGTGACGAACTGTATGAGCACCACCGCATTCGCGCCGACCGCGGGCAGGAGCTGCTGCGGCTCGATAAGTTTCTGATGAACCGGCTGCCTAATGCGTCGCGCACCAAAATTCAGAATGCCATTAAAGCCGAAGCGGTTCAGGTAAACGACAAGTCAGCCAAAGCCAATTACCGTGTCAAGCCGCTCGATGTCATCACCATCACGCTGCCCGAGCCCCCGCGGGAAGTAAAGGTGACGCCCGAGCCCATGGATTTGGACATTCGCTACGAAGACGAATCGGTGCTGCTGGTGAATAAGCCGGCCGGCATGGTGGTGCACCCCGCCTTCGGCAACTGGCAGGGCACCCTGGTTAATGGGCTGGCCTATCATTTCCGGAACCTGCCTACGGGCCGCAACGGCGAGATACGCCCGGGCCTGGTGCACCGCATCGATAAAGATACTTCCGGTCTGTTGGTAATTGGTAAGACCGAATGGGCCATGACGCACCTGTCCCAGCAATTCTTCCACCATACCATTGAGCGCACTTATCTGGCGCTGGTATGGGGAATACCCAAAGAAACAGAAGGCACCGTACGAAGCCATATTGGCCGCAGCGTGAAGGACCGTAAAGTGCAAGCCGTTTTCCCCGAGGGGGACCAGGGCAAGCATGCCGTTACCCATTATAAAGTGCTACGCACGTTCCGGCATGTCTCGCTGGTGCAGTGTAACCTGGAAACCGGGCGCACGCACCAGATCAGAGTGCATATGAAGCACATTGGTCACCCGCTGTTCTCTGATGCCACCTATGGCGGGGATAAGGTGCTCTACGGGCAGCGTACCGGCACCTACAAGGCATTTGCGGAGAAAGTAATGGCCCTGATGCCCCGGCAGGCGCTGCATGCCAAATCTCTGGGGTTCGTGCATCCGGTAACGGGCGCCCTCATTCAGCAGGAAGTAGAGTTGCCCGCCGACTTCGCCGCCGCCCTGGCCGAATGGGAAAAGTACGCCAATGAATCAGCCTAGCCTTGCTATAAGGCCATAAAAAAAGCCCGCTACCATGGTAGCGGGCTTTTTTATGAACCTTAAGATTACTTCTGCTTAACAGTCGTTTTCTTGGTGGTAGTAGTGGTTTTGCGCGGAGCAGGCTTCTTAGTTATCTCATTGATAGCCGTAGCGGCCTGCGCATCGTTCGGGGCCAAAGCCTTAGCAGCCTGCCAGTAAGGAAGCGAAGCCGCCTTGTCGCCTTTCTGGTAGTAGTAGTAGCCCAGGTACTTGTTGGCTTCTACCAAGCCTTCCGTATACTTCGAAGGGTCGTTGGCATTAGCTACCTCAATGTACTTCTCATAGTGCGCCTTAGCGGTACCCTGCTTGGAGTCGGGGTCCAGGTTAGCATTGGCCCGGGCACGCATCAGGTAACCTGGTACGTAGGTTGGGCGAGCAGCCAGAATCACACCATAGAGGCTGTCAGCTTGTGCGTACTGCTTGTTGAACTCGTAGGCACGAGCCAGGTACACGTTGTCCGTCAGCTCACCTTTGCCACCCTGGAGTTTAGCCCGGTAGGTAGCAATGGCCATGGGGTAGTTCTTCGAAGCAATGTACGCCTGCGCCAGGTCATTCTGCAAATCAGCGGCCTGCGTTGGGTCAGCGGCAATTGCCTTCTTAATCATGGCAATACCTTCTTCCGAACGGCCAGCTTTAGCCAGCATCTTACCCTGGTAGATGTAGTCCTGCGTGATAATCTTATCGGCAGGCGTCGTCTTCATGTAGTTCTCCATGGCCGGCAGGGCCTTATCGTTCTGGCCGGTTTCATAGAGAGCGTAAGCCTGCAGACGGTTCATCGTTACGTTCTTCGGATCTGCTTGCAGAATCTTCTGAATTTCGGTGAGAGCCTCGGGGTACTTCTTGGTCAGGAACAGGAACGATGCATATTTTGCCTGCGTGCTGGGCGTGTTTTCCGCCATGTCCCGGTACTTCTGGAACGTGCTCAGGGCATCGTCGTACTTGCCAATCAGGTAGTACATCTCACCCAGCTCCCGGTAAGCAGGGGCATAGTTGGGGTCGATGCTGATAACCTTCTGGAAGGCGTCACGGGCACCATTATAGTTGCGCGAGCGTACGTTCAGCTGGCCCTTACGGAAATAAGCCAGTACGTTGTTGGGGTCGGCCAGCGTAGCGCGCTCATAAGCGTTCATGGCATCACCGCCGCCATTTTCCTGCTTCAGGTAGATGTCGCCCAGCAGAACCATCACCCGTGGGTCATCCTTCTTGTTGAGCTTGGTAGCCAGGTTCAGGTATTCAATGGCCTTCTTAACGTCTTTCTCATTTGACTCGGCATAAGCCTGGCCAATCATCGTCAGAACTTCTTTGTCCTTCGATTTCGAGGCCTTTACCGCATTGTCAAACTGAATTTCAGCTTCGGCTTTTTTGCCTTGAGCCAGAAATGCCCGACCAGCGGCAACCATCGATTGCGGCGACTTGGCGTTGGTTACGCCTTTATTGAAAAAGTAAGCAGCCGAATCCGGCTTCTCCATCAACAGATACAAACGACCCATCTCAACGGCGGCTTCCGGCGACTGGCCTTGTGCCAACAAACGACGGGCTTCGCTATAGCGCTCCAGATTCATGGCTTTTTGAGCGCCAGCAATATCCTGTGCAAAAGCAGCAGTACTGGTAGCAGACAAGGCAACGAGGAGCGAGAGCTTCCAGGGCTTGAACTTCATGTGCGAAAAATTAAGTGGAAAAGCGTAAGAAAAATGAACTAGGGAGTCTTAGTAGTTGGGCGTTGTATTCACAATGCGCGTTTGGCCAATGGCCGGTACCAGTCCGGATTTGAGGATTATGAGCTGGCCTTTGGTCCCGGCAACAAAGGATGCAAAACCGGTGCCAAGTCCGGCGCGGGCTTCCCGGCTGATTACATAAACGTTGCGGCGCAGGGGATACGTCTTCAACGCTAAGTAGGCTTGGTAAGGTTGTACGTACTCATCGGTTTTCTGGGGCCGGGGCGAAGTACTAAGGCCCACCACCCGTATTTTCTTCAGAAAGCCGCGCACTTCCTTGTCGTCCTGGTCGCTAATCCAGTTTACCCCAATTACGCCAATGGCCTTGGGGTGAGTAGCAACGTAATCCAGCAGGGCAGGGTTTGACTCGGAGGCGAAGGCGCCTTTAGCCAATGGCATGCCTTTCGTAACTGAATCCTGCATGTAGCGGCTGGTACTGGAGTTATTTGAGTCGAAAACGACGGTAATATCGCCCAGCTTATTTTTCCGGTTAACCTGCTGCCATTGCTTGGTCTGGCCGCTAAAGATATCCCGCAGCTGCTCCATCGTCAGGAGCGTATCGGGGTTGGAGGGGTGCACAATAATGGCCAGGCCATCGGTGGCAATGTGCGTGGTACGCGGAAATAACTTCTGGCGGTCAAATGCCGCCTTCTCATCAGCCGTCAATTCACGAGTTACAACAGCCAAGCGCACTTTATCGTTCAGCAGGTCGCGCATGGCGTCGGCCTCCGGTTCATAACGGGCGCTGATCTTGGCGTACTGATAGAGCTTGTGAAAGGTATCAACCTGCGACTTCACAATGGGCTCAAACGTGGCATCTACGGCAATGGCCACACTGCCACTCGTAGCAGTATCATCATTGGCTGCCCCCGAGGGCCCACCCTGATTACAGCCCGCCAGCAAACAAAAGCCAGCTGCCAGGGCCATGCCCATGGTCCGCAGCGAAGTAGGACTATTCATCATTGGATTGCCTTAAATGTTGCCGATAGGTGCGAACAAATCTAACGATTCCGTAGAATACGAAAAGAGCGCCCAGAATCCGGCGGGGAGTAGAAGGGAGAGTGAAGATCGTAACGGAGCTCAGGAGCAGGTACAGCCCCAGGCCCATATATACCACTGCCATTACCAGTACGAAATACTGGCTGAAGTTGCGGTTGCCACGCGGGCGTAGCCGCTCGTTGGTGGGTGGGCGTTCTAGCATAGAAAAGAATAAAGCGCGGAATGGGCCAATACTACTGTTAAACGTGTAAAAGTAACCAGATGGTTTACCCCTACAACGTACTATATAAGAACAAGTCTATTTAGCGTGAAAAAGCAGGCTACTCCGAAGGAGACTCCGGAATAGCCTGCTTTCACTTGGAACGGTTGTAATAAGGCTTATTCAAGTTGAAAGGTAATGGGAAGCGTGTAGCGCACAGCCACATTCTGTCCGTTCTGCCGACCGGGCGTCCAGTCCGGCATGGAGCGCACCACGCGCTCTGCTTCTTCGCCGGTACCGTAGCCCAGGCCCTTTACTATTTCCACATCTGAAATACCCCCATCAACCTCCACCGTGAAAGCCACATATACGCGCCCCGATACCTGATTCTGGATGGCCTGAGAAGGAAAGCGCAGATGGCGCTGCAAATAGGCCTGGAGAGCCTTCTGGCCGCCGGCAAACTCCGGCATTACTTCCGCATAAACAAAAGGCTTGGCGGGCGGCGCAGCCGGCGCCGTAACGCTACCAGAGTCGATACCACCGCTGCTGCCGGTACCAGCACCAGAATCAGTAGCTACCGTTCCCGAGACGCTTCCAGATGGGCCGTCCGGCGTTGGGGCCACCGGTTGGTCGGCTACTGGTGGTACAGCTTTCGTTAGCGTTTTTACCACTTTGGTTGGTATATCCTGCTGTGGGCGCACAATGGGCTGCGCACTGGCGGCCGGTGGGCTTTTAGGCTCTGCGTAGTGTAGCAGGTCAATTACTTTATCCGGAGCGGTAAGCTCGGGCACTACCACAACGGGAGGAAACAGGTAGTGCACCACCAAAGGCGTGGCAATCAGCAAGGCAAACAGGGCAGTGGCCAGGGTAATGGCCGTAGCCAGGTGGCGGTTGTACAAGCGCCGGAGCAGGTAGGCGCCGTAGACTTTGTTACGGCCCTCAAAAATCATGTCGTCCAGAGACGCAGTCTGCAATTGTGCGGTGTTCATGGCGGTATGGGTTAAAGGTGAGCAAAGGTCCTCGACGCGTATTACCCAAGCCATCCATTTTCCACAGTGCCTACTGCCCGGCTTTCATCAACAAAACGGCTGCTGTATTCCATATAGTATGCATGCCGCGCTATATTTTTAAAAATAAAAAACCGTCCCGGACAAAAGCCCGGGACGGTTTTTCAAGTGGCTATAAAAGCCTTTTACTATCGGATAGCGAAGGTTACTGGTACGGTGAACGATACGCTTACAGCGCGGCCGTTCTGTTTACCAGGCGAGAAGCGGGGCAGCGTTTTGATAACACGCACTGCTTCTTCGTCGCAACCACCGCCCAGGGGCTTAGTTACTTTCACATCCTGCACCTGCCCCTCGGGGTTTACGGTGAAGGCTACGAATACCTTGCCTTCAATCTGGTTGCGCAGCGCCATGGCCGGATACTTGATGTTTTTACCAATGTATTGCAGCAGGGCTTCCTGACCGCCGGGGAATACCGGCATCTGCTCTACATAGGTATATACTTTCGTATCTACCACTTCGGCTACTACCGCGTTGCCTTCACCTTCCAAGCCCTCTAAGTTGGGGTTGTCGGTATTGCCTTTAACAGTAGCCGTAGCTACAACCTTATCTTCCAGCTCCTTCTGATCTGGAATTTCCTCCACTTTCCGAACTTCCTCATCTTTCTTCACTACCGGAGGCGTGAATTTAATGGTAGAAAGCTTGGGTGGTGGTGGCGGCGGCGCGTCTGGTGGCGGCGGTGGTGGTGGTGGTTTGGTTTGGTCCAGAGGAGGTGCTTCCATCAGGACGTTTTCCTTCAGCATCTTCTCGTCATCGTTTACCTCATTGCTGCTAAACATGCGGGCAATGGTTGGGATAAATACCAACAGGGCAAACAGAGCAACGGCGATGAGAAGGGCGCGCGTGACGTGACGGTTGTACAGGCGGCGCAGCACATAAGCCCCGTAGGCTTTATTGCGGCCCTCAAATACAAGATCATTAAGACTCGCACGCGCTATTTGAGAGTTATCCATCATAGCCCGGAAGATTTAATGAGTTCGGTATCAGCCTTCGAGATGTCCACCAACGCGTATTTCTTCTGGTCGGTGATGTTCATCTCATCCAAGATGTCCACCATGTTTTTGTAGTTGGACTTGTCGTCTGGCTTAATCAGCACCACCGTTTTAGGGTTCTGGCGCTGATGGTCCAGCAGAACTTTCCGGATGCCGTTGGCATCGTAGCTGGAAAGTTTCAACTCCGGTTTGTCCTTATCAGAGAGCAGACCGTCGTAGTAGTAGATCTTATTGTTCTCTCCTAGAACAACGGTAAGAGCGTCCGACGCTTTCAACTCCTGTGGCGGATCACCAGGCTTCGGTTTCACCGGCATGGTAATCTGCATCACGTTCGGCTTATTGAACGTGGTGGTCAGCATGAAGAAGGTCAGGAGCAGGAAGGCCAAATCCACCATTGGGGTCATGTCGATTTTGGTCGACATTTTTTTGGCCCGCTTCTTCCCGCCTTTGCCGGAGTCGGCTTGTTGTTGTATTTCTGCCATGGCGCTGCGCTTATTTGCTCACTGTGGGCTTGTTCTCCAAGTCCGTGATGAGGTTGAAACGGTTGATGTTCTTCTCCTGCAGAAACTTGATGACCTTCTTCACGGTCGGTACATCGGCATTGCCGTCGCCTTTAATGGCAATGAAGGTAGGCTTACCAATGGCTTCCTGGTTGGCTTTACGCGCTTCCATTACCCAGTCGATCAGCTGATTGTTCAGTGAGTCGGCCGGAACACCGGGTTGCTTTACTTCTTTGCGCTGCTCACTGCTCATGCTGAGCAAAGAGCCAAGCTGCTGAACGGGTACCCCAAAGCTGTTGAGGCCGCCGAAAGCGCGCTTCTGCTTCTCGGTGAAGGTAACGCCATACTTGGCGCCCATCCGGTCGAGCAGCAGGGGCTTGGCCTTGTCGCTTTCCAGGCCAAAAAACACGCGCTTATCCTTGTCAATCAGGATGCGAATTACGTTGCTCTCGGGCAGTTTCAGTTCCGAGGTAGAAGAGGGGGTATCAACTACTACCACTTCCTCGGGCGAAAACTTAGTCGTGAGCATGAAGAACGTCACCAGCAGGAATGCCAGGTCCACCATCGGGGTCATATCCAGCGAAGGGGACGTTCTATGGGGCTTTACTTTAGGCATTTCGAGCGTGGTTGAGAATATTCAGAAAACGAGACTTACTAAACCTTTAGTGCGTTAACCGCAACTTAGGCCGTGTAAGTTTCCTTTTCGCCGTGTTGAGCAGCGAAGGTCTGAATGATGCTGAAACCAGCTTCGTCGATGCTGTAGGTCAGCTCGTCAATTTTGCTGGTGAAGAAGTTGTAGGCAATGATAGCAATGGCCGAACCGGCAATACCGATAGCCGTGTTGATCAGTGCTTCCGAAATACCTTCTGCCAGGGCAACTGCGTCAGGGTTACCAGCTTGTGCCAGAGCCGAGAAGGCCTTGATCATACCGAATACCGTACCCAGCAGACCTACCAGCGTAGAAACCGAAGCAATGGTAGACAGGATAACGAGGTTTTTCTCCAGCATAGGCAATTCCAGCGTAGTCGATTCCTCGATTTCCTTCTGGATAGCCAGGATCTTCTGGTCTTTGTCCATGCCCCGCTCGCGGGCCATTTCCTGGTACTTCAGCAGACCCGACTTTACTACGGCTGCTACTGAACCTTTCTGCTGGTCGCAGGCAGCAATAGCACCCGAGATGTCATTGCTGTTCAGCTTCTGGCGGATGGTGCGCACAAAGCTCTCAATGCTCTTGGTGCCTTTAGCCTTGCTGATGGTGAGGTAGCGCTCAATCGAGAAGGTAATTACCAACAGGAAGAGAGACATCAGGATCGGCACAATTACGCCGCCTTTGTAAACAGTACCCAAGTAGTTACCTGGCAACGCAGCATTTGCGTTATCGCCACCTTGGAAGTTAGAGCCGTTACCCAATACAAAAATGAAGATAACGATGCTCACAACAAAAGCCAGTGGAATCACGATGGCGGCAAACGCGGAACCGCCTTTGGCTTCGCTCTTAGGCGCAGCGGGAGCGGCAGGCCGCACGTTCTTGTTCATGGCATTCTTTTGTTCCATTGTTCCGGAAAATTAGGGGATGGTTGGTGAAAGGTATTTTTGAAAGTGAAAACGGTACTGGTTTGTATAAAGACGACGAAGCCCCGTTAACCCGCACTACTTAGCCGGTGTGAGGCAAAACAGTGGGTCTGCTTGTGAACGGGGACTACTCCGGAACCTATACTCTCCTTGGCAAACCTAAGCAAAAGCCTTGTCCCTGCCAAATCCAACTTGCGTTTAAACGCTGCCTTGTAGCATTCATCTGGAAAAAAGGCTATTTCTCCGATGTTGGGTTTGTCTCGTCTACGGGCAGAGCCTTGGCTTGGTTCCAATACACATCCATCTGCGCCAGCGTCAGGTCGGCCAGCTGGTGGCCATCCTGGGCTGCCGCAGTTTCCAGGTATTGAAAACGCCGGATAAACTTGCGGTTGGTATGCTCCAGCGCCTCTTCCGGATTAATGCCGGCAAAGCGGGCGAAGTTAATCAGGGAGAAAAGCAGGTCGCCGAATTCAGCGGCGGCGCGCTGCTGGTGCTCGGGGCTGTGCTCGGCCTCGGCAAACTCCTCCCCAAACTCATGTAGCTCTTCCTGTACTTTCTCCCACACCTGCTCCTTCCGCTCCCAGTCAAACCCGGCGCCCCGGGCTTTCTCCTGAATGCGCATGGCCTTCACCAGCGCCGGCAACGACACAGGTACACCGCCCAATACAGAAGAGTTTCCTTTCTCCTTGAGTTTCAGTTGCTCCCAGTTGCGTTTTACATCTTCCTCACTGCTCACGGTCACGTCGCCGTAGATGTGCGGGTGGCGGAAAATAAGCTTCTCGCACTGGGCATTCAGCACATCGGCAATGTCAAAAGCACCTTTTTCCGCCGCTATTTTGGCGTAGAAGACCAGGTGCAGCATCACGTCGCCCAGCTCCTTCCGCACGTCGGAAAGATCATCCCGCAGGATGGCGTCGGAGAGTTCGTAGGTTTCTTCGATGGTCAGATGCCGCAGGCTCTGCATCGTTTGTTTCCGGTCCCAAGGGCACTCGGCCCGGAGCCGGTCAAGCACGTCCAAAAGGCGTCCAAAAGCGGCCAGCTGCTCGGGCCGGCGGTCAGCAGATGAGGTATTGTTCATTAAGTCAAATATACAACCCAGGAGCCGGTGCGGAAAAATATAGCCCTTCCGCCGCCGTATGCGTAACAGCCTTCCGGCCCCATCTTTGAATTGCGGGCATCTCGATAGTCATAAAAACAACGGGCTTTTCCATACTTTTGCCCATTCAAAAAAACAACATTTCTAGTGGCACTCATCAAATCCATTTCGGGCATACGAGGCACTATCGGGGGCGCGGCAGGTGAAGGCCTGACGCCGTTGGACGTGGTGAAATATGCTGCCGCTTTCGGCAGCTGGGTTCTGGACAAAACCCAAAATAATACGATTGTCATTGGCCGCGATGCGCGTTTATCGGGCGAAATGGTCAGCAAGCTGGTGGCCGCTACGCTGCAGGGTTTGGGCATTCACGTCATTGACCTGGGCCTGAGCACAACCCCCACCGTGGAAATGGCCGTGCCCGCCAAAAAAGCCGGCGGCGGCATCATTCTCACGGCCTCGCACAACCCCAAGCAGTGGAATGCGCTGAAGCTGCTGAATGACAAAGGCGAGTTTATTTCGGATGCCGATGGCCAGAAAGTACTGGCGCTGGGCGATGCTGAAGCCTTCGATTTTGCCCCGGTCACCAAGCTGGGTCAGTACAGCACCGACGATACGTTTCTGCAGACCCATATTGAGGCCATTCTGGCCTTGCCTCTAGTAGATGTGGCCGCTATCAAAGCCAAAAACTTCCGGGTAGTGGTGGATGCCGTGAACTCCACGGGCGGTTTTGCGGTGCCCATGCTCCTGGAAGCATTAGGCGTTACTACCATTGAAAAGCTGTTCTGCGAGCCCACCGGCGACTTTGCGCACAATCCCGAGCCGCTGCCCGAGAACCTGCGCGATATTGCCAGGATACTGGAAAAAGGCTCCTTTGACGTTGGTATTGTAGTGGACCCCGATGTAGACCGCCTGGCGCTGGTAAACGAAGATGGCACCATGTTCGGGGAAGAATACACCCTGGTAGCCGTAGCCGATTACGTGCTGCAGCAAAGCGGGGGCGGCAATACCGTCAGCAACCTGAGCAGCACCCGCGCCCTGCGCGACGTGACCGAAAAGCACGGGGGCCAGTATGCCGCCGCCGCGGTAGGCGAGGTGAACGTGGTAACCAAAATGAAGGAAACCAACGCCATTATTGGCGGCGAAGGCAACGGCGGTATTATCTATCCCGAACTGCACTACGGCCGCGACTCTTTGGTGGGCATTGCGCTTTTCCTAAGCCATCTGGCCAAAACCGGCCTCACCATGACGCGCCTGCGGGCTTCCTACCCCAATTACTTCATCTCCAAAAATAAAATTGAGCTGACGCCGGAAATCAACACCGACCAAGTGCTGGAAAAAATGCAGCAGCGTTACGCCAAGCAGCCCATTAACACTATTGATGGGGTGAAAATTGAGTTCGATAAGGAGTGGGTGCACCTACGCAAGTCCAATACCGAGCCCATTATCCGCATTTACGCCGAGTCGGAATCCAATGCTACGGCCGACCATCTGGCCAATAAGATAATTGCCGATATCAAGGAGATTATTGCGGTATAGCGAAACAGGCAACGGCTGGCCTAAAGCAGCCTGGCGTTAGAGCAGAAAGGTCCGGGCCGTATAGGCCGGACCTTTTTTCTGTCCGGGGCGGCCGCTATTTGCCCGGCACTTTCCACAAGCTGTAGGTAACGCCCCGTCCGGCGAGCCACAGAAACCCTTACTTTTGCAGGAGCACCCGGCCAGTAGGAGCAGGGGCGCTACTTACTTATACTTCGTTGCCGGGCTATGTCAACTCCCTCTGATTGTACTCCCTCCTCAGCGCCACGGGCCGTGTATTTTGATAACGCAGCCACCACGCCGCTGGATCCTGAGGTGCTGGATGCTATGCTGCCGTTTCTGCGCGAGCATTTTGGTAATCCCAGCAGTATTCATAGCCACGGCCGGCAGGTGCGGGCCGCCATCGAGAATGCCCGCAAGACCATTGCCCACCTGATTAATGCCGCCCCGGCCGAAATTGTATTCACCTCCTGTGGCACCGAGGCTGATAACTACGCCGCCTTTGGCAGCGTGCGCACCCTGGGCCTGAAACACGGCATTACTTCTAAGTTGGAGCACCACGCCGTGCTGCACACCATGCAGGCGCTGGAAAAAGCCGGCGACCTGCAGCTGAGCTACCTCCGCCACGATGCGAAGGGCCGTTTTGACTTGGAGCATTTAGAAGAGCTGCTGGCCGCCCAGCCGCGCACTTATGTGAGCCTGATGCATGCCAACAATGAAATTGGCAACCTCAACGATATTGTGGCCATCGGCGAAATCTGTGCCCGCCACGATGCCATTTTCCACACCGATACGGTGCAGACGATGGGCCACTACCGCCACGATGTGCAGCAGCTGAAAGCGCACTTCCTAGTCGGCTCGGGCCATAAATTCCATGGCCCGAAAGGCATAGGTTTCCTGTACCGCCGCTCCGGTATCATGGTGGATGCCCTGATACACGGCGGCTCCCAGGAGCGGAACCAGCGCGCCGGCACCGAGAATGTGTATGGCATCATCGGGCTGGCCAAGGCGCTGGAAATTGCCTACCGCGGCATGGCCGACCATCAGCGCACCATTCAGGCCCTCAAAGACCGGTTTATTGATAAGCTGCGCGCTGAAATTGACGGCGTAGCGTTCAATGGCACCTCCGCCGAGGCCGAGCAGAGCCTGTACACGGTGCTGAGCGTGAGCCTGCCGCCTTCGGAGATGAATGAAATGCTGCTCTTCAACCTCGATATTAATAAAGTATCGGTGTCAGGCGGCTCGGCGTGTACCAGCGGGGCGCAGGCCGGCTCGCACGTGCTGCAGGCCCTAGGCTGCGACCCCGACCGGGGTACTATCCGCTTCTCCATGAGCAAGTTCAACACGCCGCAGGAAGTAGATTATGCCGTAGAGCAGCTGGCCAAGATGTACCGCAAAGTGCCGGCCTAATTGCTGCCACGCTTGTTATAGAAAATTTTTACCCTCCTTTAGGCACCTAAGGGAGGGTTTTGTTTTAAGTTGAAAATCAGAAGACGAACAGCACCCAATTCCGAATTGTGCCGTACTGTCTCAGCAACATTATATACCGATATGGCTGACATCAATATTCAACGCAAGAAAAAGTCCCTGAGCCCCTGGCTGGCCGTATTGCTGGCATTGGTGGTGCTGGGCCTGGTCTGGTTTTTCTTCTTCCGCGCCGATCCGGAGCAACCCGTTGACAGCATTCCGCCCACCAATACGGCCCAGCCTTTAGGAGCTACCCGGGATACGGCCGGCACCTCCAACCAGGCCATGGATGCCATGGCCAATGAGCAAGCCGCTACTCCGGAAGCCTTCTACACATTTGCCGCCGACTCTGCCGGTTCCGTAACCAACTACGGCCGCCAGGGCCTGCGCCTGCTCACCGGCGTGCTGGTTTCCCTGGCCGACCGCGACGACCTGCGCCAAGATGCCACCGTGCAGGAAAGACGCAACGACCTGACCAGCGCCACCAGCCGCCTGGATGAGCCCGGCACCAGCCTGCGGCCCGGCTTTACGGCCACCGCTGCCATGCTGCAGGCCATTCAGCAGAAAGCCTACCCCGAACAGGCCGGCCCGGTAAACCGCCTGACCGAGCAAGCCGCCGCCCTCAGCGGCCGTGAGGAAACCGCGCAGCTGGAGCTGCAGCGCGCTTTTTTTCGGCAGGCGGCCCAAATTCTAAAAAGCTTCAGCTAATCTTTCTACGGAAAGCAGGCACCCAACACCCGCTTGCCTTCCCGTACCAGACCTAACGCTACAACCATGGAACCTACTCCCATACCCTCCGCACAAGGCATGCACCTGCGCCGCCTGCGCGACCTGGAAGACTTTGAAGTGGCCGACGACAGCGCGGACGTGCGCGGCTGGGCCGTACGCGGCAGCGACGGTAAGAAGTTCGGGGATGTATTTGAGCTGATTGTGGATGAAGATGCCATGAAAGTGCGCTACCTCGACATTGAGCTGGATGCCTCACTGCAGATTGATAAATGGGCGCGCCACATCCTGCTGCCCATTGGCGTGGCCACCATTGATGAGGATGGCGACAATATTTTCGTGCCCTCTCTCAACCTGCAATCGGTGCTGGAATATCCCCCTTACACGGAGGTTCAGATAACCCGGGAGTATGAAGAAGCCATGTTGCGCTCCTTAAAACTGCCTTTGCCGGAGCACACTTCGCCTTTTTATGATCAGGCGCCTTACAGTGAGCAGCACTTCTACCAGAACCGCCACCCCGCCGAACCGGCCAGCAACCTGCGCCGCCGGATAGGGTAGGCTACCTCCCTAGAAACAGCAACGCCTGGCCTCTGCTTACGAGCGGAGCCAGGCGTTGCTGTTTCTAGGGAGGTAGGTTAATTGCGGTGAACCAAATCGGCCACTGCATCTACCCACATGGGGTTGGCGTTCAGGCTGGGCACCAGCTGCCAGTGCTTGCCGCCGGACTGCTCAAACAGTTCCTTGAATTCCTCGCCTACTTCAATGGTGGTTTCCAGGCAGTCGGCCACGAAAGCGGGGCTGAAGGCCAGCACGTTATGGATGCCTTTGGCCGGAAATTCCTTCAAGACTTCATCCGTGTACGGCTGCAGCCACGGGTCGCGGAGGCGGCTTTGCAGACGGCTCTGGAAGGTAACGGTGTACTGCTCTGGGGCCAGATTCATGGCTTTGGCCAGCAGGCGGGAGGTTTCGTAGCACTGCGCCCGGTAGCAGTAGCGGTTGTTCTTGTTGTAGTGGTTGCAGCAGTTACTCAGCTTGCAATACCCGTTTTGACTGCCCTTCAGCACGTGGCGCTCCGGAATACCGTGGTAGCTGAATACCACATGGTCGTAGTCATGCTTCTGCATTTCCTGCAGGCCCAGAGTGGCAAAGGAGGCAATAAAGCCCGGGTCGTCAGCAAAGGAACTGATGAAGGTGATATTGGGCACCACCCACCATTTGCTCACAATTTCCATCACCTTTTGCTGCACCGAGCCCGTGCTGGCCGCCGCGTACTGCGGAAACAGGGGCAGCACAATAATGCGCTCCACGGCCGCGTCGCGTAGCCCCTGCAGCGCCAACTCAATGCTGGGCTTCTGGTAGCGCATGCCAAAAGCCACTAGGTAGTCTTTGCCCAGCTTCTCCTGCAACAGTTTTTTCAGATCGAGGCCATGGAAGAGCAGGGGAGAGCCCCGCTCCGTCCAGAGCTGCTGATAGATTTTGGCCGATTTTGGGGCCCGCAGCGGCACCACCAAACCCTGAAACAAGGGGTAGCGCACGGCGGCCGGCATATCAATTACGCGGGCATCCGTCAGGAATTCGTTGAGGTAGCGGCGCACGTCGCTGGTCTGGGGTGAGTCGGGCGTGCCGAGGTTCACGAGCAGGACGCCGATGCGGCCTTTAGAAGAAGCGGGGGTAGAGGACATAGAAACCGTAATGCCGAAGGAGGTAAGCAGGCAAGTCGTCAGAAGAGGTCAGAGGAGCCGGCCAGGGGAAAGAACTACAAAGGTCGTACAACCGTTGCCGAACTAAAACTGACTTCCGTCATCTTTCAATTTGGGGTACAGACAATCTGGCCACCCCCGATGTTTTAATAACCAGCGGCCGGGCAGGGTAAAAGTCGTACCTTTGCGGGCCAAATTTCAGAGTCTGAAATGAATACCACCCCTACTCCACACCGCGCTGGCTTCGTGAGCATTATCGGCAAACCCAACGTGGGCAAGTCGACGCTGATGAACGCGCTGGTGGGTGAGCGGCTGAGCATCGTCACGAGCAAAGCCCAAACCACCCGCCACCGCATCCTCGGCATCCTCAACGGCGACGATTTCCAGCTGATCTACTCCGATACGCCTGGCATCATTCAGCCCAAATATGAGCTGCACAACGCCATGATGTCGTTTGTGTACTCTTCTCTGGAAGATGCTGACGTGGTGCTGTTTGTAACGGATATCTACGAAAAGCACGACGAAGAACCCATTGTGGAGCGCCTGCGCAAAATGCAGGACGTCACCATCATGGTGCTCGTCAATAAAATAGACCAGGCCGACCAGGCCGATGTGGAAGCCAAGCTGGCCTACTGGCACGAGCAACTCCCCAACGCCGCCGAAGTGCTGCCCATCTCGGCCCTGAATGCCTTCGGGACCGAACGGGTACTTGAGTTGGTGCTGGAAAAGCTGCCGGTGCATCCGCCGTATTATCCCAAAGATGAACTAACCGACAAGCCCGAGCGGTTCTTTGCGGCCGAGATGATTCGGGAGAAAATCTTTAAACTCTATAAAAAAGAGGTGCCTTACAGCTGTGAGGTCACTATTGATGAGTTTAAAGAGGAAGAAGATATCATCCGGATGCGCTCCACTATTTACGTGGAGCGGGCCAGCCAGAAAGGCATTGTCATTGGCCAGAAAGGCGAGGCGCTGAAGAAAGTAGGCACCTGGGCCCGCGAGGAAATGGAGAAATTCTTTCTGAAGAAAGTGTTCCTCGAAATCCACGTGAAAGTCAACGAAAACTGGCGCGCCGACCCTAAGGCCCTGAGCCGCTTTGGGTATAACAACAGTTAAAAAACGCTTCCGACCTTCCTTCACTTAACTACTCCGGGCACTGCCGAAAATGGTCGGGCCGGCGGCTGGAGTCAGACAATATGAAAAATACGATTGCCATTGTAGGCCGCCCCAACGTGGGCAAGTCTACCCTATTCAACCGCTTGGTTGGCCAGCGCAAGGCCATTATGGACAACGAGTCCGGCGTAACCCGCGACCGTCACTACGGCTACGGTGACTGGATTGGCAAGTACTACACCGTGATTGATACGGGCGGGTACGTGCACAACTCCGATGACATTTTCGAAGGCGAAATCAACAAGCAGGTAAAGCTGGCTATTGATGAGGCTGATGTGGTGCTGTTTATGGTGGATGTGGACGCCGGCGTGCACCACCTCGATGAGGAATTTGCCAGCGTACTGCGGCGCTACCAGGGCAAAAAGCCCATTTACGTGGTAGCCAACAAGGCCGATACCAATGCCCGGATTCACGCCGCCGGCGAGTTTTACTCCCTGGGCGTGGGCGACGGCGAAATCTACCCCATCAGCTCCCAGAGCGGCTCCGGCACCGGCGACCTGCTGGATGCTGTGGTTAGCCACTTTGAAGAGGAAGGCATAGAGGAACCCGATGCCGGCATTCCCAAAATTGCCGTGGTAGGCCGCCCCAACGTGGGTAAGTCTTCCTTCGTGAACCTGCTGCTGGGCACCGACCGCAGCATTGTAACGGACATTGCCGGTACCACCCGCGACTCTATTCAGGCGCGCTACAATGCCTTTGGCAAAGAGTTTATCCTGGTAGATACGGCCGGTTTGCGTCGTAAAACCAAAGTGCACGAAGATGTGGAGTTCTATTCCGTGCTGCGCTCCATCCGGGCGCTGGAAGAGTCCGATATCTGCATTGTGATGCTGGATGCCACCCGTGGTATTGAGTCCCAGGACCTGAACATCATTGGCCTGGCCGACAAAAACCGCAAGGGCATCGTGATTCTGGTAAACAAGTGGGACCTTATTGAGGGCAAGGAAACCAACACGGCCAAGGAATTCGAGGAGAAAATCCGCGAGAAAATTGCGCCTATCAGCTATCCGCCCATCATCTTCATTTCCGTGCTGAACAAGCAGCGCGTGCACAAGGCCATTGAAACCGCCATTGACGTGTACGAGAACAAGCGCCGCAAAATTCCGACCTCGGAGCTGAACGAAGTAATGCTGAAGGAGATTGAGCGGTATCCGCCGCCCATTCAGAAGGGCAAAATGGTGCGCATCAAGTACGTTACTCAGTTGCCCACGCACAACCCGGTGTTTGCCTTCTTCTGCAACCTGCCGCAGTACGTGCTGGAAAGCTATACCCGCTATCTGGAAAACCGCCTGCGCGAGCATTTCAACTTTACCGGAGTACCGGTAGGCATTATTTTCCGGAAGAAATAAGCCGCTGGCGGATGGTTTAAGGCCGATAGAAGAAATTTTTCTTGGCCGCCCGGGTTACCTTTTTCAGTAACGGGCATAAACCCCCAGATTCTACGGAGTTTCTCCACGGAGTCAACCTAAAAAAGACTTTTCATTTACAAATCAACCCCCACCATGAAAAAGGTATTGTTCCTCGCCCTGGCCGCTGTTTCTTTCTCGTTCGCTTCTTGCGACAGCAAAACTGAAAACGCTCAGGAGCAGGCTGCTGACAACGTAGAAGAGGCTGGCGAAGTTAAGGCTGACGCTATGGAAGATGCTGGTGCTAACGAGGCTGCTGCTGATGCAGTACGTGACTCGGCTGACGCTAAGGCTGACGCTATGGAGAACTCGGCTGACGCAAAAGACGCTAAGTAATTTCGTCTGCGCCCAGCGCATGTAAAAAGAGGGCTTCTCTCACGGGAGAAGCCCTCTTTTTTGTTTTAGGCAGTTTGGCTATGAACTGGACTTAGCCCAGGCGGCGCTCCAGCAGCCCGTCAATTACTTTGAAAAGCTTGCGAGGACCGTACGTGCGCCAAGGCAGCTCATCCAGCTGGCCACCAAAATTCACGTAGCTGTCAATATTGTACTGGCGCATTTCCCGGATAACGTGCTCCTGGAAGTTGATGGCCGCAATCCAGCCATCCTCCACGTCCTCAAACCACTCCTCGTAGTAGCAGTCGTCGGAGCCGTGGAAGTTAAATACGTTTTCCCCGATGAGCACGAATTTGCGGACGCCTTCGTGCACCATGGAGTCTACAATATTACGCTTGAGCTGCATGACGTCATTCTCAATGGCATCATTCCACTCGCCGATAAACTCAATAATGCCAATGCCCTGCTCATAGTCCACGAACAGGATTTTCAGGAATAAGGTATCCGACTCCAGGCTGTCCCACTGCGGGTGGATGTAGTAGCCGTAAATAGTATTGACGTAGTGGTCCAGGCTGTTTTCGGAACCGTGGAGCGGTGAGCGAGGATCTTCGGATGCCGAGTATTGCTCCATCCAGTTGTAGTGCGGCTCGATTGTATGCATAGTTGTTAAAGGAATTACCGCCAACCTTCGGATAAACCACCAGCTTATCAAAATGGCACACTGGTAACGCAGGAAACAACTTATCTGTTCGTATTCAGCATGCTGAAAGCCAGCATCAGCCACAGCAGAACAGCTATAAATCCCGGAAATGCTCCCAAGGCAGTGAAAAGCGCTAAAAGCCAGCGCCCCCGAACAATAGCAGCGTAGCTGGTTGCCAGTAGCAGTGCCGTGGTAGGCAGCATAATGATGCCCAGACCAATGAGGCTCATCAAGCCATCCTCTGACTCAGCCCCGATAAGTAACAGGAGCTGCAAAATCAATAAGCTGCCGGCCCGCAAATACAGGTTTTGCCAAAGCCGGGACATGAACCGACTAGCGAAGATGGGAGGCGTCCAGCGCGGCCCGCACGGAGCCGTGTTTCGCCAGCAATTGAGCAGCTTCTGCCTGATCAATGCCCAACTCGTCCATCAGCATCTTCTCGCCGCGGTCTACCAGCTTAGCGTTGCTGAGCTGCATATCTACCATTTTATTGCCTTTCACGCGACCCAGCTGAATCATGGTGGCCGTAGTAAGCATATTCAGCACCAGCTTTTGCGCGGTGCCGGCTTTCATGCGGGTGCTGCCCGTCACAAACTCAGGCCCTGTTACTACTTCCACCGGAAACTCGGCGGCCGCTGCCACAGCGGAGCCCGCATTGCACACAATACAGCCGGTAGCTATGCCGAGCCGGCGGGCCTGCTCCAGGCCACCAATGACATAAGGCGTGCGGCCCGAGGCGGCAATGCCCACCACCATATCTTTCTCATTGATGCCGAAGGCCAGCAAGTCCTGCCAGGCCTGCTCCGCATCGTCCTCCGCGTTTTCCACGGCCTGCCGGATGGCTGTATCACCGCCCGCAATCAGCCCGATAACCAGCCCCTGGGGCACGCCAAACGTGGGCGGGCACTCCGAGGCATCCAGAATACCCAGGCGGCCACTGGTGCCGGCGCCAATGTAAAAAAGGCGGCCGCCTGCCCGCAGCCGGGCTACGGTAGCTTCCACCAACGCTTCTATCTGGGGTAGGGCCTTCGCTACGGCCAGCGGCACCGTTTGGTCCACACTGTTAATGCCGGCCAGCAGCTCGTGGGTACTCAGCGTTTCGAGATTATGGAAGGAGGAAGGGCTTTCGGTGTTGTTCACAAAGAATAGTATGGGCAAAGAATATTAAGACCTGGCCGAAGCAGCCGCGGCTTTCAGCCGTCCTATAACCGGAAACCGGTCGAAAACGTTGGGCGTGTGCGGCGCATCTACGTCCAACTCGCGGGTAAGGTCCTGGCCCGCCCAGTGCTCATAATGGTTGCCGCGCCGCCACAGGCGGGAGCGGGTTACATCGTAAATCAGCCCCTGGTAGCTCACCCAGATTTCGTCCCGGTCCTGCCCGTTGCGCAGGGCCAGCTGGGCGCGGGAGTATTCGGGCAGGCTTTCGGTTGCCGGTTGCGGATTGCCAGTTGCCAGGGTCATTTGGTCGTTAGTTGTCAGTTGATGGTAGTCAGTTGCCGGGTGTTGGTTAGTAAACGGCAGTTGCCGGTTTGTCCTGGCAACTAACAACCGGCAACTGGCAACTCATCCCAACAGGGCCTGCGTCAGAATCCAGCGGTTAGGCAGGTCGCCCTGGGCGGCGTGCAGGTAGTCTTGGTAGCTGCAGGGTACAATGCGCTTGAGGTTGCTGTCGGCGAGGCTTTCCACTTCCAGCCACCATTTTTCTGTGCGCCGCGCCTTGTAGAACACCAGTTTGGCCGGCGTGCCCGGCAGGCCCACGGCGTAGCGCATAAAGCGGCGGCTTTGGAAGTCGGTTTCGCCGTGGCGGTGGTAAAAGCCCTCAATGAAGTACCACAGCATGGTGGCCGTAGCAAACGCGGCCAGCCCATGCGGGTCGTGGTCGGGGCGGTAGCCATACAGGCCGAAGGAGCTCAGCTGGTCGTTGTGGCCGGCATACCAGCACAGCTGGGAGGCCTCCTCGCCGGTAAGGCCGTAGGGACTGGCCGGGTAGTAGCCCGGAAAGTCCGGCCAGCGCAGCGCGGAGAGGTCAAAGCTCATCATATCGGCCTGTCGGATCAGCGGCTCGGCCTGCCGGACATCGGTATGCACTTCGCCCAGGCGCAGGGTTTCAAAATGCAGCTTTTCCAGCGTGGCCAGCACACCAGGCTGCACCAGGTATTGCTGGTGGCCAATCTGACTGAAGGCAAATAGGAAGTTTGGCTCGTGCATCAGAATACGCTGCAGGTGCGATTCTTCAGCCGGGGCCGTATCGTGCTCGGCCATGTCCACGCGCGAATCGATGGTAACGTGGCTGACGGGACGCTCCAGGGTTTCGTAAGCCAGAAACTGGCCGTAGTCCAGGTCGTGGCTGCCGCCCAGCAGCAGCGGAATGGTTTTTTGCTCCAGCAGGGCCGCCACAATTTCCCGCAGGCGCAGGTACGTATCTTCCAGGGTAAGGCCGGGGCGCAGGTTGCCCAAATCCACCAGCCGAATGGGTCCTGTGCCTTTCTGCAGCTGGTAAAACCGCTCGCGCACGGCGTTGGCGGCATGGCTGGCCGGGGCTCCGGCGGCGCTGCCCCGCCACTCATCCAGCCCAATCAGGGCCAGATCAGCCGCGCGCCAGTCGGGAAACGTATCCACAAAGCGTGTGGCATAGGCCCCTAACGTAGTGGGCGCAGGCGCCGCGGCCAGCGGATCTTCGAGAAGCGGATCAAAGAAAATCGCAAGGTTCATCAGGCTCGGGCAGTGCTGCTGACAAAACTAGTTAAAAACGCCGCTGCTACGGTATTCCAACCGGCCGTAAATAGGGTTTCCGCTAAAAAATCAATTTATTTAACGACTATTTCCACCTCACCACCTTTGTTCATGCAAGTTCGTCGCGCTTTTGATGTTCTCCCTTACCAACTGGAGAACACCCCCAAATCTGATTGTCTGGCTGCGAAAGTAAACGGGACGTGGGAGAAAATGAGTACCCAGCAGGTGTATGATGCCGCACAGCTCGTCAGCCTGGGCCTGGTAAAGCTGGGCCTGAAAAAGGACGATAAAGTGGCCATCATCTCCATGAACCGCCCGGAGTGGATGCTGGCCGACTACGGCATCTCGCAGATTGGCGCCGTGAGTGTGCCCATGTACCCCAGCATAACGGTAGAGGACTACAAGTACATCTTTACCGATGCCGGCGTGAAAGCCATTTTTGTGTCGGATATCAAGCTCTATGAGAAAGTAACCGAGGCTATTGCCGACCTGCATATCCCCGCCACGCATATTTTTACCTTCGATAAGATTGAAGGCGCCCGCCATTTCTCCGAGCTGGTGGAAATGGGCAAACAGGGCGACCCGGCTACGCTACAGCCGCTTAAGGATGCCGTGCAGCCCGATGATTTGCTCACGCTCATTTACACCAGCGGCACCACCGGCCAGCCTAAAGGCGTGATGCTGTCCCACGACAACATCCTGAGCAACTGCCGCAACTCGCAGCGCTTTGTGCCGGTGAACAAGGACGATATGGCCCTGAGCTTCCTGCCGCTCTGCCACATCTTTGAGCGCATGGTAACTTACCTCTACATGATTAACGGCGTAAGCATTTACTACGCCGAGAGCATGGACGTCATTGCCGACAACCTGCGGGAAGTAAAGCCCAGCATCTTCACCACCGTGCCGCGCCTGCTGGAAAAGGTGTTCGATAAGATTGTAGCCAAAGGCCACGAGCTGACGGGCATCAAGAAAAGCCTGTTTTTCTGGGCCTTGAATCTAGGTCTGAAATACGACACCCAGAAAGACCAGGGTGTTTTCTACAACGCCCAGCTGGCTTTGGCCAATAAGCTCATTTTCAATAAGTGGCGCGAAGCGCTGGGCGGCAACCTCAAATGGATTGTTTCCGGAGGCGGGGCGCTGCAGCCGCGTTTGGCGCGCGTGTTCTGGGCGGCTGGCATCCGGGTAATGGAAGGCTATGGCCTCACCGAAACCTCACCAGTTATTGCGGTAGGCGGCTTCGAGCCCGAAAACAACATGATTGGCACCGTGGGCCCCATCATCGACAACACCGAAGTAAAGATTGCGCCCGATGGCGAAATCCTGACCAAATCGGCCTCCGTGATGAAGGGCTACTACAATAAGCCCGAGCTGACGGCCAAAGAGTTTGACGAGGAAGGCTGGTTCCACACCGGCGACATTGGCGAGCTGGTAAACGGCCGCTTCCTCAAAATCACGGACCGGAAAAAGGAAATGTTCAAGACCTCGGGCGGCAAGTACATTGCCCCGCAGGTTATTGAAGGCAAGCTGAAGGAGTCGCCGCTGGTAGAGCAGTGCATGGTGGTGGGCGACGGCCAGAAATTCCCCTCCGTACTCATTATTCCCGCTTTCGATCAACTCCGGGGCTGGTGCAAGCGCAACGGGTTAGACTGCACCGGACCCAACGACGCGCTAATCAAAAACGAGAAGATTGTATCGATGTACGAAGACCTAGTGAAGAAATACAACCAGGGCTTTGCGCAGTGGGAGCAAGTAAAGAAAGTGGCCCTGCTGCCCCAGCAATGGACGGTGGAAACCGGCGAGATGACGCCCACCATGAAGGTGAAGCGCAAAGTCATCTTCCAGAACAACACCGATCTGATCGATAGTTTATATCACACCGATAGCCGCCGCTAACCAAAAGGCCCCGCTACTTTAGTAGCGGGGCCTTTTTAATTATAATGGGTGGAAAGCCGGAAAACCTTGCGGCAGGAGGGTAAACTTTTTTTGCCCGAACTAGTATGCAAGCATAACATATTTATGTATGTTTACCGGACTTCACCCCGCTCATGACACCGGAAGAAACCGTCGATTATAACATCAAAGTAGCCTGGCATGCCATTTCGCGCATGTACAATACGCAGGCCGCCAAGCACGACATCACCACCAGCATTGGCTTTGTACTCCTGAACATTGATCAGGAAAACGGCACGCCGGCTACCAAAATTGCGCCCCTGCTGGGCCTGGAAACGCGCAGCCTCACGCGCATTCTGCGCAGCATGGAAGAGAAGGGCCTGATCTACAAACAGGCCGACCAGCTGGATAAACGCTCCGTGCGCATTTTCCTGACCGAAGAAGGCCTGCAGAAAAAGGAAATTTCCCGCCAGACGGTGCGCCACTTCAACCTGAAGGTGCGCGAGAAAATCCCGCAAAGCCAGCTGGATACCTTCTTCACGGTCATTTCTCAGATTACGGCCATGATTGAGGGCAAAACCCTTTTCGAGGACTTTACCCTGAAACCCCTGCGCTCGGAGTCTAAGTCGGCTTAGCCGGTCCGGACCCGGAGCGTATCCTGTTTATAACGCATTCCTGCCACCCGCTTCATCTCCTCATGAATCGAACCATTAAAAAAGTAGCTGTTTTAGGCTCGGGCGTCATGGGCTCCCGCATTGCCTGCCACTTCGCCAACATTGGCGTGCAGGTGTTGCTGCTCGACATTGCTCCCAAAGAGCTGACGCCCGACGAAGAGAAAAAAGGTCTGAAGCTGGACGCGGCGGCCGTCAAGAACCGCATCGTCAACAGCTCCCTGCAGGCGGCCATTGCCAGCAACCCTTCGCCGCTGTACCGCAAGGCCGATGCTTCGCGCATCAAAACCGGCAACTTCGACGATAACCTCAAGGATATTGCCCAGTATGACTGGACAATTGAGGTGGTAGTAGAGCGTCTCGACATCAAAAAGAGCCTGTTTGAGCGCGTGGAGCAGTTCCGCAAGCCCGGCACGCTCATCACCTCCAACACCAGCGGCATCCCGATTCATCTGATGACGGAAGGCCGCTCCGAGGACTTTAAAAAGCACTTCTGCGGCACGCACTTTTTTAACCCGCCGCGCTACCTGAAACTGCTGGAAATTATCCCCACCCCGGACACCGATCCGGCTATTGTGGACTTCCTGCTGCACTACGGCGACCTGTACCTGGGTAAAACCACCGTGCTGGCCAAAGACACGCCGGCTTTCATTGCCAACCGTGTGGGCGTTTTCGCCATTATGGACGTGCTGCAGGTGATGCAGGAGCTGGGCCTCACGGTAGAAGAAGTAGACAAGCTCACCGGCCCGGTTATCGGCCACGCCAAATCAGCCACGTTCCGCACCTCCGATGTAGTAGGTCTGGATACGCTGATGAACGTAGCCAACGGCCTGGCGCAGGGCCTGCCCAACGACGAAGCCAAAGCCGTGTTCCAACTGCCCGACTTCCTCAAGAAGATGGGCGAAAACAAGTGGCTGGGCGACAAAACCAAGCAGGGCTTCTACAAGAAAGTAACCGGAGCCAATGGCAAGTCAGAAATTCTGGCCCTGGACCTGAACACGCTGGAGTATAAGCCCAGCCAGAAGGTGAAGTTTGCCACCTTAGAAGCCACCAAGCCGATTGAAAAGCTGGCGGACCGCTTCAAGGTGCTGGCCGCGGGCAAAGACAAAGCCGGTGCGTTCTACCGCAAGATGTTCGCGGGCCTGTTTGCCTACGTGACCAACCGCATTCCGGAAATCACCGACTCGCTCTACAAGATTGACGATGCCCTGCGCGCCGGCTTTGGCTGGGAGCTGGGTCCGTTTGAAACCTGGGACGCCCTAGGCGTAGAGAAAGGCCTGGAGCTGCTGCAGGCCGAAGGCAAAGAGGCCGCCGACTGGGTGCGCGAGATGCTGGACGCCGGCAATACTTCCTTCTACCAGGTAAATAAGCAGGGCGTAAAGCAGTATTACGACCTCGAATCGAAGAGCTACAAGGCCATTCCGGGTGTTGAAAACTTCGTGATTCTGGACAACCTGCGTGCCACGGGCAAAGTGCTCTGGAAAAACGCCGGTGCTTCAGTTATCGACCTGGGGGATGGTATCCTGAACGTGGAATTCCACTCCAAGATGAACACGCTGGGCTCTGATGTTATTCAGGGCTTGCTGAAAGGCGTGGAGCTGGCGGAGAAAGACTTCCGCGGTCTGGTGGTGGGCAACGATGCCCCCAACTTCTCGGCGGGCGCCAATCTGGGCCTCGTGTACATGTTTGCCCTGGAGCAGGAGTACGACGAGATAAACATGATGATTGCCCAGTTCCAGCAGGCCATGATGCGCATGCGCTACAGCAGCATTCCGGTGGTGGGCACGCCCCACGGCCTCACGCTGGGTGGCGGCTGCGAGCTGAACCTGCACTGCGACCGGGTAGTAGCTTCGGCTGAAACCTACATGGGCCTGGTAGAATTTGGTGTAGGCTTGATTCCGGCCGGTGGCGGCACTAAGGAAATGACCCTGCGCACCGCCGCCAAGTACGAGGAAGGCGAGCCGGAGTACAACATGCTCCGCAACACCTTCATGACCATCAGCACCGCCAAGGTGTCGACCTCGGCTGCCGAAGCTTTTGATCTGGGCTTTATGCGCCGCGGCGACGAAGTGGTAGTGAACTCCAACCGCGTCATTGCCCAGGCCAAGGCCGCAGCCATTGAGCTGGCCGATGATGGCTACACCCAGCCCACGCAGAAAACCAACATCAAGGTGCACGGCAAAGGTGCGCTGGGCATGTTCCTGACGGGCGTTTCGGCCATGAAGGAAGGCCGCTACATCTCCGACCACGACGTGAAGATTGCCAACAAGCTGGCCTACGTGATGTGCGGCGGCGACCTGTCGGCCCCCACGGAAGTATCGGAGCAGTACCTGCTGGATCTGGAGCGCGAAGCTTTCCTGAGCCTCACCGGCGAGCGGAAAACGCTGGAGCGGATTCAGAGCATCCTGACCACGGGTAAGCCGCTGCGGAACTAGCCGTTAAAAAAACGTTGTCATGCTGAGCGAAGCCGAAGCATCTCTACCGCTCTTCGTTGAATTACTACTCAACATCAGCACGCGAGATTCCTCGACTTCGCTCGGAATGACAGACGAATTTTAACCATCCACCTTCTCTAAGACTCCAATAACATGAATGCATATATCGTAGCTGGTTACCGTACGGCCGTAGGCAAAGCCAACCGTGGCGGTTTCCGCTTCACCCGCCCCGATGACCTGGCCGCCGACGTCATCAAGCACCTGGTAGCCTCCGTGCCTGCCCTCGACCCTACGCGCATCGACGACGTGATTGTGGGCAATGCCGTGCCGGAAGCCGAGCAGGGCCTGCAAATGGGCCGTCTGATTTCGCTGCTGGCCCTGCCCATGAACGTATCGGGCCTTATCGTGAACCGCTACTGCGGCTCCGGGGTAGAAACCATTGCCATGGCCGCCGGTAAAATTGCCGCCGGCATGGCCGACTGCATCGTGGCCGGTGGTACGGAAAGCATGAGCCTGGTGCCCACCGTAGGCTGGAAAACAGTGCCCAACTACAAGCTGGCCAAAGAGCACCCGGACTACTACCTCGGCATGGGTCTCACCGCCGAAGCCGTAGCCCAGGACTACAAGATTTCCCGCGAAGACCAGGACCAGTTCTCCTACAACTCCCACCAGAAGGCCATTAAAGCCATTCAGGCCGGCAAGTTCAAGGAGCAGATTGTGCCCATCAAGGTAGAAGAAACCTACCTGGACCCCGCCAGCGGCAAAAAGAAAACCCGCTCCTACGTGGTAGATACCGACGAAGGCCCCCGCGCCGATACCTCGGTAGAAGCCCTGGGCAAGCTTCGCCCCGTGTTTGCCGCCAACGGTACCGTAACGGCCGGCAACTCCTCCCAGACTTCCGATGGCGCTGCCTTTGTCATTGTGATGTCGGAGCGCATGGTGAAGGAGCTGAACCTGGAGCCCATTGCCCGCATGGTAACCTACGCCACCGAAGGCATTGACCCCCGCATCATGGGTATGGGCCCGATTAAAGCCATTCCGAAAGCACTGAAGCAGGCGGGTATGAAGCTGGAAGACATTGACTTGTTCGAGCTGAACGAGGCCTTCGCTTCCCAGAGTCTGGCCGTTATGCGCGAGCTGGGCATGGACCAGAGCAAAGTGAACGTAAATGGCGGCGCCATTGCGCTGGGTCACCCGCTGGGCTGCTCGGGTGCCAAGCTCAGCATTCAGCTGTTCCACGAGCTGCGGGCGCAAAACAAGAAATACGGCATGGTAACCGCCTGCGTAGGCGGCGGCCAGGGCGTAGCTGGCATTTATGAACTGCTGAAGTAGCTCTTGCTCGCCAGCAAAAAAGTATTATCATCCTGAGCTTGCGAAGGACCTTCTCACGAAAGAAAGTGTCGTTGTCACGATTATCGTTCAGCGGTGAGAAGGTCCTTCGCAAGCTCAGGATGACAGAAAAAAGTTAAGAACAACCCCGGCAGTTCGGGGTTTTTTTTCCGGAATATACTCGGCAAGCCTACTATTTTTTGTATATTTCGGTACGACAATTTGTTGAGCTACTGTGTTAATAAGTAGGTGACAGCCATTGGAATAATTTGCTTTCCCCTCGATAATTCCCAACCCCCTCAATACCTCACCCAGTCATGGAAGTAACCAACAAACTGACCAAGGGCGGCGAGTTCATCATCAAAGAAACCGACGCTCAGGAAGTATTTACCCCCGCCGAATTCTCGGAGGAGCAGCGCATGATGTACCAGACCTGTCTGGACTTTGTGCAGACCGAAGTAGACCCTTTGTTGGAGCGCCTCGATAACCACGAGGAAGGCTTGCTGGAAGGCCTCATGAAAAAGGCTGGCGAGCTGGGCCTGTTCGGCGTGAGCATTCCCGAGCAGTATGGCGGATACGACATGGACTTCAACACTGCCCTGCTGGTGACGGAAGGCGTAGGCGGCGGCCACTCGTTTCCGGTAGCCTTCGCGGCCCACACGGGTATCGGTATGCTGCCTATCCTGTACTTCGGTACCCAAGAGCAGAAAGACAAATACATTCCCAAGCTGACCAGCGGCGAGTGGCTGGGCGCTTACTGCCTCACCGAGCCCGGCTCGGGCTCCGATGCCCTGGGCGCGCGCAGCAAAGCCGTGCTGACGGAAGATGGTGAGAGCTACGTGCTCAACGGCCAGAAAATGTGGATTACCAACGCCGGTTTTGCGCACGTGTTCATCGTGTTTGCGCAGGTGGATGGGGACAAGTTCACGGGCTTCATTGTGGAGCGTGGCACCCCCGGCCTCAGCTTCGGCAACGAAGAGCACAAGATGGGCATCAAAGGCTCATCTACCCGCCAGGTGTTCCTCTCGGATGTGAAAATCCCGAAGGAAAACGTGCTGGGCGAGATTGGCAAAGGCCACCTCATTGCCTTCAACATCCTGAATATTGGCCGCATTAAGCTGGCCGCTGCCTGCCTGGGCGCTACCAAGCGCGTTGTAGCTACCAGCGTGAAGTATGCCAATGAGCGGATTCAGTTTAAGCTGCCTATCTCCAAGTTCGGCGCCATCAAGTATAAGCTGGCCCAGCAGGCTATCCGCACCTACGCCGTAGAATCGGCTATTTACCGGGCGGGCATGGACATCCACCGCATGGAGCAGGAGCTGCTGAGCCAGGGCCAGAGCCACAACGAAGCTTTGCTGGGCGCCGCCCGCGAGTTTGCTGTGGAGTGCGCTATCCTGAAAGTAGAAGGCTCAGAAGTGCTGGACTACGTGGTGGATGAAGGCGTACAGATTTATGGCGGTTACGGCTTCTCAGCCGACTACCCCATGGACCGCGCTTACCGTGACTCCCGCATCAACCGCATCTTTGAAGGCACTAACGAAATCAACCGGATGCTGGCCGTAGACATGATCCTGAAAAAGGCCATGAAAGGCGAGCTGGATCTGATGGGCCCCGCCCAAGCGGTGCAGCAGGAGCTGATGGCTATTCCGGACTTCAATACCGAAGAAGAAACCGGCCTGTTTGCTGCCGAGAAAAAGACCCTTCAGAAGCTGAAGAAGGCTATTCTGATGGTAGCTGGCACGGCGGTGCAGAAGTATATGAACTCCCTAGCCAAAGAGCAGGAGGTACTGATGAACATTGCCGACATGGCCATTAAAGTCTACACCGCCGAAAGCACTTTGCTGCGCGTGGAGAAGGAGGCTGGCACCAAGGGCGAAGAAGCCGTGGCCAATCAGATAGACATTGCCCGCGTGTACCTCTACGACACCGTGGACCTGGTGAACAAGGCCGGCAAAGATGCCATTGCCTCCATGACGGAAGGCGACGAGCAGCGCCTGCTGGCCATGGGCCTGAAGCGCTTCACCAAAGCCGATTTGTTTAACGCCAAGGAAGCCCGTCGTCGCATTGCTGATGCCATGATTCAGGCCAACGACTACGTGTACTAGGGGTAGTACACGTTAGGAAAACTCAAGTAAAAAGGCTGCTTCCAATCCGGAAGCAGCCTTTTGGTTTTAGGTACAACGCGGAGCTTACGGATGACGTTTGCAGGTGACACCCACCTTCAATTCCCGCCGAGCTATGACTAATGAACAGGTAAAGGGCAAAGACTTTTACGACAGCGTGCTGCAGTTTTATGATCATGCCGCGAGCTTCTCGAAGCTGGACCCCGGCATTATTGCGCAGATCAGGGCCTGCAACAGCATCTACAAGGTGAATTTTCCGGTGGAGGTGGATGGACACGTGCAGGTGTTTGAAGGAATTCGGGTGCAGCACAGCCACCACAAGCTGCCCAGCAAGGGCGGTATTCGCTACAGCGTGTATGTTGATGAAGAGGAGGTAATGGCCCTGGCCACCCTCATGACTTTTAAGTGCGCTTTGGTAGACGTACCGTTTGGCGGAGCCAAGGGCGGGGTAAAAATCAACCCGCGCACCAGCTCTGTGCAGACACTGGAGCGCGTGACGCGCCGCTACGCCAGTGAGCTGATCAAGAAAAACCTGATTGGTCCCGGCATGGATGTGCCCGCCCCGGACTACGGCACCGGCAGCCGCGAAATGGCCTGGATTGCCGATACCTACATGGCCTTTAAGTATGGCGACACCAACGCCCTGGGCTGCGTTACGGGCAAGCCGGTAGGGCAGGGCGGCATCCGCGGGCGCACGGAGGCCACCGGCCTGGGCGTGTTCTACGGTCTGCGCGAATTGCTGCAGGATGAGCCGATGCTGCAGAAAATGGGCCTGACCAGTGGTATTGCCGGCAAGCGCATTATTGTGCAGGGGCTGGGCAACGTGGGCTATTATGCTGCGCACTTCTGCCAGGAAGCGGGCGCCCTGATTACGGGCATTGCCGAGCGGGAGGGCGCTATTTTCAATGCCAAAGGGCTGGATGTGGCCGCAGTGTTTAAGCACCGGCAGGAAACCGGCTCTATTCTGGGGTTCCCCGGAGCCCAGGATATTCCCCAGTCTCTGGAGCTGCTGGAATACGAGTGCGACGTGCTGCTGCCTGCGGCCCTGGAAAATCAGATCCACGAGGGCAATGCTGCCCGCATCAAAGCCAAAGTCATTGCCGAAGGCGCCAACGGCCCCACTACCAAAGACGCGGAGAAAATTCTGCTGGAACGCGGCATCGTAATTCTGCCCGACCTTTACCTCAATGCGGGCGGCGTGACGGTATCCTACTTCGAGTGGCTGAAAAACCTTTCCAACGTACGCTTTGGCCGCATGGGTAAGCGGGCGGAAGAAGCCGCCATGAAGCGCCTAGTAGATACCATAGAGCGCACCACCGGCAAAACGATTACCCCCGAGGAGCGGCAGCTTATCGTGCACGGCGCCGACGAAATTGACCTGGTCCGTTCCGGGCTGGAAGACACCATGATTACTGCCTACCATGCTATCCGGCAGGTAATGAAGGACGTGGAAGGCATCACCGACCTGCGCACGGCCGCTTTCTACAATGCCATTGAGAAAATAGGCGTGAGCTATCAGGCGCTGGGTATTTTCCCATAAGCTTAAGTACCTAAGTACTGTAAACCAGAAGGGCCAACCGATGTACATCGGTTGGCCCTTCTGGTTTTAGGAGAGGCTTTCGGCTACTTCACCACAATCTTGTTCAGCATTAAAGCTGCTGACTTCTTGTTGGGGCGGCTCACGCCGATGATGGTTTTGGCATCCAGCCAGGTAGTGAAGTCTTTCACGTAGGCCAGGTTCTGGTCGGCGGCTACGTTCAGGCCCAGCTTTTTGGGCTCTGATACCACACCGGTACGGGCATTTACCCGGCGCAGGTACAGGTCTGACTTGCCTTTGATTTTTTCCTGGGTTACAATCTGCAGCTCGTTGCCGAAGGTGGCCATGCGGTAGCCAATACCGGCAAAGCCCTCGGCGGGCGAGGCCACCTGGTCTTTGGCAATGATGGTGTTCCAGGTGGGTGTCTGAAACTGGTTGTAGCCGAACAGGTGCAGCTCGCGGGCGTGTACCGGCGAGTTGTCGCCGCCTTCTTCATACTTCTTCTCGGCTATTACCACCAGCGAGCTGTCGGGCGTCATCACCACATCGGAAAGGTACACGTCTTCCAGGCGCTTGGCATTGCCCTGAGTGGCTTTGTTCACCAGGGTCAGGTACTCGGGCTTAAAGCGGAATTCGGGGGCAAACTTCAGCTCGCCGCCGGCGGTGGGGTCAAATTTCAGAAGCTTGAGGCTGTAATACTGGCCGGTTTCGCGCTCCGTGCAGATGGCCGCCCCCAGAATAACGCCGTTGGGATGCATTGTGAATTTGGTGTCGAACACATTCACCACTTTGCCGCCAAACGTACCGCCTACCACTACCGACATGACCTTCACATCGGGGTTATCGTTGCGGTACTGGCGCACGGCTATCTTTTTCATGCCGTCTGTCACCAGTGCCACGTACTGGGTGCCGTCGTTGGCCACGTACACGGTAGGGGAGAAGAAGTCGCCCAGATCGTGGAAATCGTAGACGCGGCTTTTTAGCTTGGTCAGCTTCTGATCGAAGATGTTAGCGCTCAGGGCCCGGATCTGGACGTCGCGGGTGAGGTAGCGGAAGGCTACGATGTGCGTGCCGTCGGGCGAAATAGCCACGCCGGGGCGCCGGTCACGCGGAGGCGCATCCATCAGTTTTTTCGCGGCGGCTTTCTGGCCGTTGCTCAGGTCTACGGCTATTACCGAGAGGTTCTGGGCGCCGGCATCTTTGTGGTGCACCACCACTAGGGCCTGGTCCTTGTTGCGGGAAAAGGCCTCAATGGTTTCGCCGGCGGCTACGGGAATAATGGCCTGCCAGGCCCGCTTCAGTTCCGTGTTATAGCGCTCTACGGTGTATTCCGTGGCCGATTTGTGGCCGAGTACGATGAAATCAGTGGAGCCGGACAGCGCCAAGGTCTTGTGGGGCACGCGCTGGTTGTAGCGGTCATCCGACTGCTCGGGGACGTAGCTGAAAGCAGTTTTTGCCTTTTGGGCGGTAGCCGGAGCAGCGGCAACGGTCCAGGCCAGAGCAAGGCTGCTTATCCAAAAAAGAAAGTTAAGATGCACGGCAAAAGACAGTTAACAAGAAAAAATGAAAAAAAACTGAAAAAGTCTTCTTCAAAGGTATCAACTCTGCCCTCAGTTCCGTACATGGCCAACAATGCCGCGAATGGCCGCCACCGCTTTTTGAAATCTTCACGAAACCTTAACCGCGCTTTTGCCTTCGTTCTTCTGCTTCACCGTTCCTTTGTCTGTGCCTCCACAGTAAAAAGTATGGATTGACTTATAAATAGGATATATTGTCCTCTAAGATGTTCCTGCGTTTTGCGTCTGCATCTACCAGCCAATCATCGTACTTTTGCCCCTGATTCTTTGATTTACCTCGATCTGACTACCGCTCTGGCTTAATTCTTGCCCCTATCAGCCAGCGCTTATTTGATGCCCACATTCATATGAAATTTTTACTCAAAGCTTTTTTATTATTCACGCTGATTGTAGTTGGTAAGCTTGCCAAACAACCATTGCCGTACGTAAATCTGGTTGCTCAGAAGCCCCAGCCAGCGCTTGCTCCTTCTGCCAACAGCCATTCCTTCTTTGTGCAGCAGGTGAACCACAAATCAGGCGACTTTCATCAGGCCCCCGGTACACCGCCTTCCTCAGGTGGTGATGAAATCTTCACTATTGAGTAAAACGAAAAGCGGAAGTGATTCCGCTTTTTTTATGCCCGCTGCCGCCGGATTTAGCTAATCCGGCTCCAGTTTACGGCCGTGGCCGGCAACGAATCAATATGCTGCCGGATGTTGCGGTTTAGCTCGTGGTTTAGCTCCGGGTCTTCGTTCAGGAGGCCCTGGGCGGCAGCCCGACTTTCGGTTAGAATACGGCCGTCCTTGGCCAGATCGGCAATGAGCAGGTCCAGCACGCCGCTTTGCTGAGTGCCCATCAGGTCGCCGGGGCCGCGCAATTTCAGATCGATATCGGCAATTTCGAAGCCGTTGTTGGTACGCACCATGGTTTCAATGCGGGTGCGCGAGTCTTTGCTGAGCTTGTAGCCGCTCATCAGAATACAATAGCTCTGGTCGGCGCCCCGGCCCACGCGGCCACGCAGCTGGTGCAGCTGGGAAAGGCCAAACCGCTCGGTGCTTTCAATCACCATTACGGAGGCATTGGGCACGTTCACACCCACCTCAATTACGGTGGTGGCCACCATAATTTGGGTTTTGCGCTCAATAAAGCGCTGCATCTCGGCGTCTTTCTCGCCGGCCGTCATGCGGCCGTGCACAATGCTGATCTGAAAGTCCGGGAAGGCGCGGGCCACGCTTTCGTAGCCGTCCATGAGGTCTTTGTAGTCGGCCATGGCCTCGCTCTCCTCAATCAGCGGGTATACGATGTACACCTGCCGGCCCAGCGCAACCTGGTCGCGTAGAAACTGGAATACCTTCAGGCGGTTGGAGTCGAAACGGTGTACCGTAACAATGGGCTTGCGGCCGGCCGGCAGCTCATCAATCACAGACACATCCAGGTCACCGTAGAGCGTCATGGCCAGCGTGCGCGGAATGGGTGTGGCCGTCATTACCAGCACGTGGGGGATGACGTGAGGGTTTTTCTGCCAGAGCTTGGAGCGCTGCGCCACCCCAAAGCGGTGCTGCTCATCCATAATGGTGAGGCCCAGGTTGCGGAACTGCACCACATCTTCCAGCAGGGCGTGGGTGCCCACCAGCATGTGCATCTCGCCGGAGCGCAGCTGCTCGTGCAGCACGCGCCGCTCGGCGGTGCGGGTACTGCCCGTCAGCTTCCCTATTTTCAGCCCCAATAGGTCGGCATACTGCTTCAGACCCACATAGTGCTGGTCGGCCAGGATTTCGGTGGGGGCCATCAGGCAGCTTTGTGCGCCGTTGTCGGCGGCCATGAGCATGCTGATGAAGGCCACAATGGTTTTGCCCGAGCCCACGTCGCCCTGCAGCAGGCGGTTCATCTGCTTGCCGGCGCAGAAGTCCTTGTAGATGTCGTGAATCACCCGCTTCTGCGCTCCGGTGAGGTCGAAGGGCATGATGTTTTTGTAGAAGTGCACCAGCGTGGGCACTTCCTTAAAAATCTGGCCGGCCAGCTCAATCTTGCGCTGCGTTTTCTGGCGCAGCAGCTTGAGCTGCACATAAAACAGCTCCTCAAACTTGAGGCGGAAGCGGGCCGCCTGTAGCAGCTCGGGCGACTGGGGGAAGTGAATCTGCTGCAGGGCCGTGGCCTTATCCATCAGCGCGTAGTGCTGAATCAGGGCCGGCGACAGGGTTTCCTGCACTTGGGGCAGGGCAATCTTCAGCAGGTCGGCTACCATGCGGGCAATGGCCTTGCTGTCGATGCGGTGGTAGTTCTTGAGCTTTTCGGTGGTGTTGTAAACCGGCTGCAGGAAGCTCTGGCCGGGTTTGGCCTCAGTTACTTCTTCCAGCTCGGGGTGCGCCATCTGGGGCCGGCCGTTGAAAATGGTAGGCTTGCCAAAGACAATGTACTCCTGGTGATTCCGGATGATTTTCTCCAGATAGTTCACGCCCTTAAACCAAACTAGCTCCAGCTCGCCGCTGGCATCGGCTACTTTGGCCACCATGCGCTTTTTAGGGCCCTCTCCCAGCACTTCGCGGTTGCGGAGCACGCCTTTCACCTGCACGTAGGGAAGGTCGTCGTGCAGGTCACAAATGTTGTAGAACTGGGTGCGGTCGAGGTAGCGGAACGGGTAGCGCTGAATCAGGTCGCCGTACGTGAAAATGCCCAGCTCCTTTTGCAGCAGCTGGGCGCGTTGCAGGCCCACACCCCGCAGATACTCAATTTTGGTTTGAAAGAAGTTACTCATTTAAGAGCGGTTGGCCAGGGGCGGAAAGCGGATAGCCGTCAAAACTATTCTGTAATCTATTAAGGGAGAGTGAGCAACCATAAGCTGGCCGCCCACTGGTGCGCTACCGATATTTCAGGGTGTTGAGCAGATGCAGGATATCCGTCTTCACATACTCAATAACGGGCGCCAGGGAATCGTTGGCGGTAGCCGTGCGGAAGTACAGTGCCCCCCGGAAGAAATGCCTGGTACTATCGGTAGTGTAAAACTGCAGCTGGCTCGGTACCTCGCCCTGCAGCTCAAACACTGATACGCGCATGCCGCTGGGGGTTTTCAGCAGGCTTTCATCAATGGCCGTGGCTTTAATTTCGTGCTTGCCGGTGAGCTTGCGCGCATCCTCCATCATCTTGTTATAGAGCTTGGGGTTCTGGCGCACATCGGTGTAGGTAATCTGCACGTTGGCCTTCAGCGAGGGGTAGTACACGTTTATCCAGTGCGGCTGGGCCAGGTAAGATGAGTCGCGCAGCACTTTGGCAAAGCGGGAGTACTCAAATGTGTACGGGTGCCCGGGCGCCAGCTGCTGGTAGCGGTGCGGCGGCAGATCAATGCGGTTAAACCCCTTGGGCTTGGGCGTAAAATCGGGGGCAGAAGAGCAGCCGGCCGCAAATAGCAGAAAGCCTAAAGCAGCACCCAGGCTGCGAAGAAAGGAAGAAGCAGGCATTTGAAACAATGCGGAGTTTACTCAAAGGTAGCCACTAACGGGCACTGTGCCGCACAACGCAAAAAAGCCCCGGCAAAGTGCCGAGGCTACTTAACAGCCGCAGAGCGGCTGTACTGATTAGAAAGGGAGCTGGTCGAGTTCGGGCTCCTGGCGAAACGTGGTAGGCGCCGCCGCAGATTGCTCTGCGGCGGGCGTATCATCGTTGTGCGGGCGGCCACCCAGCATAGAAATTTCATCGGCTACAATCTCCGTGATGTAGCGCGTCTGATTATCCTTATCCTGGAACTGGCGGGTGCGCAGCTTGCCTTCTACGTACACCTGCTGGCCCTTTTTGAGGTACTTCTCAGCCATTTCGGCCAGGCCGCGCCAGGCGGTGATGTTATGCCACTCGGTGCGCTCTACTCGGTTGCCTTGCTTGTCTTTGTAATAATCGTTGGTGGCCAGCGTGAAGTGAGCTACATTGGTGCCGCCTTCCAAATGACGTACTTCTGGGTCTTTGCCCAGGTTACCAACCAGAATTACTTTGTTAATGCCTGCCATGGTCTGACAATGAAAATGTTAAGTATGAAATAGGGGTGTTTTATAATAGGTTAAAGATACGCCTATTTATTCAATATTCCAATAAAGTTAGCTGATATTTTATTTACCAATATAATTAGTAATTAATAGCGGTTTGGGTAGCTGTTCAACTTCTTCGGCAGAGAAAGCCGCTAAGCCCGACGCTGAAAGTGAAGCGGATGATAATGGCTCCTGCAGCCACAGGGAGTGAAACCGGGCCTCCAGCTTTTGATGGCTTAGGACCTGCCGAAAAGCGGGTGTTGGCTCTTCTACCCGGTCAGTAGCCAGTTTGCCGCCCAAAGCTTCTACCTGATCAAGAATCAGGTGTGCTGCCAGTTCCGGCAATTCCGTTTCCGTTAAAGCAAAATCGTAGAGCCCCTGCCAGATATCTTTCCCCGTGCGCTTCCGCATATAAATTCTATCGGCGTGGCGGAGCACCAGGTAATGGAAATAGCGGGTGCGGGCCGCTTTGGCTTTACTCTTCACCGGCAACTCCGCTACCAGCCCATGCTGAAAGGCGTAGCACTCGCTCTGCAAAGGACAAAACAGGCAATCCGGCTTCAGCGGGGTGCACTGAATGGCACCAAACTCCATAATGGCCTGGTTGAACTCAGCGGGCGCATCGGCCGGAATCAGCGTATCAGCCAGCTGCTGGAAAACCTTGCGGCTGGCCGGCACGGCAATGTCAGCCGAAATGCCAAACACTCGGGCCAGCACCCGGAATACGTTGCCATCCAGCACCGCTACTTTTTCATCGTAAGCAAAAGAGGCAATGGCGGCCGCGGTGTACTGGCCCACGCCGCGCAGTTGCAGCAAGCCGGCGTACGTACCAGGAAACTGCCCCTCAAATTCCCGTACTACCTGCTGAGCAGTATGGTGCATGTTGCGGGCCCGGGAATAATAGCCCAGGCCCTGCCAGTGGCGCAGTACCTCATCCTCGGGAGCGGCGGCCAGATCATGCACTGTGGGATAAGTGGTGATAAAATCGAGGTAGTAGGGGAGGCCCTGCTTGACCCGGGTTTGCTGCAGAATTACTTCCGAAAGCCAGATGGCATAAGGGTCGCGGGTGTGCCGCCAGGGCAGGTCCCGGCGGTGGCGCGGATACCAGGCCAGCAGGGCGCGGGAGAAGAACGGATGGGCGGCAGAAGAGGAAGAAGGCGTCAAAATGGTGAAGAAGAAAGGCTTGTCAGATGAAGAGCATCCAACATGGATTCAGGAGAAAGTATTGTAAAACAAAAAAAGGAAACTACCTTTGTGGCCCCAATTCGTAGGCGAACCGCCTATTGGGCAAAGGCTTACGTATAGAATCGGGGAGTTTTGCCCGTATATTTTTTCACTCCATAGTACACTTACCAGCGTGACTAAAGCAGAAGTAATCGCCGAAATTGCCGAGAAGACTGGCATTGAGAAAGCAGACGTTTCGGCTACCGTAGAAGCCTTCTTCAAAGTAGTGAAGGATTCCATGGCCGATGGCAACAACATCTACGTGCGTGGCTTCGGAAGCTTCGTCAACAAAAAACGGGCGAAAAAAGTAGCCCGCAACATCTCGAAAAACACGTCGATTATCATCGACGAACACTTCATCCCGAGCTTCAAGCCGTCGAAAACCTTCATCGGCAAGATCAAAAACAGCAAGAAGATCAAGGAGCTGGCTCAGGCATAAGTTCGTTTCTTTGTAACATTGCCGCAGCGCCGCCAGGTTTTCGTGTAAAGCCCGGCGGCCTGCTTTTTTCTTCGCATGGCTCGTACTTCCTCTTCGCATCAACTGATTCTGGTCCTCGTCGCTCTGGTGATAGTGGGGGCCTTGTTTATGTTGCCGAAGGGAATTGTGAAGCCCAAAGAAGGCAAAGGCGAGCTAACGCAAACCGCAGCTCGCACAGCTAACCGCGACAATGGTGCCGCAGCCCCCTCTACAGCTTCTGTAGAAGGGGCTGCGCCCGTTACGGCCGGTGCTACGCCTGAGCAGCCCCATATGGCCGCTACTCCAGCGCAGCAGAAAGAGCTGGCGCAGCTGCGGGCTAAATACACCGCTGCCGATGCCGCGGCTAAAACTCGCATAGCCGGTGAACTGGCCAAGCAGTACGCCGCCGTCAATAAGTTTGACAGCGCGGGGTACTACTATGAGCAGGTGGCCGCAGCCCGCCCCGGCGAGCAAGCCTGGAAGCGGGCCGCTGATCAGTACTTCGAAGCTTTTAGCTTCGCGGCTACCGAGGAACGGGCTAAGCAGCTGAGCGCCAAGGCCCGGGAACTGTATGAGCGGGTGCTCAAGAACAACCCCGATAACCTGGACGCTAAAACTAATCTGGGGATGACGTACATGGCCAGCGAAAACCCCGTACAGGGTGTTGTGCTGCTGCGCGAGGTACTGGCCACCGACCCCCGCAACGAAAAGGCGCTCTATAATCTGGGCGTGCTATCCTTGCAAAGCAACCAGGCAGAAAAGGCCGTGGAGCGTTTCCGGGAGCTGGTGAAATACCACCCCGATAACACCAGCGGCCAGTTTTATCTGGGCGTTTCCCTGGCGCAAACCGGCAAGCGTGCCGAGGCCCGTCAGGTATTCAACGAAGTCAAGAAAAACAGTACCGATCCGGCTCTGTCGGCATCGGTTGATCAGGAATTGCAGAAGCTGCAATAATCATTTTTTAACCTTAACCACTTTCACCCATGCCCTGCGGTAAAAAAAGAAAGCGTCATAAGATTGCTACCCACAAACGCAAGAAGCGTCTGCGCAAGAACCGTCACAAGAAGAAGTAAGCCTTTCGGGGTTTGCTGGCGGGCGTAACGCACTGCGTTTAAGCGTCCGTCTATCTCTCATGTAATATCCCCGAGAGTGGCTAACTGTGCGCTTTCCCCGTGGCTCGAAAGGGAAGCTGGTGCTCTGTGCACTGGCTTCCCTTTGCGGGTTTCTGGTCAGGCCAGCGGGCTGCTCACTCGGAGATATACCTTAAACAGCCTAATCCATTGAGTAACGAATTAATCATTAATTCTACTCAGGACGGAGAACGGATTGCTCTGCTCCAGGACAAGCGGCTCATCGAATATCATTTCGACCGCAACGACACCAACTATTCCGTTGGTGACATCTTCCTGGGTACGGTCAAGAAAGTTATGCCCGGTCTGAACGCCGCGTTCATTGATATCGGGTATCAAAAGGATGCTTTTCTACACTACGGCGACCTAGGGGAAAATTTCCCCTCGCTGACCAAGTGGGTGAAAGGCGTCCAGTCGCAGAAAATTACCGTCGGCCCCCTGAAAACCTTCCAGTTTGATGGGCAGCTGGACAAAGTCGGCAAGATTGCTGACACCGTGAAAAAGGGCCAGCAAATGCTGGTTCAAATCGTCAAGGAGCCCATTTCCACCAAAGGCCCGCGCCTGTCCACGGATATTTCCATGGCCGGTCGCTACCTCGTGCTGGTGCCCTTTTCCAATACCATCAGTGTTTCCAAGAAAATTGTCAGCCGCACGGAGCGGGAGCGTCTCAAGCGTCTCATTGCCTCCATTAAGCCCGATAATTTTGGCGTAATCATCCGCACCGTGGCCGAAGGCCGCGAGGTGGCTGAGCTCGACAAGGATATGCAGAGCATGGTGGACAACTGGAACCAGCTTTACCAGACCCTGCGCACGGCCAAGCCGAACGACAAGGTGCTGGGCGAGCTGGGCCGGACCAGCTCCATGCTGCGCGATATGCTCAACGAGTCGTTCGATGCCATTACCGTGGACTCGGCACCGATGTACGAGGAGATGCGTAGCTACCTCCAGAAAATTGCGCCCGATAAGTTAGGGCTGCTCAAGCTCCACAACGCCAAAGTGAAGGTGTTTGAGCAGCACGGCATTGAAAAGCAGCTGAAGTCGCTGTTTGGCAAAACCGTGACGGTGCCGGGCGGTGGTTACCTCGTTATTGAGCACACCGAAGCCCTGCACGTTATCGACGTGAACTCGGGCAACAAGAGCAACCAGGAAGGCGACCAGGAGGCTACGGCTCTCATGATCAATATGCTGGCGGCCAAGGAAGTAGCCCGGCAGCTGCGCCTGCGTGATATGGGCGGCATTATTGTGGTCGATTTCATTGATATGAAGTCGGCAGATAGCCGCAAGAAGGTAGAAGACGCGGTGAAGGACATTATGAAGCACGATAAAGCGCGCTTCACTATTCTGCCCATCACCAAGTTTGGCCTGCTCCAGATTACGCGGCAGCGCGTACGCCCCGCCGAGAACATTGTAACCGGCGAGGTGTGCCCCACCTGTGGTGGCACGGGCAAGATTTCCGCTTCTATTCTGGTAACGGATGAAATCGACAACAGCATTGAAGACCTTCTGGTAACTCAAAACCAGGCGGGCATCACGCTGTATGTGCATCCGTTCCTGCATGCCTACTATACTAAAGGCCTGGTAAGCCGGCAGATGAAGTGGTACCTCAAATACTACAAGTGGGTGAAAATCATGAAGGACACGTCCCTGGGCCTGACGGAATACCGCATCGAAGACGAGCAAGGCGAAGACATTGCGCTGCACTCGGCCGCTGCGGCTATGAGCCGCCTGCAGGATCGTGAAATAGAAATTACAGACTAACGGTTTTTCTGCGAAAGCCCCGCCTGAACAAGAAGAAAAGCCCGCGCTGCTGGAAGCAACGCGGGCTTTTTTGTGCGGTGGAAAGCTGGTCTAAAACTTCAGGCCCAGATCCAGGGCAAACTCACTGTTCTTGAGTACCACATTGCTGAAGTTGCGCTCATCGCCATAATAGTTGTCGATGTTGGGCAGGCCGCGCTGGTAGTGCAGACCGGCGAATACCTTGGTGCTCTGGCCCATCTGATACTCGGTGCCAAAGCCTATCATCACACCCAGATCAGGCACCAGTAGGAATTTATTGGCTTTGAAAACGGCGTTGTTATTGCCCGGGTCCTTGTATTCTTTCTCGCCGTTGATGCGGGTGCCGATGTTGGCGCCTACCACGCCGCCCAGCTGGAAATAGAGCTTGGTATCGGTGGCAATATCGTTGGTGAAAAGCTTCATGGTGAGCGGTATCTGCAGATACTGGGCCGTGATTTTAGCCGTTTGCGAGGTGCCGGTACCCGGGTCGTTGTAGCGAATGGTGCCGCCTTTGCCGGCCAGTTCCAGCCCGGAGCTGAAGGCGTAGTTCTCACCGAAGAAGTAATCAACTACCAGGCCGCCGCCCAAACCGAGCTTCGATTTTTCTTTCTCGAAGCTATTGGCCGAGCCATCGGCCCGCAGATACGTAATGGAAGGGGACACCTTCAGGCCAATTTCAACCTGCGCCGAAGCGGCAGTAGCGGTGGCGGCCGTCAGGAAAAGGGCTAGGAACGTCTTTTTCATATAAAAGCAAGGAAAAACGGGGTCAGACAATAGCGTCAGTAGCGCGGCGTTTCGTTTTGGCTAATTTCGCCCTAAAGATAGAAGCGTGAAGTACAATCTCCCCCACATGCGCCCGTTGTTTCACTTTCTGCCGTGGCTGTGTGCCATTGGCCTGCTGGCCGGCTGCAGCCGGGATACTTCCTCCTGTGAGCTGGACCCGGCCGTAGCGCGGGTAGAAGCCCCGGTACATATAGAGGACCTGACGCGCCCGTTCTTCCAGATTAAGACGCCCGCCGATGCCAAGCGTTTTCTAGCGGCCGAGCCCCTGTTTGCCACTCATTTCCTGCTACGCCGCCAATACCCCTCCGACGACGTGCTGGCCCAGCGCCTGACGCAGCTGGCCACCAACGAGGGACTGCAGAAGCTGGGCCGCGAAACCGAAGCCGCGTTTAAGGATACCGCGGCCCTGCAACGCCAATTGCACCAGGCTTTCCAGCACGTGCGCTTCTACTTCCCCGATTTCCGGGTGCCGCCCGTTAAAACTTTTGTGAGCGGCCTGAGTCAGGACGTATTCGTGAACGACAGCCTGCTGGTGCTGGGGCTCGATTTTTTTGTGGGCCCCAAAGCCAGCTACCGGCCCAACGTGCCCGAGTACATTGTCCGCCGCTATACGCCGGAGCATTTGTTGCCTACCGTGATGCTGGCCGTCTCCAGCAAATACAACCGCAAGCAGCTGACCAACCAAACCATGCTGGCCGAAATGGTGCAGTTTGGCAAGGCGCTGTACTTCGCCGAAAAAATGCTGCCCTGCACCCCCGATTCCCTGCTGATTGGCTACACGGCCAAAGAAATAGAGGGTGTACAGTACAACGAAGGCAAAGTGTGGGGCCATTTCATTGAGAAAAACCTGCTGTACAATACCACGCCCTTCGTAATTCAGAAGTACGTAGGCGAGCGGCCCGACGTACCGGAAATCGATAAGACGGCGCCCGGCCGCATAGGAGCATGGGTTGGCTGGCAGATTGTGCGTAAGTATATGGCCGAAAATCCTAAGGTGACCTTGCCGCAGCTTATGGCCAACCGAGACGCGCAGCAGATCCTTAACCAGTCGCGCTACCGCCCACAGAAGCGGAAATAGCGGTATGGAAGATGTAGCGCGAAGCTCCAGCTTCGCGTACGAGCAACGCGAGTTCCCACGCGTCTGCATACGCCGGCCACTCGCTTCGCTCATGCACGAAGCTGGAGCTTCGCGCTACTGTGGGCGCTACTGAATTCGCTACTGAATTTATGCACATTCTCGTTTTCAGCCAGTACCACACCAACCCCGACTGTCCGGCCACGAGCCGGCATTACTCCCTGCTGGCGCATATTGCCCGGCACCACCGCGTTACGCTTATTACCACCCGCACCTGGGAGCAACAGCGCCTGACGCAGGAGTTTCCGTGGCTACCGGAAGGCGTTGAGATGCGCGCCGCCGATATACCGTACCACAACCGCATGGGGCCGGCGCGGCGGGTGCTGGCGTTTGGGCAATACGTAGCCTATGCTTATCGGGAAGGACTGAAAGTGGACAAGCCGGATGTTATCTGGGGCATTTCCACGCCGCTCACGGCCGCCTGGGTGGCGGCCCGGGTAGCGCACCGGCGCCGGGTGCCGTGGGTATTTGAGGTGCAGGATTTGTGGCCGTCCTTTCCTATTGCTATGGGGGCAGTGCCTACCGGCTGGGCCCGGCAACGGCTCTTTGCGCTGGAGAAAAGCCTGTACCAGAGCGCCACCCATATTCTGCCGCTTTCGCCGGATATGACGCGCTACATTTCCGATTTGGGAATACCGGCCGCCAAGGTAACTACCGTACTCAACGGCACCGACCTGGACTTGGCTGCCCGTGCTATGGATGCAGCAGTGGCTATGCTGCGCCAGGAGCATGGGCTGGAAGGCAAGCAGGTGGTCTTGTATGCCGGTACGTTCGGGCGCGCTAATGACATTCCTACCTTGGTAGCTGCCGCCGAGGAGCTGGCGGCTCAGAATCCGGAGGTATGCTGGCTGTTTATGGGCCTTGGTTATCATGAGCCGCTCATACGGGAAGCGGCGGCGCGTTGCCCCGCTATTCGGCTGGTGCCGCCGCAGCCAAGGCATGCGGTATTTGCATGGTTTCGGTTGGCGGCAGTATCAGTAGTTTCGTTTCTGGAGATGCCTGTACTGGATGCCAATTCCCCCGCTAAATTCTACGACAGCCTCGCGGTAGGCACCCCAGTGATTGTCACCAACCAGGGCTGGACTAAGGCATTTGTAGAGCAGCACGGAGCCGGTTGGTTTGTGCCGGCCGGGCAGCCTGATGTCCTGGCTACCAAGCTGCTGGAATTGCTCGCGCAGCCAGAAAAGCTGCAGGCAGCCGGCCAACGTGGCCAACAGGCAGCCCGGCAATTATTTGACCGCCAGCAAATTGCTCACACGGTTGAGCAGGTGCTGGAAAAGGCGGCCACCCTGCGCTAAAGCGTTGTGCTGCTTAAAGCTACTTTTATACTAAGTTGTACTAATCAGAAGATTTATTCGGCAGTTCCCTCGGTTTCCAGCTGTTCTGCAGTGTTTAGCCCGAGGGCGGCGGTAGGCTTTACTACCTTCTGGTAATAGGCGCAGATTTCCGTGAGTGGACAGATGCCGCATTTGGGGTGGCGCGCCACGCAGATGTAGCGCCCGTGCAGGATCAGCCAGTGGTGCGCTTTGTTCACCAACTCTTCCGGGATATACAGTACCAACTCTTTCTCCACCGCCAGTGGGGTAGTAGCCGTTTTGCTAACTAGTCCAAGGCGGTGCGACACCCGAAAGACGTGCGTATCCACAGCCATAGCAGGCTGGTTGTAAATCACGGACATGACCACGTTGGCCGTTTTGCGGCCCACGCCGGGCAGGCGCTGCAAATCTTCCAGCTGGCTGGGTACTTCGGAGTTGAACTCCTGCACCAGAAGGCGCCCCAGCCCGGCCAGATGCTTGGCCTTGTTGTTGGGGTAGGATACACTCCGAATGAAAGGGAAAATTTCCTCCACAGAGGCAGCCGCTAGGTGGGCAGGTGTGGGGAATTGCTCGAAAAGAGCCGGCGTGACCAGGTTCACGCGTTTGTCAGTGCATTGGGCACTGAGCACCACGGCCACAATCAGCTCGTACGGGCTACGGTAGTGCAGCTCGGTTTCGGGGGCGGGAAAGTGGGTGGTGAAGTAGTCCAGAAAGCGGCGGTACCGCTCGGTCTTACGCATAAAAAAAGAAAAGCCGCGCCCTTAGGACGCGGCTAAAAACGTACGCGAATACTGCAGAATAGATTGAGTTGTACCAGCACTGGGCGTGCTGCGCACGCCATCTAGCACCCGCTGGGCTAGCAACAGATCGGCGCACTGGCCCGCCAGTTCGGCATCGTGGGTCAGGGCTTGCTCCAGGCCGGCTTGCTCATCAGCCGGCAATTCGTTGTACACGTACCGGAGCAGTTTCTCTTGGGTAAAGGTTTTGATCATAGAAGACAGGATGTGCGGCCATTTTCTTCCGCAGATTGATCAGCGCGTAGCGCATACGCCCCAGCGCCGTGTTGATGCTCACCCCTGTCGCGTCCGCAATTTCCTGAAAGCTCATGTCGCCGTAGTGGCGCATCACCAGCACTTCTTTCTGCGCGGCGGGCAGGTCTTGTATTAACTCCCGCAGCCGGCTATAGGTTTCCTCCCGGGTGAGGCTGGCCTCCACTCCTTCCTCGGCGTGCGAGAGGGAGTTGAAAGCGTGGCTCGAGGTGTCGAGATTGAGCAGCGGGCTGCGCTTCTCCCGACGGAAGAAATCAATGGCCAGGTTGTGGGCAATACGGCCAATCCACGACGAGAACTTGCCTTCCTCGTTGTAGCGGCCGCTTTTCATGGTATGGATAGCCTTGATAAAGGTGTCCTGTAGCAGATCCTCGGCTACGGCTTCGTCCCGCACGATTAACATAATCGTGGTAAAGACGCGGCTTTTGTGCCGGTTCAACAACAGTTCGAAGGCTTCTTCTTTTCCGTTGATATAGAGCGAAATCAACGCGGAGTCGCTCGGCTGCATGGTTTCCATAAAGGCTACGAATAAGGGAACGTAGAGCTTTAAGCCATATTGTGCAGCTAGAGGATAAAGAAGAAAATTAGGGGATTGGCGGAGATGTCTCCTGACCAAATGTAAAGAACCAATCGCCCAAACACAATGCCAGATAAGAATAAAAGCAGAAATTTTTCACATGTTCCTGAACCGGTGCAATTGTTCAGTTTTGCTTTCTATCAGCTTAAAATACTCAAAAAAGGAATGGAAGCAAATAAAAAAGCCCGCTTATGGCGGGCTTTTCAGTGTTGAGAGGGGCTGCTTATGGCTTGGCTGGAGGTGCCAGGGCATTGATCTGGGCATCCAGGCGGGCGGCTTCCGGGGAGACGGGCACGGCCTGGGCAGTGCGCTGCGCGAGGCGGTCGGTGAGCTGCTCCAGCAAGGCGGCTTTGCGCTCCAGGCGCTGCAGGGCGGTAGCGGCCTCGGCGGGTACGGCATTGGGCAGACTAATCACGGTGCCGGTGTAGCCGGTAACCATTTGATCCAGCTGCTGAATGGTGGCCGCCGTCAGCATATCATCACTCAGGCCCACAATCTCGCCTTGCATATTAATAGCGCGCCCATCGGGCAGCTGCTGGCGGGTGCCGTTGGTGGTTACTACATGGCCATCGGGGTAAACAGTGGTGCCGTTGGTTAGCTGGAAGGATGAAGTCAGGCGGGTGATTTTACCGCTTTGGATGCGCATCATTACCCCCTTGCGGCGAAAGGCGCCATCCTTCAGGGATACGCGCACGGCTTGCTGGCCCTGGGTGGTGGGTTGGGTTTGGGCGGAGGCAGCGGTGTTCAGGCAAAAAACTGCCAGAAAGCCAAGGATAGTAGTGCGTAGCATAGGAAAGAGGAAGAACGGCAGACAATAAAAAAGCGAAACCGGGCGGATTTCGCTTAGTACGCAAACCAGTGGAATAAGTCGAATCAGGCAACTTGTTCCTGCTGGCGGGTTTGGCTCAGCCACTCGGTTGCCTGCCGCTCATCGGTAAACACCCGGGCCAGGCAATGGCCCTGATCTTCCGCGAACCAGTCCGGCTGTAGCTGCAACTGTTCCAGATGATCGGGCGAGATGAAATAAGACAGGTAGATGCTGCCCTGCAACTCCCAGGCCGCGTGCGGGAAAAAGGTTTGCTGCACCCACTGCACCAGCTCGGCGCTGACGGGGCCGCGGCGGCGTAAGTCCAGCAGCCAGTAGCGCACTTTATGCAGCGTAGCCACCGATAGCAGCTCATTATAGCCCTGCTGTAGTTCTTCGGGCGTGGCTGCCCGCAGCCAGCGGGCCACCAGCACCGGAGTAGCAGGCTGATGCGTGAGGGCAAGAAAATCGACCATAGCAAAGCGCAGTTAGCTGTATCTGACAGGCCAACGGGCAGAAAAGGGCAGCAGGAGCACCCTATGCCAGAAGACATCGGTAAGAGAAGTGGCAGCTAGGTGGAGGGAGGCGGTGGCGCCGTGGTAGCGTCCTATAAGGAAGGGCAGGTACCTGAAAAAGTGGCCGCACCGGCAGAGCAGGAAGAATAAGTCAATGATACACAGAATACTCAGCTATGTCAAGCAGCAGGAATAAGCGGCCCTTATTCTGTACTTCTGCGGCGCGTTTCGGCTACCTTTGCCGGCTCTGCGAATACCGTTATGACATCCTCCTCCAGCTTTCCGCCCGCCCGGCCGCACGACCCATATGCAGCCCTGCGCGTTCCTGAATTTCGGCGCCTGATTGGGGCCCGCGTGTGCCTGGTAGTAGCTACCCAAATGCAGGCGGTGGTAGTGGGCTGGCAGATCTATCAGCTCACCAAAGACCCCCTGGCGCTGGGCCTTATTGGCCTGGCCGAAGCCGTGCCCAGCATTGTGGTATCGTTGTACGCCGGCCACCTGGCCGACTCTGTACGCCGCAAGAATATTATTCTGGCTGCCGTGGTGGTGCTGCTGTTCTGCGCGGCGGCGTTGCTCTCGTTTACCCGCCCGGAAGGCGCCGGCTGGCTGCTGCGCTATCATGCCCTGCCTTTATACGCCGTTATTTTTACCAGTGGGCTGGCGCGGGGCTTTCTGGGGCCCGCTTTGTTTTCCTTTATGCCGCAGCTGCTGCCCGACCGGGAGCGGCTAGCCAATGCCATAACCTGGAACAGCTCTACCTGGCAGGCCGCCGCGGTGATGGGCCCGGCCATTGGCGGGCTGATCTATGCCAAGCTGGGTATTTCCGCCGCGTACATGACCGATGTAGTGCTGACCACTCTTTCCCTGGCGCTATTTCTGAGTATTGCCGGGCGCCCGCTGCCGCCCATAGAAGGCCAGCGCTTGGGGCTAAAGGAAAGCGTGCTGAGCGGGGTGCAGTTTATCTTTCAAAACCAGATTGTGCTGGCGGCCTTGTCACTGGATCTGTTTGCCGTGCTGTTTGGTGGTGCGGTGGCGCTGCTGCCCATTTTTGCCGATGAGATTCTGCACACCGGCGCCGAGGGGCTGGGCTACCTGCGGGCCGCGCCGGCCGTAGGCTCCGTGCTGATGGCGGTACTGCTGACGTACTTCCCGCTGCGCCGGCACGCTGGCCGCAAGCTCCTGTGGGCGGTGGCGGGCTTTGGTGTGGCTACTATCCTGTTTGCGCTGTCCCGCAACTTCTGGCTGTCCCTGATGCTGCTGTTCATGACGGGCATCTTCGATTCTGTGTCTGTGATTGTGCGCTCCACACTGCTGCACACCTTCACGCCGGAGTACATGAAAGGGCGCGTTTCGGCGGTAAACAACATCTTCATCGGCTCTTCCAACGAAATAGGCGCCTTTGAGTCGGGGGCTACGGCGCGGCTGCTGGGCACGGTTACCTCAGTGGTGCTGGGCGGCACCATGACGCTGGTGGTGGTGGCCGTAACGGCCTGGCGCGCCAACCAGCTGCGCGAGCTGGACCTATCGCCCAAACAAGAAACCGAGCCGGTGCAGGCCTGATAAAGGCACAAAGGAATCCGGGAGGCAAACTCAGCCTGGGGTATTGCAGAAAGTAGCCGCTCCTAAAACCAAAATGCTCCGGCAGCCAGACTGGCTGCCGGAGCATTTTGGTTTATAACTCTCCTGGCTTACCGGCTGGCGGTTTTATCGGGGGCGGGCTTACGCAGCGGCGCCGCCAGCTTGGCTTTAATAGGAGCGGTGAAAGAGGTTCTGGTTTTGGTGCGGTTTTTAAGCCACGTATCCATCGTAGCCAAAGCCTTGGGCGCAAACACCGGCTGTTGCTCGTTATTGATCAGGGCCCATTCGCTGCGGTCGGGCTGGAACAGGTGGTTTACCCCGGGCAGCTTCACTATCGTGACTTTGCGGCTGTTGCGGAGGCCTTTGTGCAGGAGCGAAAGGTTTTTGTTGGCCATCACCTGCAGGTCGGCGGTGCCGTTCATGGCCAGTACCGGGCATTTCACGCTGTGGAGCTTGGAAACCGGGTTGAAATCTAGGTAGTAGCGGTACCAGGGCGAGGTCAGCTGCTCTACGCGGGCCTGCACCATGGTAAAAGCCAGGTCGTTATTAATCTGGCGCAGCAGCACGCCCACTTTGGCGCGGGCCAGTTTATCGTCGGGTGTCTGGCGAATCACGTTCACCATCTGATTATCCAGGGCCAGGGCTGATTTCACCTGGTTGGCATTGGCACCAATCAGCCGCAGAATTTCTACCTGCTGCTGCTGCATTACGGCTTGCCCGGTTTGGCCGGAGCCCGCTAGCGACACCACAAAATCGGGGCCTTTGGGCTGCGCCGCGGCCAGCAGGGCAATGTTGGCGCCTTCGCCGTGCCCAATCAGACCTACTTGGTTTTTCTTTACCCGGTAGTGAGCCCGCAGAAAGCCCATGGCGGCCTGCGCATCTGTCACCAGGTCGGCGGTGGTGGCGGAGTAGTATCGGCCGTTTGACTGGCCCACGCCCCGGTCATCGTAGCGCAACACGGCAAAGCCCTGGCGCGTGAGGTAATCGGCCAGAATAGCAAACATGCGGTATTGCTCCTGGGAGGCGTCGCGGTCCTGGGCACCCAGGTCTGATACCAATGCCACGGCCGGGAAGGGGCCGGCGCCGTTGGGCATGGTGAGCGTAGCACCCAGACGAAGCTTAAACGGCTTATTGGGTACAATTACCTCTTCGCGTCGGTAAGGCGGAGCCGCTTTAAAAGCCGCGTTGAGGATGGAAGTAGAAATACGCTTGAGCACCAGCGGACCTGTAATGCCCGGCTGCTGCCAGGTGCCCTTCATCTCGGTGCCCGCCATATTCAGCTTGCCTGTGAAGCGGCTGCCGGCCTGGTCTATCTTCAGCAGCACATCCTGGTTGGTTAAGGATGCCTTCATGGGCATGCGGCTGATTTTCTGCTTTGGAATATCCAGCGCCGCATAATAGCCGCCGGTAGAAAGCGGAACAATAGTCACAATCATCTCCATCTCCGTGCCCGCCACTTTCAGCATTCCCGACCATTGGCCGTTGAGCTTGGGGTCTTCGGGGCCGGCCAACAAAATACCAGGCATTAAAACCAACAGCACAAGGGCGCAGAACCTGCGGAGGAGGAGTAAGCGTGTATTCATAAAGTGCTATGTAAGGTTGTTGATATGGCGGATGGGTGCAGGTGAAGGTTGAAATCTAACCATTTTTTTAATCCGCAATCATCAAGCCATTTTAAGCCGCCTGGGCCTGCGCCATGCTTATCCGGCTGATGGCGTGGCAGGGAATAAAGGTGGGCTTAGTAAGGATTGGAGCAGGAGCAGCGGAAAGTCCCGGTGCTGCACCGTCACTTAACGGACTAAAAATGAAGGAGGGAGCTTCTGTAGGTACACCCACAGAAGCTCCCTCCAGAGCAGTAGTCTTACGTGACAGATTAACGCAAAAGCCGCTTAACGCTTAGTGTGCTCCGTGACCCAGTCGCCGATAATTTTTAGGGCGGTGGGTGAGAAGGTTTCTTCCAGCTGTGCGTATTCTCCCACGCCGCCGGTGTTGGCGGTCTGGAATAAATGATTCAGGCCCGGCAGCTCTTTTACCGTTACGTCGCGGTTGGGCACGGCCTTCAGGGTTTTCTCAATAGCCGGCAAATTCACGGACGAGGCTACCTGCAGGTCTTTGCTGCCGCCCAGGGCCAGTACCGGGCAGCGCACAGCCTTCAGGGTTTTCTGCGGGTTGTCGTTCAGCAGATAGCGGTAGGCCGGCGTAACCATGAGGGTGGCCTGGCCCTGGGCTACGGCTTTAATCTGAGCCGCTTGCTCGGGAGGCAGGTCAATGGGGGGGATGAGGGCGGCCACCAGCTGGGCCTGGGCAGCATTGTTATCCGCAACGCGCTGCACAATGCCGAGCAGGTTGCGCTGGCGCTGTTCTACCCCGGCCAGAATTTTAGGGTTGGTAGTCTTGAGGCGAGCCTGATCCAGGGCCTGGCGGGTTATTAAATCGGGGCCGGGCACGCCGGGCGTGGCCAGCAGCACCAGAAAGGCCGGGCCCTGGGGCTGACCGGCGGCGGCAATGGCGGCTGTACCGCCTTCGCTGTGCCCAATCAGGCCCAGCTGCTTGCCATTGATTTCACGGCGGGTACGCAGAAAGGCCAGCGCCGCCTGAGCGTCGGTGGTGTAGTCGCCGGCGGTGGCGGTTTTGGCGTTGCCGGTAGACTGGCCCACGCCCCGGTCATCAAAGCGCAGTACGGCAATACCGCGCCGGGCGAGATAATCAGCTATTACCCGAAAAGGGCGGTGGCCGAAAACGGTTTCGTCACGGTCCTGGGCGCCGGAGCCGGAGAGCAGCACCACGGCCGGGAATGGCCCCGCCCCGGGCGGCACCGTGAGCGTGCCGCCCAGCGTGACGCCGCCCGTGCGGTTTGTAAATTTCACTTCCTCCTCCCGGTAAGGGAAAGGGGCTACCGGCTCTTGAGGGCGGTTTTGTTTGGCGCCGGGCCGTGCGGAAGTAGCCGGGGCCGCCGCGGCCGGTGGCGTGGCTACCGAGCTGCGCACCAGCGTGAGGGGTAAGCGGGCATTATTCTGGCGCCAGAAGCCCTGCATCTGGCGGCCATCGGCGCTGAGCCGGCCGGCATAGCGGGCTTTGATGGTGTTGATGGCGAGCAGCATACTATCCCCGCGCACTATCACTTGGTCTACCAGAATGCCGGTTGCGCCCTGGCTGGGCACATCCAGCGTGGCTGAGCGGCGGCCGTTGGCCTCCTGCATGGCAATCAGCAGCGGCAATGCGCCGCCATTGGGCAGTTTCAGAGTGCCGGCCCATTGGCCCGCCAGCCCGGGAACCCGCTGCCCGAAAGCCGCCGAAAAAGAAATCAATAGAAGCAGGCAGGCAGAGAAGATAGAACGCATAAGCTGGTACAGCACAAGATGAGTGCCGAAAATTACGGTGTGCTGGTACAACGTTGGGTAAGGAGGCTCTGTTCCGAACAGGAAAATAGAAAGAAGGGTAGCCAGGATTGCAGATGGCAACAAGACCTGTCACGGCGAGTGTAGTTGAGACATGTTGCGTGGGGGCGTAGTAGGAAAATTACCGTCATGCTGAGCGGAGCCGAAGCATCTCTACCACTCCGTTGGCTTACTACCACAACGTCAGCACGCGAGATGCTTCGGCTCCGCTCAGCATGACGTTCCTTTTTCAACCTAACGACCATTACCAGACAACCTGGTAGCTTGCAGCTTATCATAAGCTGATAATTCTTGCTATGCGTCCATCTATTCTTCGTTCCCTGAGTGCAGGGTTTGCTTTTCTCCTGTTAAGCAGCCTCACGGGTTTTGCTCAGACTTCGCAGGTGCCGGCTATCAATCCGGCCCAATGGGCGGAGGAGCTGCGCGCCTTTGCCCGGCAGGACAGCCTCACGCCGCCTCCTCGCAAGCCTATTCTGTTCTATGGCAGCTCGTCTATCAGGAAGTGGGAAACGCTGCCGCAGGACTTCCCCGGCCGGCCCGTGCTCAACCGCGGCTTCGGAGGCTCCCGCTTTCCCGATGCTATTTACTTTTTCGAGAAGCTGGTGGTACCCTACCAGCCGCGACAGGTACTGCTTTATGAGGGCGACAACGATATTAACGCCGGGGCTACGACGCAGGAAGTGTATGCATCGTTTCTGGCGTTTGAGAAGCTGATGCGCCAGAACAAAAAGCTGCGCCGCGTGCCCGTCGTGTTCCTGTCCATCAAACCCAGCCCCTCGCGCTGGGCGCTTTATCCCAGGATGCAGGAGGCCAACGCCCTCATCCGCCAGTACATTGAGCAACATCCCAAACGGCTTACATTCGTGGATGTAAGCACGCCTATGCTGGGCCCAAACGGCAAGCCCCGCCCGGAGCTTTATATATCAGACAGCCTGCACATGACCCGCGCCGGGTATGAGATTTGGACGCGCGTGGTAGCGCCATATTTGAAGAAGTAGATTTATCAGACCACAAGTGCCAGCTACACAATGCGCGCGGCCAGGCTTTCAAAAAACGGCATCCGGCGCTTTTGGGCAAACCGGCTGATGTGCTGCCGGATCTTGGCAACTGCCGACGGGTCGGGCGGGCCGGCTACGGCAAAATGTAGGCTCGCCAGCCAGCAATGCACCTGATAGTAGTCGCGCAGCCAGGCGTGGGTAGTCAGCACGGCGCCCAGCGGTGCCGAATCCCAGGTGGTAGCAGTGCCGGTACGTAGGGCAGCTACTGCCTGAAAAGCCCGCATTAGCTCGTTAAAAACGTTGTGTTCGTAATGCTGCAGAGTGGGATAAGCTTCCAGCGTAAGCGCTATCCAAGCGGCTAGCGGCTCAAACTGATTAGTCAGAAAGAGGGACTCCGCCACCAGAAAATAATAACCAGCGGGAAAGTAGTTGTAAAAGGCCGGTAAGCTGTCAGCATCCGCGGTGAGAACGGGAATCTGAGCCGCCTCATCCAGCAGCCGCGTCCACAGCGCTGTCGGCATTGGCTGTGTGGGGGCATTATACCAGGTAGCTACAACTTCGGCAAACGCCCGACGGCCGCGCGGGAAGGGATGCGTATCGGGCGGAATGGGGAGAGCCAGCAGATGCTGCAAACGGGCCTGCCACGCAGGTTCATCTTCGGCCAGAAACTCGCCCAAAAACAACACGCTGTTGCCGTAGAGCTGGGCTTCGGGCGTTTTTTTGTGGCGTAAATACTCCCGCACCACCTGGCCGTAGGCGCCATTGAGATAAGCCAGGTCCACATAGCTTTCCACAAAGTATTCCTGCCCGGCCGGGTGGGCGGCCAGGCGCAGGGCCAGGGGATTGGCCGTGAAATCACCGGTGCGGGTAATCTGGCCCAGAAAGTAGCCCATTAAAAGCCGCTCGGCATGCTGCAGCCGGGGAAAGGCCAGCAGCTCAGGAATGTCCGGAATAGCATCTGCGGCGGTACCGGGCGTGAAGGTGCCCGTTACGAAAGCTTCAAAATCGGTGTGGCCGGCGTAGCGGGCCAGGGCATCGAGGGTGTGCAGGTGGTAGCCGCCGGTTTTCTTCACCAGCCCAAAAAAACGGCGCAGCGTATTGGCGCTCAGGCGGCCGTCCTGGGGTTGGGCCTGGGCAATGGAAGCTTCCAGGGCTTCGCAATGGCTGGGGTAGCGGATGGGCTGGCCAAAGCGGGTAGCTACTGCCGCGCAAAGGGCGGCTTGCTGCGTAGCAGATATAACGGGCATAGATAGAACACTAAACAGTAACGAAGGGCCAAAAAAAGAAATTTTTGGCCTTTGTACCACGCTTGGGAAGGCTGCACTTTTGTATAGTGCTATCAGACAGCTTATTCAGTTACCCGGGCTACGAAAGAATACAAACCTTATTGACTTGATTATTACTAAAGTATCATTACACCTATGCAAATAAAAAGGGGCCGCGGCAGCGGCCCTTTTTTGTTGTATTTCCGGCCGGGTTATGTAGCCGCCGAGGCCTTATGCGGGAGATTTAAAAGATCCGCCCTGTTACCTGCGCGGGGCTGGCTTACCGCTTTGCGGCAGACTCATCATCAAGGATGGGCATGAGTTACGCTGCTTTAAACTCGTGCGGGTAGGGGAGTCATCGTTAGCCAAGTAATTCCATACATAATGGCTTGCAGGCTAAGAGCAATGAGCAGTCCGAGCAAAGCGCCTCTTTTAAATTTATTGATGAAGTCCATGCCTTTGTAAGGAAAAGCAGAAATGATAAGTCCCAGAACAAATCCCACGAGAGATGTCAGCCCCAATGCTGTAGTCACAGCAAGTATAAGCTTATTGTCATCTGGGCTGCCACCTACAAAGTCATATACCGCATAGAAAGCAATGATATTGAAGAGAATTACTGCTAATACAAATGGGAGCAGCTTTTTTTCCTGCCGAAGAACTCGCTCCTCATTGTCAGATAAATCAGTCAGCGGTGATGCTGTAGTGAGAAGCACAATAATTCCAATCAGTCCAGCTACCCCAACTATTAGTACCAAACCCCTGCCAAAGGCATCTGTCACGTGGCAAAAAATTGATAGAATGATTGCTGAGAGCATAAATGCTGTGTCCTTTCTCATGGTGTCATTAAATGGCTACTAACATCTAGGTGCAGTCGCTCGGCTGTGCCGAGTGACCTATAAGTCAGAGCGGCTCTGCCGCGAGCGTCCCGCGCCATGTGGGTCAGCGCCTCAGCCGGATTCGCAGCATAGCTGCTCAAGCGCATTAGTCACTCGGCACAGCCGAGCGACTGCAGGGGGCTCAGCATTGCTTGGTGAGGTAATTACTACTTAGCCTTTATGCACGTGTTTTATAATAGCAGGCAAGTTTCCGATGGGTGAAAACCAGCCATTAAGCTCATTGAATCTTAAGCCATATACGCCTTGCGAAGCGAGAGCCAGAAGGTAGTCAATGGCTCTTTGTGTATCCGTGGATATAACCATGACGTTGCCACTTTCATCGACAAACCCGCCGTCTTTTACAGTTCTCCCATACTCCTGCGCTCTTTGCCTATCAGTAAATAAGAATACCCAAGGCTTGTTATCAACCATTCCCACGGCCGGTTTTCTGTCTTCAATATTGGCCGTTTGTTGCGTTATAAAATGCCATTGAGGCAAACTAAGGGCAGCTTTCCACAAAGCGGAAAGGTCTTCATTTCTTCCAGAGCTTTTTGCTTTTTCCAAGAGAAGGTCAATATCGTTGTGGGCAGACGAGTTCATAAGTCCTTTTTAGATTACTGTCGAAGCACTTTCTGCGGTTGGGATACCTTCATGTAGCGCATTTAGTTGTCTGCGCTTCGTTGCGTTATGATTCTCGCGCTACATGAACGTAGCCGTTCGTTGTTATTTATTTGTCCACTACATAACTCAGTTCTGTTACTCCGCAAGTGAATTGTTGGGTGGTCAATAGCTTAAGTTTTATTTTGTCCTGGACGTTGGTAAACAAGGGAATGCCCTGGCCCAGAATTATAGGATTCACAAACAGCCAGTAGCCGTCAATTAAATTCTGTTGCATCAGGGAGTGGGTGGCCGTTGGGCTGCCAAACAGCAGGATGTCTGTATCCCCCTGCTGTTTTATTTCCTGTAGGCTCTCCGCGAGGTTACTATTAATAATGGTGGTGTTCGGTAAATCCGCGCCTTGCATGGAGTTGGATACAACCACTTTGTGCACGTGGTTATACCACGTTGAGTGGTCAATGTCGTGCTGGCTAGCATCGGGCTCGTTTCCCTGCTTTGGCCAGTAACTCTCCATCATCTGATAGGTTGCCCGGCCATAGGCTGCCGTGTCGGTTTTGCTTATCCGCTTATCGATATGAGCGAAGATTTCTTCATTCACGGTAATCCAATTCATTTCTCCGTTCGGCCCTGATACAAAACCGTCCAGGGAGATGTGCATAAATGAAATTAGTTTTCTCATGTGCTTGTAAGTGGTGTAGTTGTCTGTGCGTGGTGACGGTCTTTTTTACAAGGATTGATACTATGTGGTAGTACCACTGGTGCCCAGTGAAGTACCAGCACATGCCTACGCAAGGTAATAGCGTTTCCCAAACCAACAGTAGCCAAATAACCACCCCGCGGCGGACTGTGCAGGTAGTGCCGAGAAGCCTGCCACTACCAATCCAACCGCCCCCGCCGTACCTTCGCCTGACCAAACCGCACTAGCCGGAAACCAAACCCCGGCCTGCGGCTGTTTACCCGTTCTATGGCCGACAATTCCGCTCTGCAAATGGCCGCTCCGGCAGCCGACCCCATTGACCAGCTCGACCCACGCGAGTTTATCCTGATAAAAAATGCCCGGGTTCATAATCTCAAGAACCTGAGCGTAGCGCTGCCGCGCAATAAATTCATTGTCGTTACGGGCCTCTCGGGCTCGGGCAAGTCGAGCCTGGCCTTCGATACGCTCTACGCCGAGGGCCAGCGCATGTACGTGGAAAGCCTCTCATCCTACGCCCGCCAGTTCCTGGGCCGCATGGATAAGCCCGATGTAGACTATATCCGGGGTATTTCGCCGGCCATTGCCATCGAGCAGAAGGTCAGCATCAAGAACAACCGCTCCACGGTAGGCACCAGCACCGAGATTTACGACTACCTCAAGCTACTCTTCGCCCGCGTAGGCCGCACGTTCTCGCCCATCAGCGGGGAGCAGGTGCGCAAGGATAACGTGGCCGATGTGGTGGATTACCTGTTCCGCCTGCCCGGCGGCACCCGTATTATGGTGCTGGCGCCTCTGATGCCCTCGGAAGCCGGCCGGCCCATGAGCAAGGAACTGGATTTGCTGCTGCAGAAAGGCTACAGCCGCGTAGTCGTAAACGGCGAAACATCCTTCATTGAAGAGCTGATTGCCGAGGGCCAGCCCGAGGTGAAGGGCGACGTGTTCATCATGATTGACCGCGCCGTGATTCAGCCCGGCGACGAAGACCTGATGTTCCGCCTCTCCGACTCCGTGCAAACCGCTTTCTTCGAGGGCCACGGCACCTGCATCATCAAGCTCGATGAGGAAACCCGCACCTTCTCCGACCGGTTTGAGCTGGACGGTGAGGTGTTTGAGGAGCCCAGCGTCAACTTCTTTTCCTTCAACAACCCCTACGGTGCCTGCCAGACCTGCGAAGGCTTTGGCTCGGTGCTGGGCATTGATGAAGACCTGGTAATTCCCGACAAAAGTCTCACAGTGTACGAAGGCGCCATTGCCCCCTGGCGCACCGACAAGCAGAGCGAGTGGCTGAAGCCCCTGCTCAAAAATGGCATCCGCTTCGATTTCCCCATTCACCGGCCCTATAATGAGCTGAGTGAGGCCGAGCGCCTGCTGCTCTGGAAAGGCAACAAGTACTTCGACGGCCTCGACGACTATTTCAAATGGGTGTCTACCCAAACGCATAAAATCCAGTACCGCGTGCTGCAAAGCCGCTACCGCGGCCGCACCACCTGCCCCGACTGCCGCGGCACCCGCCTGCGCAAAGACGCCCAGTACGTGAAAATCAGCGGCCAGAGCATCACCGACCTGGTGCTGCTGCCGGTAAGCAAGGCCCTGGAGTTCTTCCAGAACATGAATCTGGACGAGCACGACGCCAAAGTGGCCGAGCGCCTGGTAACGGAAGTAACCAACCGCCTGGAGTACCTCAACCGCGTGGGCCTGGGCTACCTCACCCTGAACCGCCTGAGCAGCACACTTTCCGGCGGCGAAAGCCAGCGTATTTCGCTGGCAACCTCGCTTGGCTCGGCGCTAGTGGGCTCCATGTACATTCTCGATGAGCCCAGCATCGGCCTGCACCCAAAGGATGCTGAGCAGCTGATTGGCGTGCTGCGCTCCTTGCAAAAGCTGGGCAACACGGTTATTGTGGTGGAGCACGAGGAGAAAATCATGGAAGAGGCCGACCAGATCATCGACATCGGCCCCGAAGCCGGCAGCGGTGGCGGCCACCTCATGTTCCAGGGCACTTACGAGGAGATTCTGAAGGACACCGCCACCTACACCGGCCAGTACCTGAGCGGGAAAATGGAAGTGGCCGTGCCCAAAACGCGCCGCCCCTGGCGCAACGCCCTGGAGCTGACGGGCGCCCGCGAAAACAACCTCAAGAACGTATCCGTCAAGTTTCCGCTGAATGTTATGACGGTGGTAACGGGCGTATCCGGCTCGGGCAAGTCAACGCTCATTCGCCGCATTCTGGCGCCCGCGCTCATGAAGCAGCTGGGCGGCGGAGCCGGCGAGGCTACCGGCAAGTTCGATCGCCTCATGGGCGTGAGCGGGCAGGTAACGCACGTGGAATTCGTGGACCAGAACCCCATCGGTAAGAGCAGCCGCTCCAACCCAGTGACCTACGTGAAGGCCTACGATGCCATTCGCAGCCTGTTTGCCGATCAGCAATTGGCCAAGGCTCGCGGCTTCAAACCGTCACACTTCTCCTTCAATATTGATGGCGGCCGTTGCGAGGTGTGCCAGGGCGAAGGCCAGGTGAAGATTGAAATGCAGTTCATGGCCGATATCTACCTGACCTGCGAAGCCTGCGAAGGCCGCAAGTTCAAGCAGGATGTGCTGGACGTGAAATACCAGGACAAGAGCATTAATGAGGTGCTCGAAATGACCATTGAGGACAGCATTGAGTTCTTCAAAAACCAGCTGAAAATTGTGGAGCGTCTCCGGCCGCTCGATGATGTAGGGCTGGGCTATATCCGCCTGGGGCAGTCGGCCAACACGCTTTCCGGCGGCGAGGCCCAGCGCGTGAAGCTGGCCTCCTTCCTGACCAAGGGCGCCACGCTGCAGCAGGATAAGATTCTGTTCATTTTTGATGAGCCCAGCACCGGCCTGCACTTCCACGACATCAATAAGCTGATGACGGCCCTAAATGCGCTGGTAGAGCAAGGCAACTCGGTACTCATCATCGAGCACAACATGGACATCATCAAGTGCGCCGACTGGATTATCGACCTCGGCCCCGAAGGCGGCATCAACGGCGGCCACCTGCTGTTCGAAGGCACGCCCGAGGAGATGGCCAAAATCAAGGACAGCAACCACACGGCGCGCTTTCTGGCGGAGAAGCTGTAGCAACAGCTTCTGGCAGCCTGTCTGGTACAAAGGGCACCCGCATGGGTGCCCTTTCTTTGTGCTTAAGGTGAGTAAAATTGTTTGTCGGCACATGACCCGCCCTCTGCCAAAATGATGCTGGTCAAATTGGACTGGAGCCGGTAAATTCAGTAATTTAAATAGACAGCTCTGGTTGCAGCTTGCCCACCGAGTCCACCACAGCCGAGGCCCGCTGGTATTTCCCATCCACTTATTATCACCGCTGTATGGATACAGTACCACCCACCACTCGCCGCCCGCAGTTGAGGTACGTCCTTGTCCTGATGGTGAGTTTGCTGTTGCCGGCCTCGGCGGCCCTGGCTCAGAATGTAACGATAACCTCGAGCGAGGATATCGGCGGCCTTTACACCAACCTGACCATTGCCCGGGGCGGCAATGCCACGATGCGGGCCAATGTAAATGTAACCGAAACGTTGCGCGTGGAAGACGGCGGCACCCTGATTACCGATGAATGGCTGGTAGGAGGAGGCGCTTTTGAGTTGCAGGCGGGCGGCACGCTGCACATCGGGGACGCATTCGGCATCATGGCAGCGGGCAGCACCTCGCCTAATGGCGGGAGCATCTATTCTGAGAGCCGCTCGTACAGTCCCGACGCCAATTACGTGTACGATGCAGTAATACGCTTCCAGGAGGCGCCTGTGGTGCAGTATACCGGCTCGGGGCTGCCTGCGCGGGTTCGTAGTCTGATAGCAAACGTGGTGAACTTGCAGGGCACGCCGGGCAACAACATTCTGGCGCTGGAAAGCAACGTGAGCGTTGCCGAAGTGCTGGGCACCTACAACAGTACCATCATCGACCCGGATTTTCTGCTGGGACCGGGGCCAGCCCGTACGATTACACTGCTTTCGGACCCCGTGCGCGGAACCGCCCTGATAATGGATCGGACAGCTAACGGGGTGCCACCGGGGCCGGTCATCACCCGGCCCATCGTCATCCAGCGCAGTATCGACCCGAGTCTGAACGCGGGACTTGGCTACCGCCACCTCGCCGCCCCGGTGCAGGGTGCTTCCGTCGGTATGCTGGCTACGGCCGGTTTCACACCTGTAGTCAACCCCGCTTACAATGGGGCCGCCGCGCCGGGCAGCGTCTTGCCTTTTCCCACGGTGTTCGGCTACGACCAAGCCCGGCTGGCCAGCAGCCCGGCCGTGGGCCTGAGTCCGTTCGATAAGGGCTGGGTTTCGCCGGCCTCCCTCAGCGACCCGCTGGCAGTGGGCCGGGGCTATAACGTGAATCTGCCCGCCAGTAGCATCATTAATTTCCAGGGCGTGCCGAACCAGAGTGACGTAACACTGACGCTGAACCGCGGGTCTGAAGCCGATGCAGGCTGGCAGCTGCTGGGCAACCCGTTTCCTGCGCCGCTGGACTGGCGCCAAGTACCCGTGCCCGCCGGCCTTGATGCGGCGCTTTACGTGTACCAGAGTATTGGGCAGTATGGCGGCCGGTACCGCAGCTACGTCAACGGCATTGGCAACCCCGTGCTACCACTGGGTCAGGGCTTTTTTGTGCGCGTGAGTCAGCCCAACTCGGTAGTGAGCCTGACTTTGCCCAATGCGGCGCGCGTTACCACGTTCGGGCAGGAGCATTCAGAGCCGCCGGGCGCTGAAACCCGGCCCTTGCTGCAGCTGACTCTCGCCCGCGCCGGCTCATCCCTGATCGATGAGACCTACGTGTACTTCGAAGCAGGAGCCACCGCCGACTTTGACGCACGCTTTGATGCGCTGAAGATGCAACACAGCCCCGACACGGTGCTTACACTCTGGACCCTGGCGGCGGGCACCGAGCAGGCTATCAATGGACTCTCTCAACTGACCGGCTCCGCAGTTGTGCCGCTGGGCATGGCCCTGCCGCAGGCGGGCAATTACAAGCTGGAAGCTGCTCAACTATTGAACCTAAGCACGGCCACCGTGTACCTGCACGATACCCTGACCGGGCATGATGTCAATCTGAGCCAGCAACCGCGCTATAATTTCGTGGTGGGGGCGGCCGGGCCACTGAATGGTCGGTTTGAGTTGCGCTTTGAGCCAATAAGCACTAGCGCCAGCGCGGCTGCTCTGAGTGCCGCCAGCGTGCAGCTCTATCCTAACCCAGCCCATCAGCGCTTCAGTCTGCTGCTGCCAGCCGTGCCCGGTGCCAAGAAGGTGCAGGCCACGTTGCTCAATACGCTAGGGCAGGCAGTATGCCGGAAAACGGCACTCCTGCCTGCCGCCGGTACTCATTTTAATTTCGATGTGCGGGACCTGCGGGCTGGTGTGTACGTGCTGCGTCTGCAGGCCGGAGCCGAAGTGTTGGTTAAGCGCGTAGTGGTGGAATAGTGCATAGCCATACCCGGAGTTCTCCGATGGCCTACTTGTCTGCCAACCAGGATTTACATTACCAGCAGTGCGGTATTCGTAAGTTAGCGGGTAGTAATCAACGCTGACCAAACCGGTTTCGTAAGTCACTCATTTATCTGCTATTCGCGGCCCATATGGAAATCACCCCGCATCCCCATTTCTCCGCCACCTACACCGAAAGCCGCGTGTGGCGCGGGCTGGCGGCCGTAGCCATTGTGCTCAATATTGCGCTCAACTATGTGTCGCAGCGCTACCCGTTTAATGGGCAGACCAATGCGGTGGTATCGGGCAAATACCCCACGCTGCTCACGCCGGCGGGCTATGCGTTCAGCATTTGGGGGCTGATATTTCTGAGCTTGCTGGCGTATGCGGTGTGGCAGCTGCTGCCTGCTCAGCGGCACAACCCTTTGCCCAGCGCGGTGGCCCGGCCGCTGGTGGTAGCCAACCTGGCTACCGGTGCCTGGCTGCTGGTGTTTGCCTATGAACTGATGCCCCTGAGTGCGGTGGTAATGCTGATTATTCTGGGAAGCTTGATTGTGGCCTATGGCCGGGCCCGTAGACTGGTGCTACAGGAGCAGAGCCCCGCCATTGGCAGCGTGCCGGTGGCGCTGTTTCTGGGATGGATTTCAGTGGCTACGGTCATCAACCTGACCATTGCTTTGCGGGACCTGGGCTGGCGGCCGGAGCTGAATGTGTCGATGCTGCTGGCTTTGGTGTTGATTGCCGTAATAACCGCCCTGGCTATCCTGGTGGGCAGCGCTTTTCGGGACGTGGTAATTCCGCTGGTAATAGCTTGGGCGCTGGCGGCCATCTGGCTGGCGCGGCGCCCGGAATATCCGGAGCTGGCGTGGGCCGCGCTGGTCGGGGTAGTGCTGGCGGGAGGAGTAGGGGTGGCGCTGGCATTGCGCCGGCGGCGCGTCATAACCGGAGTCTGAATTGTCTGCTTACTTTTGACGCATTCTTTCCTCCATCACTACATCTCCGCTATGCGTAAGAACATCGTTGCCGGCAACTGGAAAATGAACATGACGCTCCAGGATGGCCTGGCGCTGGTTTCCGAAATCACCAATATGGTACAGGATGAGGTAACCGGCTCCGATGTGCAGGTGGTTATCTGTCCGCCGTTTCCGTTTCTGTCGGCCATTGGCAAGCAGCTACCCGCTGGCAGCCAGTTCCACCTGGGCGCGCAGAACTGCCACCAGAAGGAAAGCGGTGCTTTCACGGGGGAGGTTTCAGCCAAAATGCTGCAATCAGTAGGAACAGAATATGTGATTCTGGGCCATTCTGAGCGTCGTCAGTATTTCCGTGAGGATGATGAGCTGCTGAGCCAGAAGCTGAAAGCGGCGCTGGCTGCCGGTCTGAAGCCTATTTTCTGCGTGGGCGAAAGCCTGGAAACCCGCGAAGCCGACGAGACCTTCAAATACATTGAGAAGCAGCTGAAAGACGGCCTGTTCCACCTCTCCAATGAGGAGTTTGAGCAGGTAGTGGTTGCTTACGAGCCCATCTGGGCAATTGGCACCGGCAAAACGGCCACCAGCGCCCAGGCCCAGGAAGTGCATGCCTTCATTCGCGAGCAGATTGCCCGCGCTTATGATGCCGAAGCGGCCCTGAACACTACCATTTTGTACGGCGGCTCGGCCAACGCCCAGAATGCCCGTGAGCTGTTCAGCCAGCCCGATGTAGACGGCGGCCTCATTGGTGGCGCCTCCCTCAAGTCCCGCGACTTCACGGAAATCATCAAGTCGTTTTAGCATAGCCACAGAGTAGCACGAAGCTCCGGCTTCGCGCACGAGCGCAGCGAGTAACAGGCGTCTGCATACGTTAGCACTCGCTCTGCTCGTGCGTGAAGCCGGAGCTTCGCGCTACTTTTCGGCCGGATTCTTGCCCCTGTTTACCTATGCTTCATGCACTTCTCCTTTCTGGTTTTCTGGCGCTGAATCCGTTTCAGCCGGCCCCGGCCGTGCCGTTTGTTGCGGCTGGGCCGGTGGGCTCCATTGATGCTTGCCGTATTTATGGCAGCATCTTCCTGGAAACCTACCCACACCGCCGGGCCCAGTGCTTTGCTACCGTGTATGTGGAGCCGGAAGAAGCCTTTGCCGATGTGCTGGTGTATCAGGAAGACAACAAGCTCTTTGCCGATAAAGCCGGCTTCTGGTACTTCACCAAGGCCCGCGACTTTGCCGATTATGTGCTGTTCGTGACGGATAAGCGTGCTTTAGCCGATTTCAGCATTCAGTATACTAAGGTGCGCAGCTACGCTGGCTGCCGTGCCCAGCGGTAATACGGTATAGTGTTTATTAATAAAGAAGCCCTCCTGCATGATGCAGAAGGGCTTCTTTATGTGCTGGCCGTCTGCCTCCACAATTTTCACCAACTCCACACACCGGTTCTTAGCCTTGCCTTTTGTAAGCCGGAAGTGTTAAGGCCGAGTTTTCCTGCGACCTTTGCAGCGCGGCCAGCCCGGCTGCCCTCCTGGATTTACTTACTCAGAGCTGATGGATTTTATAGAACTGTGCGTGAAGGCGCCACGTGAGCTGGCCGATATTTTAGTAGCCGAGCTGGCCGAAGTAGGGTTTGACACCTTTGAAGACAACGACGAAGGCTTTTGCGCCTACACCACCGAGGACGTATTTAACCCCGACAGCGTAGCGGAAATCGTGAGCCGCTACGAAGGCATTGGCGAGGTAGAGCACAGCCACCGCATCATCACCCGCCAGAACTGGAACGCCGAGTGGGAGAAGAACTTCCAGCCCCTGGTTATTGCCGATAAAGTATCGGTGCGGGCGCCTTTCCACGAGGCCCGGCCCGATCTGGAGCATGAAATCGTGATTATGCCGCGCATGTCCTTCGGCACCGGCCACCACGATACCACGGCGCTGATGATTGAGAATCAGCTTACCATTGACCACCAGGGCAAGCGCGTGCTGGATATGGGCTGCGGCACCGGTATTCTGGCCGTTATGGCCGTGCACCTGGGCGCCGATTACGTGCTGGCCGTGGACGTAGAGCCCTGGACCGCCGAAAACGCCGCCGACAATGCCGCCGAAAACAACGTGCAGGACAAAGTGGAAGCCCGCCTCGGCGACGTTACCGCCCTGGAAGGCGAAGCGCCCTTTGATATCATTCTGGCCAACATTAACCGCAATGTGCTGCTGGAAGACATGGGCGCCTATGTCCAGTACCTGAAACCGGGCGGCCCTATTCTGTTTTCCGGTTTCTATGAAGAAGATTTGCCCCTGATACTGGAGGCCGCGGAAAAGGCTGGCTTCCAGTATGAATCTATGCGCACGCGCAACCATTGGGTATCGGCCATTTTCCGGAAATAAGCCGGATAACCAGGCAACAGGCGAGGGGAGGAGCAGTAGCTCTTTCCCTCGTTTTGTTTGGACCCAACGGGCACTTGCGCCTAAGTTTTTAGCGTTGGGTTGGATAATAGCCAGCCGAAAATTTCATCCACCGGGAATTGTGGGGGTTGGCGGCCGTTTCAAAAAGAATGCGCCGATTTTTGATGAAATTGTAGGCGAATAAGTATGTTCTGACGGTATTGAGTATGAAGCAACTTGTATTTGGATGGCTCTGCGTAATGACCCTGGGAATGAGCACGGTGGTGCAAGCCCAGCAGCCAGCCGCCCCCAAGCCCGGTCAGCAACCGGCCGCCACGGCGCGCCCGCAGGCCGGTAAACTTTCCCAGGAGCCGGAGCAGTTTATCCAGGATGTGCAGGCTATGATGGCCTCTACCAATAATGTGGCGGCCAAAGCTACCGCCGCGCAGCTGCAAAGTCTGTGGGGCTCCAACAAGCTCACGGCCACGCAGCAGCGTGCTATCGTGGCTATTTCGCAGCAGATGCTGGCCAAGAAGTTTCGGCCCAAGCCGCACTTTGAGCTGTTCTTCAATACCATTCTGGCCGGCAGCGCCAGGCAGAACCTCTCTGACCAGCAGATGACGGACTTGCTCACCACTATTGGTAAAACGGTGGAAAAGGAGCCGGTAAAGGAAACGGAAAAGCTGCTGAACACGCTGGCCCAGTTTACCGCCAGCAACATGCTGTACCGCTCGCGCTACAACCGCGTAGAGCTGGTGCGCGGTAGCTTTACCTTCGCCTACAATGAAAATAACCAGCCGCTGACCGAGGCGGTAGCCGCGCCGGCACCCACGCCCGCCGTGGTTACTACCGCGCCGCTGAAAACCTCCGCAAAAGCCGCCACCAAGCCAGCAGCTAAGCCGGCCGCCAAAAAGAAGAACGATGGTTGGGACTCGGCTGACTGGTCTGATTCCGGCAGCAGTGGCTGGGGCAATGATGATGGCTGGGGAGCCCCCAAGAAAAAGGCGGTAACCGTTAAAAAGACGCCGGCCAAAACCGCCGCCGGCAAACCCGTGCCGGTAGTTCGCGAGGTGGAGCCGGAACCGGTAGCCGCGCCCCAATACTTTGATGATTACGCCGCGCCCAGCACCCGCGGGCCTGTTATTGTGCTGAAGGAAGTGGATCTGCTGCTGGGCGGTTTCGGGGGTGATTCGGCGCTGATTACCAAAACCAGCGGCATGCTGGTGCCCCTGCAAACCCGCTTTGTGGGTCAGGGTGGGCAGTATGCGTGGCAGGTAGGGCAGAACCCTGCCACCGCCGACCTCACGCACTACGATTTTGACGTGGCTAAGCCGGAGTTTAAGGCTGAGCCCGTAACGCTGACGTATCCGGCCGTGCTGGAAAACCCCGTGCGCGGGGCGCTGGCGTTCAAAAGTCTCAAGAAAAAGCCCGGCAGTACTGATTCCTCGTTCCCGCGCTTTATCTCCCTCACCAACGATGCCCGCGTCAAGAACATCGGCGACAACATTAAATACGTGGGTGGTTTTGCCCTCAACGGGCAGCGCACCTTCAGCGCCAGCCTGGATGGCTCGCTATCTACCATAAGTGTGCAGGCCGATGGCAAAACCAAGTTCCGGGCCGATGCCCGCGCCTATGAGCTGGGCGATACGCTGATTTCCTCCGCCCGGGCGGCTGTCACCATCTACCAGGCCAAGATTGACTCCCTGTATCACCCCGGCGTGAAGCTGAAGTTCTCCAAGCCCCGGCAGGTGCTGCAGCTGGCCCGGGAAGAGGGCCTGTACAAAACCACCCCCTACGCCGACTCATACCACCAGATTGAAATTGCCACCGAGCTGCTGACCTGGCCTATCAATACGCCATTCATCAACTTCACCATGCTCACTGCCAAAAGCCAGGTAGCGGCCACTTTCGATTCCAAAGAATTCTACACCAATACCCGCTATCAGCAGTTGAAAGGCATCAATAAGATGCACCCGCTGCAAATGGTGGTGGGCTACAGCCAGAGCCACGGCAATACCAAAAACTTCACTGTGAACGACCTGATAGAAACGTATCAGGTGAAGGAACCGAACGTGCGCTCGGCTATGGCGGCCCTGGCCCGGGATGGCTACGTGCGCATCAACCCCAACAGCGACAATATTCTCCTGCTGCCCAAGGCCACGCACTACGTTAACTCAGCGCGGGGCAAGAAAGACTACGACCATATTTCCATTAAGTCGGTGGCCGGCGGTGGGCGCAATGCCACACTGAACATGCAGAACGATGAACTGCTGGTGCGCGGCGTAGACCGGTTTAACTTCTCCGATGACTCCGTCACGGTATTTGTGAAGCCCGACAGCAGCCAGATCCGCATTCAGAAAAACCGCAACATCCTGTTCAACGGTACCATGGTGGCGTCGGCCTTCGTCTTTAAAGGCAAGGAGTTCCTCTTTGACTACGATGGGTTCTACGTGGATATGATGAAGATTGACTCCATCATTGTAAAGGGTAAGAACTCGAAGGGCTCGGTGATGAAAGCCCGCAAGGACACGGACTTCACCCTCACCAACAAAAAGAAAACCTCGGCGGGTAAGCTCTACATCAATCACCCCAACAACAAATCAGGCCGCAAGAAGCTGGGGGCGTACCCTTCGTTTGATGCTACCACCGGTGCCTACGTCTTCTTTGATAAGCCGGAAGTATTGGGCGGCGCCTATGATACCACGGTGTACTTCGATATTCCGCCTTTCCGGCTGGATTCGCTGAACAACAAGAACCGCTCGGCGGTAGGCTTCAAGGGTACCTTCGTATCGGGCAAGATCATGCCGCGCTTTGCTACCAAGCTGGCCCTGCAGGAAGATGGCTCCCTGGGCTTCACCTACAACATTCCTAAGGGTGGCTTCCCACTGTATGGAGGCAAGGCGCAGCTGTATAATCAGGTGAAGATGAGTAACCGTGGTATTCAGGGCATCGGGGAAATAAAGTATCTGGCGGCCACCCTGCAGAGCGACCAGTTTATCTTCTATACAGACTCCGTGGTGACGGTGGGCAAAACCGCCACCCTGGCCGAAGGCCCCTACAAAGGGGCAGAGTATCCCAAGCTGAGCCTGCTGCCCGGCTACCAGATGAAGTGGGCCGTAGCCGCCGACTCCATGTACTTCAGCACGGCCAAATCCAGCACGGCCATGCGCTTTTATGATGGCACCTACACCTACCGTGGCGAAGCGGTGCTGACGCCCACCGGGCTGTACGGCAACGGCCGCATGGAAGGGCCGCAGTCGGTGATTCGCTCCCCCAAGTTCACGTTCCTGCAGCACCACTACAAAGGCAATAATGCGGTGCTGAACATCAAATCCAGTGAGCAGAACAAGCCGGCGGTAACGGCTTCTGACGTGGCTTTCGACTACAACATCAAGCAGGGCTTTGCTGATTTCTCGCCGGAAAAGGCCGGCGTGGCTAACGTAGAGCTGCCGTATACCCAGTACAAAACCTCGCTGAGTGGCGGTAAGTGGGACTTCAAGAAGAAGACTATCATATTCCGCGTAGCAGCGGGCGCCGACTCCACGCGCTCCTTCTTCTACTCCACTAAGCCTGATCAGTACGGCCTGAAGTTTCAGGCGTCCAGCGGCATGTATGATCTGAGCAAGTACCGCCTGCTGGCCGGTGGCGTGCCCCATATTGCCGCCGCCGATGCCTGGATTGAGCCCGACAGCAACAAAGTGTATATCTCGGCCAATGCCGATATGCGCGCGTTCAAGAATGCCAACATCACTATGGACACGCTGCATAAGTACCACCAGCTGTACAAAGGGGAAGTGGATATCCTGTCGCGGCGGTCGTTTGTGGGCAATGCGCTCTACAACTACAAAAATGCCTCTGCCGACTCCTTTGCCATCAAGTTTGAAAACTTCCGGGTAGACTCCGCGCAGGCGCAGGGCGACACCCGCAGCCGGGCCGCTAAGCTGCTGAGTAAGAATGACGGCAGTAAATTCTCGCCGCCCACGCTGGCTACCACCAATATTAAGGCCGAGGATAAATTCCATCTGGCCCCCCGCATTGCGTACCGGGGCAGCGCCGTTATGAACTCCCAGCGCAAGCGGTTTGCCTTTGATGGGCAGTCAAGGCTGGAGTTCAGCAAGAACGCCGCGGCCTCTACCTGGTTTGCGGTGCAGGACTCTATTGACCCCAACCGCATCCGTATTCCGGTAAAAGACCCGAAATCCGACGACGGCACTACCCTGTTCACGGGTCTGTTTATGTCGGAATCCAACCGGGTGTACCCGTTGTTTGTGGGTCCCAAGCAGAGCATCACCGACCAGAATATTTTCCAGGCCGATGGCACGCTGGCCTTCGACCCCAAGTCGCGGCAGTTCCGCCTGGGCCCGCAGGATGAGAGCCCCGATATTCTGCAGGGAAATGTGCTGACGTTTAACGACTCGACAACGGCCATGACCTTCCGTGGCAAGCTTAACCTCATCAACTCCAACAAGGACTACACCATGGAGGCCGCCGGCCTGGGCTATGCCAAGCCCGACAGCAGCCGCTACGAGCTGGATACTTTTATGGCCCTGGATATCAACCTGCCCGAAAAGGCCCTGATTGCCATGGGAGATGATATGGCCCGCTACGCCAAAGGCCTGCCCGAAGCCGTGGATAACTCCCGCGAAATGGCCCTGAAGCTGGGCGAGTTTGTGGGCAGCAAAGATGCCGCCGCCTACATGAACCGCCGGGGTGGCTACACGTCTCTGCAGAAAGTATCGTCTAAGCTGGCGCGCACGCTGGTCCTGAACAAGGTAAACCTGGTGTGGTCGGAGAAGCAGCGGGCGTGGTACTCCACGGGCAAGATTGGCCTGGTGAGCGTTCTGAAGAAGGACATTAACGCGCTGATTGACGGCTACATCGAAATCAAGCACGAATCGACGGGCGACGTGGTGGAAATGTATCTGGAGGCCGAGCCGCAGACGTGGTACTACCTTAAGTATGCCAACAACACCATGCTGGCCAAAGCCCAGCACGGCTCCTTCGATGAGATTGTAGGCTACAAAGCCAAGGGCGACTACAACACGGCCACGGAGTATGGCTTCTTCCTCGGCGACGACCAGACGGTGCAGGAGTTCCTCAACCGCTTCCGCAAAACCTATCTGGGCCTGAAAGGCAAAGAAGCCGCCAAGAAAATTGTTACCACCCAGCCTGAACCTGACCCTGCTGTAGAAGAGGAAGGCAAGAAGAAAAAGAAGAAAAAAGGCTCGGAGTTTGACGTTTCCAACACCGACCAGCAGCCCACCGATGCGCCCACCGATGATGCACCGGTAGACCGTAAGAAAAAGAAGAAAAAGGACGACGACCAGGCTCTGATTGATGCGGCTGCCAAGGAGGCTGCCGGCACTGCGCCGGTAGAGGAAACCACCAAAAAGAAAAGCAAAAAAGAGGCGAAGGCCGATGCCGAGAATCCGCCCGCCGATGCATCAGCAGCGCCGGTAGAAGACACGAGCAAAAAGAAGAAAAAGAAGAAAAACGAAGACGACCCCTTCGGCGACCAGTAAAGTAAACAAACAGCCCCGCTCCGCACCGGACCGGGGCTGTTTGTTTATGATAAGTAGCGCGAAGCTCCGGCTTCGCGCACGAGCAACGCGAGTTCCAACGCGTAGGTGCAAGTGGCGCGGTTCCGCCTACTCGCGTTGCTCGTGCGCGAAGCCGGAGCTTCACGCTACCATGCAACCGTTATATTTGGCTTCATTCGGCCTTTCTCCCCGCTGCCTATTTCCCATCGTTACGCTCTCTTTGTATGAATCTGCCCATCGTCATCGGCCTGCTGGTGGCCGCTTACCTGGTTGGCTCCATTCCCACCGCGCTGTGGGTGGGTCGCTGGTTTTTTGGCCTCGATATCCGGGAGCACGGCTCGGGCAACGCCGGCGCTACTAATACCTTCCGGGTGCTGGGCAAAAAGCCCGGCTCCTTCGTCATGGCTGTAGATGTGCTGAAAGGTTGGGCTGCTACTTCTCTGGCTACTGTCATGATGCAACAGGGCGCCATTCAGCCCGGGCAGCTGCTCTACTTTCAGTTGGCCTGCGGCGTGTTGGCCGTGCTGGGGCATATCTATCCCATCTGGGCGGGCTTCCGGGGCGGCAAAGGCGTGGCTACCGTGTTGGGCATGATGCTGGCCATTGCCCCGGCAACCGTGGGCGTGTGTATTCTGGTCTTTATTGTGATGCTGGTGCTGTTCCGCTACGTCTCGCTCAGCAGCATGACGGCGGGCGTAGTGTTTGCCTTGCTGCAGCTATTTCCCCCATTTCAGCCGGATAATAAGCTGCTGCTCTGGTTTGGCTTTGTACTGGCCGGGCTGTTGATTTACACGCACCGCGCTAACATTGGACGGCTAAGGGCCGGTACGGAAAGCCGCGTGCCCATGCCGTGGGATAAGAAGTAGAGGCTACTTATAGCTTATTTATGCGAGCACCTGACTCTGTTGATATGAATTTGAATTATATCTGATTGACACGAAATGGGAGTCGTGTGTATGTATTAGCCTGATGCCTTTAGAGGTATATACACTAAGTAGCTGCTAGTTGCGCCACTGATATGAGTTTAAAAGAAGCTGACACAGAGCCTAAAGTAAGGAGGCCTAGGGTAAGGCAGCACACGTTGCTTACTTACTGGCCAAAGTATGGGGCACCAGTTATGTTCCTTCTGGCAATCATTGCTACTGCCCTAATGGTGCAGTGGGGGAAACTTCCATCTGAAGTCAGTATACCCGTCATATTATTCCTTTCCCTGCTACTAATATTTTCTGTAGTACTGAGCTACTTATTTCATTACGTGTACCTGACGGATGAAGAATTGGTGGTTAAGCGCTATAGCCAAGAAGTATTCTACCCACGTGCTGCCATCAAATCCATTCACTGCATTTTTTCCATTCTGTACGCTATAGAAACATCCGATGGGCAGAGACGCTTGTTCCTGCCCCGTTTGTCACAAGTACACAAGGATATATTTAATTTTTAAGGTGACGGAAAAATTTTATTCTCCCCCTCACTGATCTGCTACTTTTACATCAGCATTTCCACCCAATCTCCTCTGTATGGCTTCTTACCTCGAACAGAATAAAGACCGTTTTCTGAGCGAACTGCTCGACTGGCTCCGCATCCCTTCGGTTTCCGCTGATCCTAAGTTCCACGGCGACGTGCTAAAGGCCGCCGATTACCTGAAAACGCGCCTGGAAGAAGCCGGCATGGAGAATGTGGAACTGTGCCAGACGGCCGGTTACCCCATCGTGTACGGCGACAAAATCATAGACCCCAGCCTGCCCACCGTGCTGGTGTACGGCCACTATGATGTGCAGCCCGCCGACCCGTATGAGCTGTGGACCTCACCGCCCTTCGAGCCTGTTATTAAAGACGGTAAGATTTACGCCCGCGGCGCCTGCGACGACAAAGGCCAGGTGTATATGCACGTAAAAGCCTTCGAGATGATGATGCAGGAAGGTGGCGCACCCTGCAACGTGAAGGTGATGTTTGAGGGCGAGGAGGAAGTAGGCTCCAGCAACCTGGGCATCTTCGTGAAAGGCAACAAGGAGAAGCTGAAGGCCGATGTAATCCTGATTTCGGATACCGGTATTCTCTCCAACGACCAGCCCAGCATTGAGGTAGGTCTGCGTGGCCTGAGCTACCACCAGGTAGAAGTAACCGGCCCCAACCGCGACCTGCACTCCGGCCTCTACGGCGGGGCCGTGCCCAACCCCATCAACGTGCTGTGCAAGATGATTGCCTCCCTGCACGACGAGAACAATCACATTACCATTCCCGAGTTCTACAACAACGTAGCCGTACTCAGCGAAGCCGACCGTGCCGAGCTGAACCGAGTGCCGCACTCCGACGAGGAGTTCAAGGAGAGCATCGGCCTGAAAGATATCTACGGCGAAAAGGGTTACACCACCGTGGAGCGCATCGGCATCCGGCCCACGCTGGACGTAAACGGCATCTGGGGTGGCTACACTGGCGAGGGCGCCAAAACGGTTATCGCCTCCAAAGCCTACGCAAAAATCTCTATGCGCCTGGTGCCAAATCAGACCTCAGATGAAATTACGGCGCTCTTCCAGAAGCATTTTGAGAGCATTGCCCCCGCCAGCGTTACGGTAAAAGTAACCCCGCACCACGGCGGCGAGCCCGTGGTAACGCCCACGGATTCGGTAGCATATCAGGCTGCCGCTGACGCATTGGAAACCACCTTCGGCAAAAAGCCTATTCCAACCCGGGGCGGCGGTTCTATTCCTATTGTGGCCATGTTTAAGTCAGAACTGGGCCTGGATACCGTGCTGCTCGGCTTCGGGCTGGACTCGGACGCCATTCACTCGCCCAATGAGCACTACGGCGTGTTCAACTTCTTTAAAGGCATTGAAACCATTCCACATTTCTACCGCAACTATGCGACGGGCATGAAAAAGTAGTAGCAGTACTATAAAAAAGCCCCGGCATCCATTCAGATGCCGGGGCTTTTTAGTGCTTACCAGGTACGCAAGGCTAGCGGCCGTTGAAGGAGTAGGTGAGGTAAAGCTGAAAGGCGCTGTTGCGAATGTTGCGCTGCACCGTGGCGCTGCCCACCGTGGTGGCTTTTTCTATGTTGGTGATGCCTCCATTATAGCGCAGCCCAATGCCAGGGCCCGTTTTGCGCTGATACCCCAGACCTGCAGCATATCCCAGATCGAAGGTATTGTACCGGCTTTTCCGGTCGTAGGTAACGGTATTGTACTTGTCTTTGGCTGACACTAGGAAGCCCAACTGCGGCCCGGCTTCAAAAAATAAGCCATTGGCATTTACGTGCAGCATCAATGGCACATCTACGTAGCCCAGGTGCGTGTCGTGCGGGTTGGGAACAGAAGGAATTTCGGCCCCTTTCTGGGAGTACAGCAGTTCGGGCTGAAAGGCCAGCATATCGGTGAAGCCAATGTTTGCGAAGCCACCCGCCTGAAAACCAAAAATCGACTTGGCGCTGCCTGCCTGCTTGCCCACAAAGGAGGACAAAGTGCCGCCCGCCTTCAGGCCTAATGATATGTCGCTTTGTGCCTGGGCTGTGCCAGCCAGGCCGGCCAGCAGCATAAAAGAGAGAAATGCTTTCTTCATGGGAAATGAAAGTCAGGGTGACATACTGTACTGGTGCGAAACTACGCCGAAAACCTTCGATGCTTATTCCCGGGCAACAAAAAGCCCCTTTCCTTGGTGGAAAGGGGCCCGGTTTGCAGTAGCCGCGAGGCTTACTTATTGCCAATCAGGTAGCCCAGGGAAACCTGGAAGGCGGAGTGACGGGCGTTTTTCAGGTCACCGTTGAAGTAAGTGTCGTTGTCGCTCTTCACCAGGTCGCTGAACGCGCCAGTGTAGCGCAGGCCCACGCTTAGGCCGTTTTCGGCCTGGTAGCCCAGGCCGGCAGCGTAGCCCAGCTCCGTGCGGTTCAAACCGCTCACGTCGTTCTGGTTTTGCGCCTCATAGGTATCTACTTTGCCGCTCACCGTGTTAGTGCGGGTGGTTTTGGTTTCGTTGCTAGAGCTGAGCAGGTAGGATATCTGCGGGCCGGCTTCAAAGTAGAAACCATCGGCATTGATCTTAGCCAGAATAGGCAGGTCCAGGTAGTTGTAGTTTACCTTGCCTTCGCGCTTTTCCTTGTAGCCGATGCCGGCAATAGTATTGTCGTACTCATTAGGCTTGTTTTCAAAGCCTTTCTGCGAGTACAAAAGCTCCGGCTGAATGGAGAAGAAATCCTCCACGATAGGGGCATTCAGGATAATGCCACCCGCAAAGCCGAGCTTGTTATTATAAGTATTTTCGTTTTTGATGTTGCCGGACAGGTTGCTATAGTTAGCGCCGGCGCGCAGACCCAAACGCACACCCTGGGCTTGGGCTGAAGAAAAGGCCGCGGCTGAAAGCAAGGCGGCTACGAGAACGGTGGACTTTTTCATAAGGTCAAATACGAATTAGGGAAATGAAATCGTATGGCGGCCTCTATTCGAAAAATGTGCCAATATGCTTGAGCTTGGCATGAGTGGCATAAAAAAAATCCTGCTTTCCCGGGAGGAAAGCAGGATTTTGAAGGATAAATAGCTGATTGTTAATACCTGCTGCGGTTGCGGCGGGCACGGTTAAATGATGGGTTATCACTGCCCAAAAACAGATAGCCCACCTGCGCTTGTATCACGGAGTTGTATTTATGTAAGGTGATGTTGCCGTTGTCTTCCATCATAGAAGTTACGTCACGATTATAGCGCAGCTCAAAGTTTAGCCCAGTTTCCGACTGATAGCCTACCCCGGCCGTAGCGCCGAAGTTAACCGGCCGGTAACTGCCTCTGCCGGAATTAGAAGTAAGCAGAATATTGGCCTGCGGGCCCAGCACCAGAAACGGACCCTCCAGATCCAACCGGGCCAGCACGGGCACATCCAGATAATGGATGGTGGATTTAGAAGTGCCCTCATTGCGGCTGGTGCCCTTCATGGAATACAGCAGCTCAGGCTGAATGGACAAAAAGCCATTGGGGGAGGCCGGGAAGTTTACCAGAAGACCACCCAGTCCGCCAAGCTTGAGCTTATTGGCGTCCGGGGCATCGGAGCCGACGATATTGCTCAGGTTAGCCCCGGCTTTTATTCCAAATATGGTTTTTTGTGCCTGCACAGCACCAGTAGTAAAAAGCGCAGCAGCTAGGAGAAAAACGGCCTTTTTCATGCAAAATCGAAGAACAGAGGGGAAAGAAAAGTTCGGGGATGAGGACGAGAGCGGACGTTGCAACAGAGACTGAAAGGTGCTGCAGGAATTATGCCAGTATTCAGAAATTACGATGAAACAGAAAGGCGCTTACTCTCCGAAGAAAGTAAGCGCCCAAGTGTGTTTTGCTTGAAAAGCTACTGCTTATTTAGCACCAAAAAGGTAGCCTACTGAAGCCTGGAACACCGAGTTACGGGAGTTCTTCACATCATTATCCTGATAGCCATCTTTCGCGAAGTCAGTGAAAGCACCATTATAGCGGATGCCCACCAGGAAACCGGCGGTAGACTGATAGCCTAGGCCGGCAGCATAGCCAAGTTCGCTACGCTTCACGTTGTCCAGGTTTTCTACGCCTTCGGATTTTTGGTAAGTGTTCCCGTTAATGGAGCGCTCCGTTTCATCCTTCACTTTCAGCAAATAGCTGTACTGTGGGCCGGCTTCGAAGAAGAAGCCATCGGCGTTAATTTTCAGCAGCACCGGTACATCAATGTAGTTGTAGGTACGGTCGCCTTTGTACTTATACTTGTTGCCTGCAATGGTGTACTCATTATCGGCGTACTGGAAGCCTTTCTGCGAGTACAGCACCTCTGGCTGAATGGAGAAGAAGCCATCATCCGTAACGCTGAAATTGGCCATGAGGCCACCGTGGCCACCAAACTTGCTTTCGTAGCGGTCCTCATCGGTCAGGTCGCCGGAGAGGTTGGAATAGTTTACACCGCCTTTAATACCCAGACGCACACCCTGAGCCTGGGCATGTTGAGCGGAGAAAGTAACGGCAGCAAGGAGAGAAGCGAGTAAGATTGTTGTCTTTTTCATGGTGCAACAAGGGTTTAGTGAACATTGCACATCGGTACCCCAACCCGGGGTTCCATGGGGCCTTAAACGGAGAAATTATTAATGGATACATATTGCCGCAAAAAAAAATGGCCCAGCCGTTCGGCCAGACCATTTTCAGAGGAAGATAACCTCCTGATTATTTGCCCAGTTGCAGCAGGTAGCCCAGCTGTAAAATAACAGCGTCGTTATAGCTCTTGGGCTTGCTCTCAATGGCATCGGTGTCCAGTACGCTCTGAAAGCCGCGGTTATAGCGCAGGCCAATGGTCAAGCCATTGCGGGACTGGTAACCTATGCCAGCCAGGGCGCCATATTCCCACTTGGCCACGTCTGCGCTGGCATCGGATGAAGCCTTGGTGGTGGACTCCTTGCGGCTGTCGGAGAACTTGCTGTAGGTTTCGGTATCGGTGCTGCTGCCCATCAGGTAGCCTACCTGGGGTCCCAGCTCAATATATACGCCCCCATTGGTATTCACGCGCACGGGAACGGGAAAATCCAGGTAAGAAAGAGTGCGGTCTACGGTATTGATGCGCAGTGTTTCGCTTTCGCCCAGCTCCTTAGTGTTGAGGGACGTTTGCGTGAGCTTGTAGCCTTTATGATTCAGCTGCAGCTCGGGCGCTACCGTGAACAGGCCGGTGCTGGAAAGGGGAATGGTAGCCGCCAGACTCACATTAAAGCCCGTGTGCCGGTCGCCCAGCTGCACCCGGTAGTTGGGGCCGGCCAGCATATCCAGCTCGTTGCCCGTCAGGCGGGCCAGAGTTGCGCCGGCTTTCAGGCCCAAACGGGGCTTGCCAGGATTTTGGGCGTGGGCCACCGAGGCCAAAGCGGCGAGAACAACTGCCAATACGGCCTTCTTAACCATGCGAAAGAGAAATTGCGGTGAATGATACAGGAACCCGCGGCCTATTGCCCGGCGGAGCCCAATGAAAAGACAATGTTACGGCAATGGCGTGAGTTGACCACACCCGGCTGCCCTGGTAAGATTGATTTTACCCCCAAGGCGTTGCAGGGCACACCAAGTAAAGCAGCGGCTCGTATTTTTGAGCGTTGGCTAACTCTGATTCCACTATGCGCGTTTGGGCAGCACTTTCCGTAGTAGTGGGGCTGCTGAGCGGGGGCGCAGGCCCCGTCAGAGGGCAGGCTCCACGGGCTCCCCTAGTGGGTGGCCTTTACGCGCAGGGAGGCTTTATAGTGGCGCACTCGCCGCAGGTGCGGCATCTGGTGCGGGCGCATCCTACCGGCCTGGAACTGAATCTGCAGCGCCAGACCACCGGCCTCGCTCCCTGGCATGCCTGGTACGGTTACCCCAAAATAGGCGTGGCGCTGGTGTATTACGATTACCATAACCCCGTGCTGGGGCGCAGCTACGCGGCTTCCTTTTACCTCAATAAAACGTATTGGCGCACTACCCGGCAGGAGCTTAATTTCCGGTTAGGAACCGGCGTGGGATGGTTTACACAGGGATTTTCGCAGGAATTCAACCATAAGAACACCTTGGTTAGCTCCCGCGTCAGCGCTATGCTGCAGGCCCGCGTAGAGTACGACCGGGCGCTGTCCCGGCAGGTAGGCCTGCTGGTAGGAGTGGGGCTGAATCATTTTTCCAACGGCGCAACGGCTAAGCCCAATCTGGGTATCAATATTCCCACCGTCGTGCTGGGCCTCAACTTCCATCAGCAGCGCCCCTTCCATCCGCTGGATGTACCCCCACCTCTAGAGCCTACAGACATTGGCCACAATTTCCTGAACCTAAGCACCAGCCTGGGGCTGAAGCGCCTCAATGAAATTGATCAGGAAAGCTATTTAGTCAACTCCGTTTCGGTAGTAGCCGGCCGGCGCCTCAATCGTAAAAGCAACCTGCTCGCAGGTCTGGAAGGCTTCTACGACCGGTCTCTCCGGGCTGAGCAACGGGACACCGCCCGCCAGGACGCGCCTTTGGTTGACGTAAAAAAAGCCGGCGTTTTTCTGGGCCACGAGCTGCTGTTTGGCCGCCTGGCGCTGGTTACGCACTTGGGCGTGTACGTGTACAACCCCTACAAATCCAACAACTTCTACTACGAGCGAGTGGGGCTGAAGTACCACTTCACCAACCGCCTGTTTGGGGCCATAGACCTGAAAGTGCACCGCGGCGCGGCCGATGTGCTGGAGTGGAAAGCCGGGATAAAGCTGTAATAGCTGCCTTCTATTTGGCGGCCAGGAGCGCCTGATTAATGCGTTTTACTATGGCGGGCCCTTCGTAAATAAACCCGGTATAGAGCTGCACCAGCACCGCGCCGGCTGCCAGCTTTTCCAGTGCATCCTGCGCCGAGTGAATACCGCCCACCCCAATGATGGGCAAGGCGCCATCACTACGCCGGTGCAGGTAGCGAATAACTTCGGTAGCGCGCTTCCGCAACGGCTGCCCGCTTAAGCCACCCGCTCCCAGGCTGGCCACGTGCTGCGGACTGGTGCGCAGGCCTTCCCGACTGATGGTAGTATTAGTAGCTACCAGCCCGCTGAGGTTGGTTTCGCGGGCAATCAGCAGAATATCGTCGAGCTGCGTGTCGGTCAGGTCGGGGGCAATTTTGAGCAGCAGGGGCCGTGGTTTGGGCAGCGCCTGGTTGCGTTCCTGCACTTGCTGCAACAGTTGAATCAGCGGTTCGCGCTCCTGTAGCTGGCGCAGGTTGGGCGTATTGGGCGAGCTGACATTCACCACAAAGTAGTCAACTACCTCATGCAGCGCCTCCACGCAGGCCACGTAATCCTGGGCGGCCTGCTCATTGGGGGTGTCTTTGTTTTTGCCGATGTTCCCGCCGATAATCATATCAGAGTGGCGGTGGCGCAGGCGCTCTGCGGCGGCGGCGGCACCAGCATTATTAAAGCCCATGCGGTTTACCAGCGCCTCATCCTGCGGCAACCTGAACAGGCGTGGCTGCGGGTTGCCGGACTGCGGGCGGGGCGTTACAGTGCCAATTTCCACAAACCCAAAGCCCAGCGCCGCCAGCTCGTCCGTCAGCTCCGCATTCTTGTCAAAGCCAGCCGCCAGCCCCACCGGGTTCCGGAACTTCAGCCCGAACACTTCCCGCTCTAGCCCCGGATTCTGGTAGTCATAAAGCCCCCGCAACAGCGCCAAACCGCCCGGCACGCGGGCCATCCGCTTCAGGTTATCGAATACCAGATGGTGCGCCTTTTCGGCATCCAACTGGAAAAACAGTGGCTTCAGCAGGGCTTTGTACATAGCGGCACAAAGCTACGCAATGGGGAGGAATGAGAAGTAAGCCAGTTCAACTTACCCCCTACTGTCATCCTGAGCTTTGCGAAGGACCTTATCAAGTTAGAACGAGTCGTTGTTTCGATTTCGTGCTAGCGGGAGAGGGTCCTTCGCAAAGCTCAGGATGACAGATGATTTGATTGAATTTACTGTTTACCCTGCCCAGCCTTCTCTATCGAGGCTGCGGTATTGAATGGCTTCGGCTAAGTGCTGAATCTGGATTTCCTCCGAAGCGGCTAGATCCGCAATGGTGCGGGCTACTTTCAGGATTCGGTCGTAGGCGCGGGCGGAGAGGCCAAGGCGCTCCATGGCGGTTTTCAGCAGCAGGCGGCCGGCATCATTTATCTGACACAGGTCCTTCACCATCTGCGGGGGCATCATGGCATTGGAGTGGATTTCGGGGAAATCCTGGAACCGCACGGCCTGTCGTTCCCGGGCCGTGGAAACGCGCTGCTGAATGTCGGCGCTGGTTTCGGAGCGGCGGGTTTCCGTCATTTGGTCAAAGGAAACCGGCGTTACTTCCACGTGCAGGTCAATGCGGTCCAGCAGCGGGCCGCTTACCTTATTGAGGTAGCGCTGCACCACACCGGGACCACACACGCATTCCTTTTCCGGGTGGTTGTAGTAGCCGCAGGGACACGGGTTCATGCTGGCTATCAGCATGAAATTGGCCGGAAAATCAATGCTGATTTTGGCGCGGGAAATAGTCACGCGACGCTCTTCCAAGGGCTGGCGCATCACCTCCAGCACCGTGCGCTTAAACTCCGGTAGCTCATCCAGAAACAGCACCCCGTTGTGCGAGAGGGAAATTTCGCCCGGCTGCGGATTGCCGCCGCCGCCTACCAGGGCCACATCGGAAATGGTATGGTGCGGAGCTCGGAATGGCCGGGAGCTGAGCAGCGAAGCATTAGTACCCAGCTTGCCCGCTACGGAGTGAATCTTGGTGGTTTCCAGCGCCTCATGCATCGTGAGGGGCGGCAGAATGCTGGGCAGGCGCTTGGCCAGCATGGTCTTGCCGGCACCGGGCGGGCCGATCATTATCACGTTATGGCCGCCGGCCGCGGCTATTTCCAAGGCCCGTTTGATGTTCTCCTGACCCTGCACATCGGCAAAATCGGCGGCGTACTGGTTGGCGGCGTGCTGGAAAATGTCGCGTGTGTCCACCTTCACCGGCGCAATATCCTGGCGGCCCTCGAAAAAGTCGATGGCCTCCTGCATGGTTTCCACGGGAATCACATCCAGGTTATTGACAATGGCCGCTTCCTGCGCGTTTTCCTTCGGCAGGATAATGCCTTTAAAACCTTCTTTGCGGGCCTGAATGGCAATGGGCAACACCCCACGAATAGGCCGCAGACCGCCATCCAGGGCCAACTCGCCCATAATAATATAGTCGCCCAACCGCTCGGTGGTCAGCTGTTGGGAGGCGTGCAGAATGCCCAGGGCAATAGGCAAGTCATAGGCGGAACCTTCCTTGCGCACATCGGCCGGGGCCATGTTTACCACCACTTTGGTGCGCGGCATCCGGTAGCCCCTGAACTTGAGGGCGGCTTCTATCCGCTGCTGACTTTCCTTAATAGCATTGTCGGCTAGGCCCACCACATAAAAATTCGTCCCTTGGGATACAACTACTTCAATAGTAATAGTATTGGCATTGACACCCTGCACGGCCGAGCCGTAGGTTTTTGTAAGCATACAGTGGGGGGTAAAGATAGCGCGGTTCAGAAACCGAAGATACTAGGATAGAGTGCCCCGTGTTACAAAAAAAGCCGGCTACAGGAGCCGGCTTTTTTCTGTAAAGCAGTTGCTGAACTACGCCACCAGCTGCTCAATGAGCATAATCATGATGTGGATGGCTTTGATGTGGATTTCCTGAATCCGGTCGGCGTAGCCGCTGTGCGGGGCCCGGATTTCCACGTCGCTGAGGTGGGCGAGCTGGCCCCCGTCTTTGCCGGTGAGGCTAACCACCCGCATGCCGGTGGCTTTGGCGGCCTCGGCGGCCAGCAGCACGTTGGGCGAGTTGCCGCTGGTGCTGATGGCCAAGAGCACGTCGCCGGGGCGCCCCAGGGCCTGCACGTAGCGGCTGAACACATGGTCATACCCAAAATCATTAGCTACGCAGCTCATGTGGGAAGCCTCCGTGAGCGGAATAGCAGCCAGCGCGGGCCGGTTCTGGCGGTAGCGGCCGGTGAGCTCCTCGGCAAAATGCTGCGCATCGCAGAGCGAGCCGCCATTGCCGCAGGTCAGGATTTTGCCGCCGCCGCGCAGGGAATCCGCCATGAGGCGGGCGGCCTGCTCAATGGCTTGCAGATTGGCCGGATCGGCCAGAAAACGGTCGAGCACGGAGCGGGCTTCCGTCAGCTCGGCCCGGATAAGGTCAGAAAGAGATTCAGTCACGGCGTAAAATTACCGTACCGGCCGCTCATCTGCATCAGGCGCGGCCGGCGGGATAAAAGAATTTGGCTTTTGAAGCGGCTCATTCGTGAGGCTGGGGTCTTCCTGCGGGAATACCGGCCGGTGCACCTCCGGCGCTGGCGCAGGGGCGGGAGGGGCGGTATAAGCAGGATCCGGGTAGGTGGTGGTTCCGGTAGCTACCGTTGGGCGCTGCTGAAACTCCCGCTCGCGCAGCTCCATCTGCTGGTCGTAGAGGCGGGCTTTCAGCTCGTTGATTTTGCCTTCGTGCTGGGAAATATTACGGCGCAGCATGGTGCTGTCCAGGTTTTCAACCAGCAGCTGCACAGCCAGTAGCACCACTGCTACAATAAACAGAACCCAATAAAATGTACTCAGGTCCGTGCTAAGACCGAAGGCACCGGCTACCCCCTCACGGGCTGCGGGGCTGAGAATAAATAGCAGCGCCAGGAGCAGATACACCATTACCAGGATGGTGACGAGGCGTTTGAGAGCAAGCATGGGAAAGGGGCTTAGAGAGAGTATAAAACGAACAGCAATGGCCCGCCACAGTGGCTTGGCGAATTAAATATAGGAGATATCCAATTCAGCAGCACTGTGGGCCGTAGCGCCCGTCTAAACGCAAAGTCCCGGTTCCGCGTTGGCTTAGGCTAACGCCACGTTGGTTTGCATCTGGCTCAGGCGCTGGTAAAGGCCGCCGCGCTGCAGCAATTCATCGTGGGTGCCGCGCTCTACAATGCGGCCGTGCTGCAGCACTACAATCTCATCGGCGTGCTGCACGGTACTCAGGCGGTGGGCAATAACCAGGGAGGTGCGGTTCTGCATCAGGCGCATCAGCGCTTCCTGCACCAGCTTTTCACTTTCAGTATCGAGGGCGGAAGTAGCTTCATCCAGAATGAGAATAGGCGGATTGCGCAGCACGGCGCGCGCAATGCTCAGGCGCTGCCGCTGCCCGCCAGAAAGGCGCGTGCCCCGGTCGCCGATGATGGTCTGGTAGCCTTCCGGGGTACTCATAATGAACTCGTGAGCATTGGCAATGCGGGCGGCGTTCATCACTTCTTCTTCGGTGGCCTGCGTCTGGTTGAAGCGGATGTTGTTGAAGATGGTATCGTTAAACAGGATGCTTTCCTGGGTTACGATGCCCATCTGGTCGCGCACGGAGTGAATGGTGCAGTCGCGCACGTCGTGGCCATCAATCAGAATTTGGCCACCGGTGGGGTCGTAGAAGCGGGGAAGCAGGTCAGCCAGCGTGGATTTACCGCCGCCCGAGGGTCCCACCAGCGCCACGGTTTTGCCTTTAGGAATAATAAGGTTGATGTCCTGCAGAACGGGCTGGTCGCCGTAGGTGAACTGCAGGTTGTGAAGCTCAATTTCCTTCTCAAAAGCGGGCAGCAGCTGCGCATCGGGCTTGTCCCGAATCACCGGCTCCGTATCAATAATGCTTAGTACCCGCTCGCCGGCCACCAAGCCGCGCTGAATGTTGCCAAACGCCGACGACAGCGCTTTGGCCGGCGTGAGCACCTGCGAAAACAGTACGATATAGGTGATAAACGATTCACCTTCCAGATCAGAATTACCGCCCAGAATGAGGGTGCCGCCAAAGTAAATCAGGCCCGCAACTACCAGCACTCCGGCAAACTCGGAGAAGGGAGAAGCCAGGTCCCGGGTATTATCAATGCGGCGCGAGGTTTTGGCGTACAGGTCGTTCTGCTGCTCAAACTTCTCCTTGATGTAGTCCTGCGCATTGAAGGCTTTAATCACGCGGATGCCGCCCAGCGTCTCATCAATCACGGAAAGCATAGAGCCCAGCGTGCTCTGGCTGGTTTTGGCCTGGGAGCGGAGCCGCTTGGCCAGGCTGGCAATAATTCCCCCGGATATCGGCAGCAGCACCAGCGTAAACAGGGTGAGCTTAAACGACATGTAAAACAGTACCGCGAAGAAGGCCACAATGGTCAGTGGGTCACGGATGACGGCCGTGAGGGTATTCACCACGGAGCCTTCCACCTCCTGTACATCGTTGGTAAAGCGTGACATCAAATCACCTTTGCGGCCGGTGGCGAAGTATCCCAGCTGCAGCTGAATAACGCGGTGGTAGAGCGCCCGGCGCATGTTGCGGATAACGCGGGCCCGCACCCGGGCTACCAGCCGCAAACTCAGGTAGCGGAATACGTTGCTGAAAAACACCGACACCACCAGTACCAGGCACACAAAAAGCAAAGCCCCCATCTTACCCTGCGTGGCAATAACGTGCGCAAAGAAGTAGTTGAAGGTGCCGGTAACGTAATCGAGGGTGGGGGCGAAGCCGGGGAGGTGGTCCGGCGCGTTCATCTGCACCTTGCCCGTCTTGTCAAACAGCACTTTCAGCAAGGGAATAATCAGTGCAAAGTTGCCAATGCTGAAAATGATGCCCAGGATGGTGTAGAGAAAGTAGAAGGGCAGAAAATCGGCGTAAGGCCGCGCGTACTGCAGAATGCGGAGGTAGGTCTTCATGGAGGCTGCAAAGGTAACCCCCGGATTCCGATTGCGGCCCGGCCGTTTCGCGCTTCCGGTGCTACTCCACGTTGAACACGGCTACTACCTCAATCTGCCCCAGAATATGCTGGTTGAACTCGGCCAGCTCTTCGGCCGGCACCCACAGCTCGTCGTGCTCGGGCCCGCCCACGTTCTGCACCGGGAAGGTGGCGGCGTAATCGGCATCCACGGCAAAGCGCAGCACGTAGCCGATGCCGTAGTAGGGCACGTGCCAGTCGCGGGCAATCTGGCTGGCGTAGGCCTCATGCAGCACCGGGTAGAAGAAGGGCTGCTCAGGCAGGCGCGGCGGAAAGGCCAGCCAGTTGGCGGCGGCTATTAAATCCAGCTCCTGCTGATTGACCGGCCGAAAAAGCAGCAGCGCGGCGGGGTCGTGGCGCATAAACGGAAAGAGGATGGCGGCTTAAAACTCGTGCACGCGCTGGGCAATGTTCCAGCGGAGCGAAAGGGCCGAATAGGCTTCCGTGCCAGCCAACGGGGTAGCAATCTGGGAAGTCTGGTGGCGCACTATCTGGGTAGCGTCAATCCAGAGGTTGTGCCGCAGCTGATAGGTAGCCGTCAGGTCGCCGTGGAATAAATGGGTGGTGTTACCTTGGCCCACGCGGTTGTTGAAGTCCTGCACGCGGGTGGTGTACGGCAGCAGCACATTGCCCCCGTAGTTAATCGTAACGGGCGTGTAGGGCGGAAAATCGGTATTGATGGTGGTATTCAGGCCCTGCTCCGAGAAGAAGCCTTTACCCACCACCATCAGGCGCGGTAGCGGCTGGTAGCTGACCACCCCCAGTATCTCCCAGAGGTTAGCACCCATGGGGTGCGCCAGGGGCTGATTGTAATGCTGATAGTTGCGGAACTTGTCCTCGTGCTCGTAAGTGTAAGGGCGGATGTAGTTGAACTCGGCCTGCAAATCCAGATTGCGGATGCCGGCAGCATCAAAGTATTTGGCGCCCAGCTGGAAGGCCTGCTTATTCGCCCACCAGCCGTTGCCAGAGCGTACCTGGCTGACCACAAACTCATCCAGCATCAGCTGGCCGTACAACTGGGCGGTATGGGCAATATTCCACTTGAAATCCATACCCAGCAAAGCGTTGTCCTGGGAGCCGATTTGCTGCTCTATGCTGCGGTAGAAGATGATGGGGTTCAGGTACTGCAGCTCAAAGCGCCCCTTGCCCCGGGAAAATACCACTGACTCAAACACGCCTATATTGAAGTTAGGGGTGATGTCGAGGCTGAGGTGGTGCAGGGCGAAGTATTTCTTCTGATAAATAGTATCGGCATTGGCCTTGTCGGCCGTCATTTCCGCAAACAGGTTCTGGTAGTTGAACTTCCAGATGCGCGTGTTCAGCTTCAGAAAGAAATACGGGGCAGCGTAGTCGGATAGAATCAGGGAGCGGTACCCGTTGCCGATGACGTTACGGTCGTGGCCCAGCTGCACGTTAATGTGCTTAGAAGCTGCGTAGGTAAGGTAGCCCCGGGCTGAAAGGAAGTCGTACTGGCCGGGCTTGTCTTTGAACGGCTTCCAAAAACCTTCATGCGGCACAATATTATCCCGAATGATACGCTGGCGCACGTATTCCGGTACGGCCGTCTGGTTATCGGCCAGGAAGGTGTAGAAGCCCAGCTTTTCATCAATAGTGCCTTCTACCTGCACCCCGCGGGTGTTCAGGAAGCGGATTCCGTCGCTATCGGTATCCTTACCCAGCTGCACGCCTATCACCGGATTGATGCGCAGGGTGAAGTCCGGGTTGTTCACCGAATACAGGTCGGACTGCCGGCGGTAGAAATGCTTGAGCACCGGGCGGCTGCTTTCATTTACAGCTGCGGCCTGGCTGGTGTAGTTCCAGTTGTCGCGCAGCAGGTAGCGGAGGTTAAACCGGTCGGCGCGGGAGAGGCCGGCGGCGGAGTCGCGCAGCATCTGCTCGGCCAGGCGGGCCACCATAGCGCGTGGGTAGGGCCGCACGGCTGTATGCAGCTCCTGCAAAGAATCGGAGCCGGACTTGGCCGCGTAGCGGTCAATCAGGCGGTAAATATCAGCATCAAGCGGCACGTAGGTCGTGCCCTGGAGGGTGCGCGTGCTAGGCACCGAGGCCACCTGGGGCTGGGGAACTGGTTGCGGCTGGACTACTGGCTGGGCTGCCGGGGCCGCTGGTGCAGGAGTAGGAGCAGCAACCTCTTTCTCTTTGGCCCGGCGTGGCGCCCCTACGGGCTGGTTGTATAGCCGCCAGGGCGAAGCTGTAGTGGTATCAGTAGGGGAGGCCGTGGGGGCGGTGGATAAGGTGTCCTGAGCATTGGCCGGGCCCGCCAGCAGCGTTCCGGTAGCGAGCAAAAACAGGAAAGGTCGTATCATACAGAGGCGGACAACCGCGCTGCCAACGCGGCAGCCAGTGGCGCAAACCTACGCAGTTACGCGCAAGGAGTTGGTTTTTCTCCGCATTACCCCGTTTGCCTGGCCGCGGTGTGGCATATTGCGTACTCTTGTGGGCTATCTAAACCGCCTTATCCCTTGTCGCTCCGCTATCTGCCTCATGCCCAACTAGACCTGCCTGCCTGGGATACCTGCGTGGCGGCCGCCACGGAACCGGTGCCGTACGCCTACTCCTGGTGGCTGGCGGCTACAACCGGCCGCTGGGATGCGGTGGTGGAAGTAGATGAAGTCAGCGGAGCGTACCTGTCGGTGTTGCCCCTGCCCATCAAGCGCCGGCCGTGGGGCCGGGAAGTCTACCAGCCGCCCTTTACCCAGCAGCTGGGGCTGCTTATTACCGCGGGCAGTCGGCACCGCAACCTGCTGGATTATCTTACCCTGATCAAAGGCCGTTTTGCCCGTTTTTACCAACAACTGCATACCGGCCTGGAACTGGCCAGCGCGCCGGCGGGCTTTCATTTGAAGGAACGCTACACCTATCAGCTGAGTCTGGCGCCGCACTATCCGGCGCTGCTGGCCGGGTTTGAGGCCGACTACCGGCGCCGCCTGCGCCGCAACCAGGAGCAAGCTCTACCGCTTAGGGTAACCCCAGCCGCATCCGCCGCGGAGCTGATTGCCCTTTTCCGGGCAGAAGCTGCCGGACAGGCGGCCGGCCTCAAACCGCAGGAGTATGCCCGGCTAGCCAGACTGCTAACAGAGATACAGGCCCGCGGCCTGGGGCAAATACTGGAAGTGCGCGCGCCCCAAACCAACGAGCTATTGGCCGGGGCTTTCTTCGTCACCCATCCGCAGCGGCTTATTTACCTGTTTGCCGCGGCGGCTGAATCCGGCCGGCAGGCGGGTGCACCGCTGCTGCTGCTCAACTATATAATCCAGCATCATGCCGGAACGGTGGGGCTCACTCTCGATTTCGAAGGTGGCATGATACCGTCTATTGCCCGATTTTTCGCCAACTTCGGTGCCGCAGCGGTGCCGTACGCTGCCCTCTCCCAAACCCGAAACCCCTGGTATCTCTCATGGATGCGTTGAATCCTACGTCTGCCCCCGATCTGAATCGTGTACATGTAGTCTGTGCTGAGCCCTCGGTAGCTAACCACTTTCTGGCGGAGCTTCGTGATGTAGATGTGCAGCGCGACTCCCTGCGCTTCCGCCGCAACCTGCAGCGGCTGGGCGAAATCATGGCCTACCGCATCAGCTCCCAGCTTAGCTACACCACCAAAACGGTGCGCACGCCCCTGGGCCAGTCCAGCAGCATGCACCTCCACGATTTCCCGGTGCTGGCCACCGTGCTGCGCGCCGGGCTGCCGTTTCACCAAGGCTTTCTGAATTACTTTGATCAGTCTCCCTCCGCCTTTGCCGCGGCGTACCGCATTGAGGGCACCTCGCAGGTGCAGGTGCAGGTAGACTACCTCACGGCCCCCAGCCTGGATGAGCGGGTTCTGATTCTGGCCGACCCTATGCTGGCCTCCGGTAGGTCCCTGGTACAGACCTACCGGGCCATGCTGCGCTTTGGTACGCCCCGGCAGGTGCACATTGCCGCCGTTATTGCCAGCCCCGAAGGCGTAGCCTACGTAACACGGGAAATTCCGGAAGCTACGCTGTGGGTAGCGGCTATTGATGAAGGGCTGAATGAGCAGGCCTACATCGTGCCCGGCCTGGGTGATGCCGGCGACCTTTCCTACGGCAGCAAGCTGTAGGGAAATTGCCGAAAGCCGTTGGTTGAAAGCCTACCCTAAGCGGCTCCATCAGCCCCTGTCATCTGTTCATACATCATTTACAATCAGATGATCTGCCGGAACTATTCCGGCAGACTCAACCTGTTATCTTTAGTTGACGCTAGAATAGCTTTCTATTTCCATTCTCCGCACCGAAAACATCCGTGGTACCTCACGTTCTCAAATACGCTTCTGTTTTCCTGCTTAGCATGGTAAAATTCTTCGGCGGCCCGGTAGCGGGAGTTGCCGCCGGAGTGCCGTACATGGCCACCGTAGGCCTTACCGTAGCCGGTATGATGTCCAGCGTTATTCTGATATCGAGCATTGGCAAGGCCTGGGCCCTGCACCAGCGCCAAAAAAGGATTAAGAAGCGTAAGCCGTTGTTTTCCAAACGCTCCCGGCGCATCGTCATGATCTATTCCCGCTTTGGCATGGGCGGCATTGCGTTTCTCACGCCTATTCTGTTCAGCCCCATTGGTGGTACCGTTATTGCCACCCAGCTGCACGTGCCTCGCTTTAAAATTATGGTACACATGCTGTGGAGCGCCATTTTCTGGGGCTTTCTGTTTACCTCGTTGGCGGTCAGGTTCAGCCACCTGGCCATCTTTCAGCATTAAGCATCTTACACACAAAAAAAGCCGCTCCGGATATCCGGAGCGGCTTTTTTTGTGTGTCTGCAATCTACTTCCGACGCTTGGCCCGGGCCATGGCGGCTTTGGCGGCTTTCACGGCCGGCTTGGAGGCAGTCTTTTTAGAAGGATTGGCTTTGTTGCCCTTTTGGCTGCGGTTAGGCCCTTCCTTATAGGTTTTGCCGGTGCGCTTGTCAATGGTTACGCCGGGCTTTACATATTCCTTGCGCTCATGGAAAGCACCCAGGAAGGATGGGTCGTCGCGGCGGCGGCGCTCATCAATCTCCCGGTCCATGCCCTGCTGCTCGTCGAACTGGGTTTCCATCACCTTTACCTCCGGCGGCAGCGGCAGCAGCGGAATTTTCTGGTTGATGAGCTCCTCAATGCGGGCCATGTGGTGCATTTCGGCTTCGTTGGCGAAGGTGATGGCGGCACCCGTATGCTGGGCGCGGCCCGTGCGACCAATGCGGTGCACGTAATCATCATATATCAACGGCACGTCGAAGTTAATGACGTGGCTTACCTGGGGCACGTCGATGCCGCGGGCGGCTACATCGGTAGCCACCAAAAAGCGGATTTCCCCGGCTTTAAAGGCTTCCATGGCGTTGATGCGCACATTCTGACCCTTGTTGCCGTGAATGGCGCGCACCTCGCCGTGGGACTTGCGCTTCAGGAAGCTGGCCACGTTTTCGGCGTGCTCCTTAGTGCGGGTGAAAATCATGACCCGGTGGAAGGCATCCCAATCCAGGAACAGGTATTCCAGCAGGTTAATCTTGGTAAGCAGGTTGGGCACCTCATACAAGGACTGGGTCACGTTCTGGGCTGAGGTGGCGGCCGGCGTTACTTCCACCCGCACCGGAAATTCCAGGAATTCCTCGCTGAGCACCGATACTTTATCCGGCATGGTGGCAGAGAACAGCACATTCTGGCGCTTGCTTGGAATTACCTCCAGAATGCGGCGGATCTGGGGCATAAAGCCCATATCCATCATTTTGTCGGCCTCATCCAGCACCAGGGTTTTAATCTCCTTCAGCACCAGGTTGCCTTTCAGGTACAGCTCCATGAGGCGGCCGGGCGTGGCAATCAGAATGTCTACGCCCTTGGCAATGGTTTCAATCTGGGTTTTGGGGCCTAGTCCACCGTAAATGGCGAAAATGCGCAGGTCGGTGTGCACGGCCATCTTGCGTAGGTGGCTTTCCAGCTGCATGGCCAGCTCGCGGGTAGGGGCCAGAATCAGGGCCCTTGGGTTTACGCCTTGCGCGTATTTCACCTTCATGAGCAGCGGCAGGCCGAAAGCGGCGGTTTTGCCGGTGCCGGTCTGGGCAATGGCTAGCACGTCGTGGCCCGCCAGCAGCAGCGGAATGGTTTGCTCCTGCACGGGCGTAGGGTGCTCAAAGCCCGCTTCGGCTACGGCCGTGAGCAATTGCTTGTTGAGCTTGAAATCGGCAAACGCTGCCGGCTGGGGCGAATCAGACATAATCAGTAAAATGCTTTTGAATCTGCAAAGGTACGGGGAATACCGGCGGAAAGAGTCACAGAGGGTCAGCTTACTAGGCTTTTGCAATCAGCAAACCAGAAAAAAATCTACCGGAAACGCTTGTAATTTCTGCTTTAGGCGTTACTTTTGTCGCTCCATTACCAACCTGGTAGATATAGCTCAGCTGGTTAGAGCGTCGGATTGTGATTCCGAAGGTCGTGGGTTCGAGCCCCATTATTTACCCCAATGGAAGTCCCCGGAGAGAAATTTCCGGGGACTTTTTTGTTGATTAGAGCGTTGCCCCGGCAATGCACTCTTGCAGGCCTCACTTTATCCCTCCTTCTTATGAGTCTGGTTGTTATCGGCTCCGTGGCGTTTGATGCGCTGGAAACCCCCTTCGGCAAAACCGACAAGATTATTGGCGGCGCTGCTACCTATATCTCGCTGTCGGCGTCTTACTCGCTGAAGCCTGTGAAACTGGTAGCCGTGGTCGGCGACGACTTTCCGCAGTCAGATATCAGCCTGCTGGAAAAGCACGGAGTAGATACCGAAGGTCTGCAAATCAAGGAAGGGGAGAAGTCATTCTTCTGGTCGGGTAAGTATGCTAATGACCTGAACTCGCGCGAGACGCTGGTGACGGAGCTGAACGTGCTGGCCGATTTCGACCCCATTATTCCGGATGCTTACCAGGACTGCAAATACCTGATGCTGGGCAACCTGGCCCCGCAGGTGCAGCGCCTCGTTATTCAGCGCCTCGTGAACCGCCCCAAGCTCATTGTGATGGACACCATGAACTTCTGGATGGATGTGGCTCTGGATGAGCTCATCAGCACCATTGAAATGGTAGACGTGCTCAGCATCAATGATGAAGAAGCCCGCCAGCTTTCCGGTGAGTATTCTTTGGTGAAGGCGGCCCGCAAAATCATGGCCATGGGTCCCAAGTATCTCATCATCAAGAAAGGCGAGCACGGCGCGCTGCTCTTCCACAAGAGCAAGATTTTCTTTGCCCCAGCACTGCCGCTGGAGGAAGTATTTGACCCTACCGGCGCCGGCGACACCTTCGCGGGCGGCTTTATCGGCTACCTGGCCGCTACCGACGATATCAGCTTCGATAACATGAAGCGCGCCGTCATTCATGGCTCGGCCATGGCCTCGTTCTGCGTGGAGAAGTTTGGCACCGAGCGTTTGCTGCACCTCACGGATAAGGAAGTGGAAGCCCGCGAGCAGCAGTTTGCCGATCTGGTGAGCGTGATGCCTGTGGCTACGGTGTAACCAGAATTACCGGGCTGAGGAATCAGCCAACGGAAAACCCTGACCGGCCTTTTAGGCACCGGTCAGGGTTTTTTTATGCCCTGATTTTTGGCAACCTTTTACAAATGGTACGGTAGAAGGAATAGTCATTCACTTTAACAGTCAGTGCCATGAATAAGAAAGAATCGGACCTCGCCAACCAGAAAACGTCGGTGAACCCCGCTGCCAATACCAAGAAGAAAAGCACCCAGGTTCAGAACCCCAACGTGAGCAACGTGTCTACGCACGGTAATACCACCGATGGTAATACCCAAGGCAAAGACCCCGGCAAAAACGCCCATATCCGCAGCAACCCGCAAGGCAACAAGCCTATGTCGGTGGACGGCAACAGCAAAGTGGGCAAAGGTGGCGACTCGCGCCACTAATACCGGCTTATAGCCTTATCAAAAAAAGCCCCGTCAGTAATCCTGACGGGGCTTTTTTATGTTTGATAATCTGCAAAAGCTACGGCACCACGGCCAGGCGCATCACGCGGGTATCCACATCGCCATTGTCGAAGTAATCCTGCCCGAACAGGATGGTGCGGTTATCGAGCCAGCGCGGCTGGCTGAGGCCCCACTCCGTTTGGCGCTGCCAGAGCAGCCGCAGCTTCTGGCCCTGCACTTCCCATACCTGCAGGCCGCTGGGCTCGTAGCGGGCCAGCACATCGGAGTTGCCGCACACAAAATGCTGCCCGTCCGGGGATATAACCGGCGGGCTCCAGACTTTGGTACGGCGGCCCGTGTGCTGACTCACGAGCATGTAATATCCCCCTTCATACAAATGCACCGACACCAGCCATTGGCCAATGCTGGGAAGGGAAGCCACGTACTCAAAAGCAATATTGGTGTCATAGTCTTCGGCCGGATTATCCGTGAGGCGCACGGTGGCCCCACTGCTGGTACGCAGCAGCAGGCTGCGGCCCACCCGGCGGACGGTGGGGCCCGCCGTGCGCAGGCGGCGCTGCTCTTCCACGGATATATCCAGCTCGCCGTCATCTTCCGCGGCCGTGGCCGCCACCAGCCACGCAGGGTCGGGCAGGCGGTTGTAGACGGACGTAGGCGCGGGGTACAGCTTCAGCACCCGGCCACCTTCCAGCGTGAGGGTGTCTAGGTGGGCCCAGCGGTAGATGGGGCGGGGTTCCGCGCGCTTGAGAGAGGCGCCGCTGGGCTCGGGCTTGGCGTGCTCCTGGGGTTGTACCCGCAGGGAGCACGCCGCCAGCATACTCAGCGCCAGCCCCGACGAAAGGATGCGTACAGATGGCATCATAGGATCGAGAGCCAGTGCTTAAAAATCCTGCTTCAGCCACTGCCGGAAGCTGGCCTGCTGGGTGGGGGTGGCATCCGGCCGCTTCTCTACCGTAAGCTTCTGCCAGTAGCGCTGCTCCGGCTGGGCCTGCAGCGTAACCGTCAGCAGCTTGCTCTGCCGGAATACGGACACTTGGTACTGCATTTCCTGGTTGGCGGAAAGCAAGGACTGTAAGTTCATCGCTACGCGGCGGCCATTCACGGCCACAATCTCATCGTCTACGGTCAGCGCCGCCGCAGCCGGTGAGCCGGGTAAAATGTCGGTAACCTCGGTCCGCTCGTTTTTCACCACCGTCCGGAAGCCAAAAGTGCCTTCGGAGGCTGATGGATTTTCTTCGATCAGCAGCATACAGCCTACGGTAGCCAGGGCCTCCGCCAGCGGCTCTTCCAGCGCGGCGGTGCCGTACACGTAGTCGGAGAAATAGGCTTGCATATCCTGGCCGGCTACTTCAGTTACCACGCGCATGTAGTCCTGCTCAGTGTAGCCAATGCCTGGCTGGCCAAACTCCTGCCATAGGCGGCGCATCACATCATCCAGGCTGCGCTGGTGCTGGGAGACGTTCCGGATGGTGAGGTCGAGCAGCATGGCCACCAAAGCCCCTTTGTGGTACACGGATACTTTGCGGTCGGGTACGCCGGGCTTGTAGCCATCCAGCCAAAGGTCCATGCTGGCATCGGCCAGGGAAAGGTTGTAGCGGCCGTAATCGTCGTAATGCTTGCGCAGCACCGTGTTCAGCTCCTGGAAATACTGCTCCACAGTGCGGACGCCGCTGCGGGCCAGCAGATACTCACCGTAGTAGGTGGTAATGCCCTCAGCTATGTAGCAGGTGCGGAAGTAATTCTCGCGGGCGTAGTCGTACGGCTGCATCTCGGCGGGCCGAATGCTCTTGATATTCCAAGTATGGAACAGCTCGTGGCAGCTCACGCCCAAAAACTCCTTGTATAGCCCTTCCGTCATCAGCAGCTCCGCAGGACCCAGCGTAATTACGGTGGAGTTGCCGTGCTCTACGCCGTGGTAGTGCTTATAAGGCAGAATCTCATTCAGGAAATGATAGTCTGACACCGGAAAGCCCCCGAATAGGGTTAGCTGCTCTTCGGTGAAAGCGGCAAAGTCCTGCAGAATGCGGGACCAGTCCGGCGTACATTCACCCTGAATCCAAACGTAGAAGGGAATACCCTGCACTTGGTAGGTTTGATGCACCAGCGTAGGGCTGGCAATCAGGGGAGAGTCCACTAAATGGTCGAAGCTGCGGGCCTGGAGCGTGTTGGGGCCGCTTTGCGGGAGGCCGCAGGCAATTTGCCAGCCGGTAGGCAGGCCCAGCGTCAGCTGACAGGTTTCCTCCTGCCGCCCTTCTACGTACATCAGGCACTGCACCCCGTTCAGGTAGAGCTGGGTTTCATCCAGCCAGGAGCCGCCGGCATCCATCTGGTGGGCGTAGAAATTGTAGCGTACCCGCACGGTGCGACCAGCCGCGCCGCTTACTTCCCACCGGTCTTTGGTAAGCTTGCGGTAGGAGAGGAGCTCACTGGAAGTGGCATCTTCTACCACCACCCGCTGTATTTTCTGGGCGAAATTCTGCAGCTCGTAGCGGCCCGGCCGCCAGGCGGGTAATTGCAATTCCAGCGCGCCAGAGGCCGTATCGGGTACTTCAAAGGTTATCTGAACCTGCGCGTAGAACGTGAGCGGGTTCTCAAACGAAACGTAATAGTGAATCATGTAAGCGTGGGGGCGGCAGGGCAGAAAATCAGGAGTAAAGGTACGCCTATCCGGCTGATAAACGCGGGCTTACTTACGGGTTTGCCCGGCAGATAGTAGTACTTTTGTGAGGGACTTTTCCGGCATGCCGGGGAACTTGTTTGCGCTAATGCTGCAAAAAGCCGGTAGAAGCATTGCCATTTTCAAAACAAGGGCGTACCTTTGCCGGCCTTACCTGTTACTGAGTCACTTCACATATCATGAAACGTACTTTTCAGCCTTCGCAGCGCAAGCGCCGCAATAAGCACGGTTTCCGCTCGCGCATGGAAACCGCCAATGGCCGCCGTGTGCTGGCAGCCCGTCGTGCCAAAGGTCGCAAGCGCATCAGCGTATCCGACGAAGGCCGTCATAAGCGCTAAACCGCTGACGGCTGCCGCCGCTTTGCCCCCACCCATGGATGATACTACGTCGGGGGCGCGCTCTTATTCGTTTTCGAAAGAAGAACACTTGTGCCGAAAGAAGCTCATTGATGAGCTATTCGCGCGGGGTTCTTCTTTTGGTTTATACCCCCTGCGGCTGATATGGCTGCCTGTCCCCGCCGCTACTACTGCGCCGCCGCAGGTATTGGTAAGTGTATCCAAGCGCAACTTTAAGCGGGCCGTTGACCGGAACTACTTCAAGCGCCTGATGCGCGAAGCCTACCGGTTAAATAAATTTCGCCTCACGGAGGCAGCAGGAGGCCATAGCGTGGGCCTGCTGGCCATTATTTATACCGGCAAGGAAAAAAAGCCTTTTACGCTGGTCGAAAAAAAATTAATTTCAGGGCTAGAGCGTTTGTTGACAGATGCAACGCCGCAGGGCGGCGCGGTGTCTGGTTCGTAGGGTTGTTTACTTGCTACCTGCTCAGTCTATGCGTAAAAAATCTATTGCTGCCGGTCTTCTGCTTGGAGGCGCTGCTCTCCTCGTATCCTTTCGGTCAGCGTCCGACAACGAGCGCTACTTCGAAATTGCCAAGAACCTCGACATCTTCGCCACCTTGTTTAAGGAGGTGAATACCTACTATGTAGACGAGGTGCCGCCTTCCAAGCTGGTGAAAACCGGGATTGACGCCATGCTCAAGTCCCTGGACCCGTACACCAATTACATTCCCGAAGACGATATCGAGGATTTCCGCACCATGACCACCGGCCAGTACGGCGGCATTGGGGCCGTAGTGGTGAAGCGGGCCAACAAGACTGTTGTGCAGGCAGCGTATGAGGGCTACCCGGCCCAGAAAGCCGGCCTGCTGCCCGGCGACGAAATCCTGAACATCAACGGCGTGAGCCTCGAGAAAAAAACCAACTCCGATATCAGCAAGCTGCTGAAGGGGCAGGCCAACTCGCAGGTCAAGCTGATGGTGACCCGCTACGGGCAGGATGCGCCGGTAGAAGTGAACATCACCCGCGACAAGATTCAGGTAGACAACGTGCCTTACTATGGCATGCTCACCAGTGATATTGGCTATTTCCAGCTGGCCGGCTTTACGGTTGACGCCGGCAAGGAAGTTCGGCTGGCGGTAAGCAAGCTGAAAGAGCAGGGCGCCAAGAAAATTGTCTTCGATATCCGGGACAATCCCGGTGGACTGCTGAACGAGGCGGTGAATATCTCCAACCTGTTTGTGGATAAAGGCCTCGATATTGTCAGCACCAAAGGCAAAGTAACCGAGTGGAATAAGACCTATAAGGCCCTGGATACGCCGCTGGATACCCAGATACCCATTGCCATTATCACCAGCAACCGTTCCGCCTCGGCTTCCGAAATTGTGTCGGGGGTGTTGCAGGACTACGACCGGGCCGTGCTGGTAGGGGAGCGTACTTTCGGCAAAGGCCTGGTGCAGGCCACGCGCCCGCTCAGCTATAACTCCCAGCTGAAGGTAACCACCGCCAAATACTACATTCCCAGCGGCCGCTGCATTCAGGAAATCGACTATTCGCACCGCGCCGATGATGGCTCGCTGGGCAAATTCCCCGATTCCCTGCGCACTGCTTTCAAAACCCAAACCGGCCGCACCGTATTTGATGGTGGCGGAGTAGCGCCGGATGTGGAAGTACAGGAGCAGGATGTGGCCGAAATCACCCGCTTGCTGTTGCAGAAAAATTACGTCTTCGACTATGCCACGCGCTACCGCGCCGAGCATACCAGCATTCCACCAGCCCGCGACTTCAAGCTTTCCGATGCCGAGTACCAGAAATTTATTCAGTTTCTGCAGGGCAAAGACATCAGCTACAGCACCGAGGTAGAGAAAAGCCTGGCCGATGTAGTGAAGAAAGCCAAGGAGGAAAAGCACTACGACGACGTGAAGAACGAACTGGAAGCCATCCGGCGGAAAGTATCCACCAACAAAAGCAACGACCTGATTCGCTTTAAGCCCGAAATCCGGGAGTTTCTGGAGCAGGAAATTGTGTCGCGCTACTACTTCCAGAAAGGCAGCATTGAAGCCAGCTTTGATGATGACCCCAATATTCTGGCCGCCGTGCAGGTGCTGAATGAGCCCAACCGCTATGCGGCCTTGCTTAAGCCCGGCGGCAAAGCGGCCAGCGCTATGAAGAGTGCCGGTACGAAGTAAGGTTTGTTATACCTTTGTAATGAAAAGCAGACTCCTTATGAGTCTGCTTTTTTCATTCTGTGAGAGAAGTTGTTCTCCTCCGTTTTCGCTGCTTATGTCTTTTCTCATTCTCTCCCTCGAAACCTCATCCTCCATTTGCTCCGTGGCCCTGCACCGGGTAGCCGATGGTAGCCTGGTGGGGCAGTCGGAACTGCGGTTGGAGAAGTCGCACTCCTCGCACCTGAGCGTGCTGGTGAATCAGCTGCTGGAAAACTGCCAGTACACGTTGCAGGATGTGGCGGCCGTGGCGGTTTCTGATGGGCCGGGCTCCTACACCGGTTTGCGCATAGGAGCGGCCGCAGCAAAAGGCCTCTGCTTCGCGCTGGAAATTCCTTTGGTAGCTATCAGCACCCTGCAGGCGTTGGCTTATCAGGTAGCTTCCTACACGGCCCGGCCGGAGCAATACCTCTTTTGTCCCATGCTGGATGCCCGTCGTATGGAAGTATATGCCGCGCTCTACACCCACGAAGGCCAGGAAGTGCTGGCCCCCACACCACTGATTCTGGAGGAAACCACGCTGGCCGAACAATTAGCACACCACCGCTTGTTATGCTTTGGTAACGGCGCCGTTAAGTTTCAGCCGCTGGTGGCCGGTAATGCCCACGCCGATTTTCTGTCGGATATTCAGCCATCTGCGGTGGCAGTAGGGGCGCTGGCCGTGCAGGCTTTCCGGGAGCAGGACTTCCGGGATGTGGCCTACTACGAGCCGTTCTACTTAAAAGAAGTATACACCACTACCCCCAGGCCTAAGGCTTAGCACCAGGAGGCAAGCTGTCAAAAAATCTTTCCTCTAACGTCTATCAGCTATATAATGGAAGACACCCTTATCAACCGCGTCACGCAAAGTGCCCTCACTACGCTCAATCTGGAAGAATTTATTCATCCCGGTGAGCGGGTGGTATATGATATCAAGGAAAACCTGTTCCACGGCTTAATGCTGCGGGAAAAGGATTTCCGCGAGTTCATCAAAACCCACGACTGGAGCCAGTACGACGGCAAGAACGTAGCCATTATCTGCTCCGCCGATGCTATTGTACCTACTTGGGCGTACATGCTGCTGGCTTCCAAGCTGCAGGGCCATGCGCATCGGTATGTGTTCGGCAACCTGGAATCCTTGGAGCAGGAGCTGTTTCAGGAAGCCATTGCGGGCATTGATGCTGAACAGTACCGGGATGCAAAAATGGTGGTAAAAGGCTGTGGTGAGAAACCCGTGCCTACGTATGCTTACGTGGCTATTATGCAGAAACTTCTGCCGGTTGCCAGCAGCATTATGTATGGTGAGCCCTGCAGCACGGTACCGCTGTACAAGCGTCCGAAAGCCTGATTCGTCGGAAATTTTCCTGGCGAGGTCATCTAAAAGCTCCTGGCGTTATAAAACGGCAGGGGCTTTTTGCGTTGCTGAGGTTTGCATGGCCCCGCAGCAGGGTACTTCTGCATCGGCAAAAAGCAACTTTGCATCTTTGCCGGTAAATAGCTCTTATGACGCAACCCCAAAAAGCCGCTTACAAAATCAGTGTCATCACGGGCATTGCCATTGTTATTGCCAATATGGTGGGCACCGGCGTGTTTACCAGCCTAGGGTTTCAGATACTGGGCCTCAAAAGCGGGTTTGCGCTGCTGATGTTGTGGGCGGTGGGCGGACTCATTGCCTTATGCGGGGCGCTAAGCTATGGCGAACTGGCCGCGGCCATGCCCCGCTCGGGCGGCGAGTACCACTATCTCTCCAGGATTTACCACCCCGCGGTAGGCTTTCTGTCCGGTTGGGTATCGGCTACGGTTGGGTTTGCGGCTCCCACGGCGCTGGCGGCAATGGCTCTGGGAAAATATGCGCAAAATGTATGGCCCTCGGTGCAGCCGCAGGTGCTATCGGTGATGGTGGTCCTGCTGCTTACGGCAGTGCACGCCAGCAGCAGGCAGGCTGGCAGCCGCCTGCAGGTGCTGATTACGGCCATCAAAGTGCTGGTTTTGGTTGGTTTTATTGGCGCCGGGCTGCTGGCCGCTACCCCACAGCCCTTATCCTTTAGCCCCAGTGCGCTGGGCTGGCAGGAAGTGTTGAGCCCGGCCTTTGCCGTTTCCCTCATTTATGTGTCGTATGCCTATTCCGGCTGGAATGCCGCCGTGTATATGACGGGCGAAGTGGCCGATCCGCAACGGAATCTGCCGCGCATTTTGCTGATCGGTACCGCCGTGGTACTCCTATTATATATAGGGCTGAATTTCGTGTTCCTGTATTCCACCCCGCTCAATACTTTGGCAGGTCAGGTAGAAGTCGGTTTCGTGGCCGCCAATTCCCTGTTCGGTCCCGTTATTGGCCGCCTGATGGGCGGCGTTATTGCGGTACTGCTGGTATCCACCGTAAGCTCCATGATTTTTGCCGGGCCCCGCATTGTGCAGGTAATGGGGGAGGACCTCACCGGCCTGCGCACTTTGGCGCACGTCAGTAGGGCTGGCATACCGGTCCGGGCCATGCTGCTGCAAACCCTGCTCACCCTGGTCTTTATTCTGACGGCCACTTTTGAGCAGGTGCTTTTATACGCAGGCTTTGTATTGAGCCTTTTCACATTTCTCACCGTGCTGGGGCTGTTTATCCTCCGCTGGAAGCACCCGGCGCTGCCCCGGCCTTATCGGGCCTGGGGCTACCCCATTACGCCCCTGCTCTTTTTGGGCTTAAGCGGCTGGACGCTCCTTTTTCTGCTGCGCGATAAACCAATGGAGTCCCTGTACGGGTTGGCCACGGTGTTGCTGGGCCTGTTGGTCTATAAAGGCGTTAGTCGCCCGGCGAAGAAGCCAAACGCCGATGTTCCAATGCACTCTATATATAAGGAGTGAAAAAGCTGAAAAGCTAACTTGCCGCCCCATTCGTTTTTTCTTCCTAAGTACTCCCGCATGCGCATTTCCCTTTCTAGGCTTCTGGCTCCCTTCCTCTTCGTCGCGCTGACTGCCTGCTCTGAGCAAAAAACCACTGCCACCGAACCAGCGAAGCCCGCCTCGGCAGCTCCCGTTGACACTACAACGGCTCCAACCGTTGCGGCACCCGCCCCGGATACTACCGCTGTGCAGGATGTAGCGGCCTATCTGGCCGGCCAGCCCGTAAGCCAGCGCAGCGACCTGCGCCCACTTACGGCCCTTCCTGCCTGGCAGGCATTTGCCGCCGATGCCGATAAAAGCTGGACCAACTATCACAACACCCGCACCAACCGTATTCAGCAGTGGGCCGCCACCGAGCTGGATTCCGTACGCCGCAGCAGCTCCACCGTGTTCTACCCCTTTAGCGGGCCCGATTTGCTGAATGCCTATACCATGTTTCCCACGGCCCAAACCTATGTATTGGTAGGGCTGGAGCCAGTAGGCACAGTGCCCCGCCGCAGCACCCTGGAAAATCCTAAGCTGTTCAGCGCCATCAAAGCCTCTTTGTGGTCGGTGCTCAACTTTAGCTTTTTCCGCACTAATGATATGGCCGTCGACCTCAAATCAGTGGAGCTGGATGGGGCTTTGCCTTTGATGATGCTTTTCGCCACGCGCACCGGCAACCAGGTAACTGATATTCGCTACCTCCAGCTGAATACTCAGGGGCAGATGTCGGAAGCCGATACCATGACCATCCATCGGCCCGGTCCCAAAATCATTCCCGGCGTAGAAATGAAGCTGCGCGATGCCAAAGGCCAGGAGAAAACCGTGTACTACTTCTCCGCCGACCTTAGCGACTGGAAGCTGGGCACGACGAAAGACGCTATACTGCAGTATGTGCGCACGCTTGGGCCGGTAGTCACCTACATCAAATCGGCTACTTACCTCATGCACAAGCCCTATTTCAGCAAAGTGCGCAACCTGATTCTGGACCGCAGCAACTTTATCTTACAGGATGATTCGGGCATTGCCATGAAATACTTCCCCGCTTCCGACTGGCAATTCACCTACTACGGCACCTATAAGCGCCCCATCAACCTTTTCGCCAAGCATTATCAGCCCACGCTAACCCAGGTTTATACCGATTCGGTGCACCGGCCCCGCCCGCTGCCCTTCGGTACCGGCTACAACTGGCGGCAAAACGACTCCAACCTGCTATTAGCCCGCCGCACCAAAACGGTAGCGGAATAGCTTTCGGCCTACACTATATATATAGGAGTAGGCTGCGCAAATCCGGCAGCAAAAGAAAAGAGGCTGTGGCATGGTTGCCGCAGCCTCTTTTTGTTATTTAATGCCAGCAGGAGAGTAGTGGGATACCGTGCTTGCGTAAGGATCTATTGCCGTACTGGTCCTCGGTTCCATTATCCCTTTCCGGAATGTTTATGCCGCTAGCTTTTCGTCCATTCCTATTGTGGCTACTCCTATATATAGGGAGTACTTTCAATAGCCCTTCTAAATCTCCGGTTCCTCCAGGTTCCCTGGTACTACAAAGAGTCAACCGGCAGTTGCTCGACAGCCTGCTTCACAGCGATGCCCGCTTAGCGGAAGTGGTAACCCACGCCGATAAGTATGAGCTACAGATCATCTATACCCAAGTTAACCGCGACGCGCAGAACCGCCCGCACTTCACCCAGTACGATTACCACCTCAATGCCCGGCAGTACTTCAACCCCGCCAGCCTGGTGAAGCTGCCCACGGCTGCCTTGGCTCTGGAAAAGCTGAACCGCCTGCACCAACCCGGCCTCACCCGTCGCACACCTATGGCCACCGGCACCGCCTTCCGTTGCCAGACCCCCGCGCCATATATTCCTACCGCCGACTCCGACCAGGTAAACACAGTCGGCAACTACATCAAGCGCATGCTGCTCGTCAGCGACAACGTAGCCTATAACCGGCTCTACGAATTCCTGGGGCAGCGCCCGCTCAATGCGCGTTTGTGGGAGTTAGGTTACCCACAGGCACGCATCACCCGCCGCTTTGCTCCCTGTGATACGGCCGCCAACCGCCATACCAATCCTATAACTTTCCTCAATGCCACCACGGGGCAGGTTATCTATCAACAGCCCGCCGCCTTTAACCTACATTCTTTCCCCTTGCCATTAGGCAACATCCGAAAAGGCCGCGGCTACCAGGCCGGAGGCCGCATCATCTATCAACCCTACGATTTCACTACTGCCAACTACCTGCCGCTACAGAACGTGACGGATATGCTCAAGGCTGTTCTGTTCCCCGAAGCCACCCCGGCCGCCCAGCGTTTCCAGCTCACCCCCGATGATTATGCCTTCCTGCGCTATTATCTGCACAGTACGCCCCACGGCTCGGGTTTCTCGCGCTATCAAAGCCGCGCTTATTTCGATGCTTATAAGAAGTATCTCTACTACGGCCGCCAGCGCAACCAGCCAACTCAGCCCGGCTTACACCTATATAATATAGTAGGGATGTCGCATGGCTACCTATCCGATGTGGCCTATTTCGCCGATTCCACACACCAAAGCGAGTTTTTGCTCAGTGCAGTGCTCTACGTAAACCAGGATGGTATCCTCAACGATGGCGCTTATGAATACGAATCCATCGGACTGCCTTTCCTGAAAGCATTGGGGCAGGTACTCTATCAATACGAGGCCAGGCGCCCCCGCACGCACCATCCAGATCTGTCAGAACTCTTCGCTAAGGAAGTAGTCCGCTAGTTTTTGCTTCTCCTCGAAAATAGTCAGGTTATGCGAGAAGGGTGTAAAGTGCTGTTAGTCAGTTTTGATGAGGGTATCGTTCAGCTTCCCTAAGCTTGATAGTACCTGTTTCCATCAATTATTTGCTGTACGGGTTAGGAAATAGGGGAGAAGAGTCGCACTTTTGCACTCCCAAACCGGAACGCGGCAGGGCAAGCAGCTGAGAGGCTCCTGGAGAAAGTTTTGAAAAAGAAGTTGGAAATCTGGGAAAGGTTCTACTATCTTTGCAGCCCGCTTCAACCGGAAGCCGGGTACAATCCGAAAAAAAAGTTGTTTTCGGGCTTGCAAACGAAGAAAAGAAAAGCGTACCTTTGCCACCCGCTTCGACCGGAAGCCAGCAAGCAGCACGGAAAAGTTCAAAAAAGAAATTTCCTACTTCGCTTGCGAAACGAAAAAGGTTGCTTACCTTTGCAACCCGCTTCAACCGGAAGCGCTTGAGAGTGAAACAAGCCCAACCCGCTTCGAAAAAAACTTCGAAACCGGATTTGGAAAGCAGCAGAAAAGTTACTTACCTTTGCATCCCGCTTCAAACGGAAGGGGAAAACAAGTAAGGCAGACGAAAACGAAAGCTTCAAAATTATTTCGCTTTTCGCTTGTTAAACAGAAAAGGTTGTTTACCTTTGCATCCCGCTTCGAATGGAAGCCCGGACAGACTAACTAAAACACCCCGCTAGCCTGGCTAGCACACGGTTCTCGAAACGACGAGAGCACACGTTCTTTGAATGATTGGAATTGACAAATTTGGTAAGCGGTTTTCGAGCTTCGGCTTTGAAACCAACCAAGCGTAACAAACGAATAATAGCTCGTTAATACGGGTCGGATCAGCACTCGACATGGCTCTCTTTTCGAAGAGAGTAGCAAGTAATTTTACAATGGAGAGTTTGATCCTGGCTCAGGATGAACGCTAGCGGCAGGCCTAATACATGCAAGTCGAACGGGTGGTAGCAATACCACTAGTGGCGCACGGGTGCGTAACGCGTAACCAACCTGCCCTTGACTGGGGGATAGCCCGCCGAAAGGCGGATTAATACCGCATAAACCAACAGCCTGGCATCAGGCAATTGGTAAAGATTTATTGGTCAAGGATGGGGTTGCGTGACATTAGCTTGTTGGCGGGGTAACGGCCCACCAAGGCGACGATGTCTAGGGGACCTGAGAGGGTGATCCCCCACACTGGCACTGAGATACGGGCCAGACTCCTACGGGAGGCAGCAGTAGGGAATATTGGGCAATGGGCGAGAGCCTGACCCAGCCATGCCGCGTGCCGGATGAAGGCCTTCTGGGTTGTAAACGGCTTTTCTCAGGGAAGAAAAAGACCATGCGTGGTACACTGACGGTACCTGAGGAATAAGCACCGGCTAACTCCGTGCCAGCAGCCGCGGTAATACGGAGGGTGCAAGCGTTGTCCGGATTTATTGGGTTTAAAGGGTGCGTAGGTGGCCTTGTAAGTCCGTGGTGAAAGCCTCTCGCTTAACGAGAGAACTGCCATGGATACTGCAAGGCTTGAGTCCAGACGAGGTTGGCGGAATGGATGGTGTAGCGGTGAAATGCATAGATACCATCCAGAACCCCGATTGCGTAGGCAGCTGACTAGGCTGGTACTGACACTGAGGCACGAAAGCGTGGGGAGCGAACAGGATTAGATACCCTGGTAGTCCACGCCGTAAACGATGGATACTCGTTGCTAGCGATATACAGTTAGTGACTTAGCGAAAGCGTTAAGTATCCCACCTGGGGAGTACGCCCGCAAGGGTGAAACTCAAAGGAATTGACGGGGGCCCGCACAAGTGGTGGAGCATGTGGTTTAATTCGATGATACGCGAGGAACCTTACCTAGGCTAGAATGCGCGTGACCGGTTCAGAGATGAACCTTTCCTTCGGGACACAAAGCAAGGTGCTGCATGGCCGTCGTCAGCTCGTGCCGTGAGGTGTTGGGTTAAGTCCCGCAACGAGCGCAACCCCTACATTTAGTTGCCAGCGGATTATGCCGGGGACTCTAGATGGACTGCCTGCGCAAGCAGTGAGGAAGGCGGGGACGACGTCAGGTCATCATGGCCCTTACGCCTAGGGCTACACACGTGCTACAATGGACGGTACAGAGGGTCGCTACACAGTGATGTGACGCCAATCTCAAAAAACCGTTCTCAGTTCGGATCGAAGTCTGCAACTCGACTTCGTGAAGCTGGAATCACTAGTAATCGCGTATCAGCAATGACGCGGTGAATACGTTCCCGGGCCTTGTACACACCGCCCGTCAAGCCATGGAAGTCTGGTAGACCTGAAGCTGGTGCTCGTAATAGAAGCCAGTTAGGGTAGAACAGGTAACTGGGGCTAAGTCGTAACAAGGTAGCCGTACCGGAAGGTGCGGCTGGATCACCTCCTTTCTGGAGCGGTCCGACTCGTGAGTTGTTGCTCGCGTTACCTTTGGACTATCAAATTTGTCATTCCTTCATTCAAGATATTCACGGATTCGATGCCCTCATCGAAACCCGGGCTTGTAGCTCAGGTGGTTAGAGCGCTACACTGATAATGTAGAGGTCCCTGGTTCGAGTCCAGGCAGGCCCACTGTTCACAGTTGGGTAGGCCAACGGAACACGAAAATGGGGGATTAGCTCAGCTGGCTAGAGCACCTGCCTTGCACGCAGGGGGTCAACGGTTCGACTCCGTTATTCTCCACCAACACGAGACAGACCATTCGGGTCGTCTTCGGTGAGAATACCAACATATAGTAGTGTTTCTGGTAACAGGACAGTACTACGTTGTTTTCCAACTGGGAAAACAAACGTTCTTTGACGTAGTGTAACGAGTAAGAAAAAGTAATAAAGAGTGATTAACCTATGGTTAGTCACCCGAGCCCTCTCTAGCAATAGAGAGCTACAAGAAGTAAGCAAGGGCACACGGGGGATGCCTAGGCTCTCAGAGGCGATGAAGGACGTGATAAGCTGCGATAAGGCTAGGGGATGGGCACATACCAATTGATCCTAGCATTTCCGAATGGGGCAACCCCTTACAGTGAAGCTGTAAGACCTCGTGCATATAGCACCAGGGGCAAACCCGGGGAACTGAAACATCTAAGTACCCGGAGGAAAAGAAAATAACTAATGATTCCCCAAGTAGTGGCGAGCGAACGGGGACTAGCCCAAACCAGGGTGGTTACGGCCACCGTGGGGTTGTAGGACCACAACATCTGATTATCTAATCTTAGCTGAACGACGTGGGAAAGTCGGCCATAGACGGTGAGAGCCCGGTAAGCGACCTGATTAGGTACGGTAGTGGATTCCTGAGTAGGGCGGGACCAGAGAAATCCCGTCTGAATCCAGCGGTACCATCCGCTAAGGCTACATACTCCTGAGAGACCGATAGTGAACTAGTACCGTGAGGGAAAGGTGAAAAGAACCGGGAATACCGGAGTGAAAAGAACCTGAAACCGTGTGCTTACAAGCGGTCGGAGCCCTTTAGTGGGGTGACGGCGTGCCTTTTGCATAATGAGCCTACGAGTTACTCCTCTCTGGCAAGGTTAAATGCGTGGACGCATGGAGCCGCAGCGAAAGCGAGTCTGAATAGGGCGTAGAGTCAGAGGGGGTAGACGCGAAACTTTGTGATCTACCCATGGGCAGGGTGAAGGTTGGGTAAAACCAACTGGAGGCCCGAACCAGTTTCCGTTGAAAAGGATTTGGATGACCTGTGGGTAGGGGTGAAAGGCCAATCAAACTGAGAAATAGCTCGTACTCCCCGAAATGTATTTAGGTACAGCGTCGAGGTGAAGTTTCCAGGAGGTAGAGCTACCGATAGGACTAGGGGGTGTCACAGCCTACCGAATCCTGACGAACTCCGAATGCCTGGAAATATACTCGGCAGTGAGGCTTGGGGTGCTAAGGTCCCAGGCCGAGAGGGAAAGAACCCAGACCATCCGCTAAGGTCCCTAAATTCGGACTAAGTTGAACAAAGGAGGTCCAGTTGCTTTGACAGCCAGGATGTTGGCTTGGAAGCAGCCATTCATTTAAAGAGTGCGTAACAGCTCACTGGTCGAGCGACAGGGCATCGATAATACGCGGGCATCAAGTCCGGTACCGAAGCGATGGATTTGCACTATGTGCAAGTGGTAGGGGAGCATTCTAGCAGCGGTGAAGGTATCCTGTCAGGGGTGCTGGAGCGGCTAGAAAAGCAAATGTAGGCATGAGTAACGATAAGGCCGGTGAGAAACCGGCCCGCCGATAGACTAAGGTTTCCTGCTCAACGCTAATCGGAGCAGGGTTAGTCGGGACCTAAGGGTAAGCCGAAGGGCGAACACCGATGGACAGCTGGTTGATATTCCAGCACTTATGAAGTAGAGTGATGCAGTGACGCAGAAGTGAAAGTACCGCGGGCGGACGGAAGTGCCCGTTAAAGTGCGTAGGTATTGGGACAGTAGGCAAATCCGCTGACCTAGCTGAAACATGATAGTACCCCACGGCTTCGGCCACGGGGATAGTGTACCTAATCAGACTGCCAAGAAAACCTGCTAAGCGTTTACTGCTTTATAACCCGTACCGCAAACCGACACAGGTAGTCAAGGAGAGAATCCTGAGGCGCTCGAGTGAATCATGGCCAAGGAACTCGGCAAAATGGTCCTGTAACTTCGGGAGAAGGGACGCTTCCTCCAGCGATGGAGAAGCCGCAGTGAAAAGGCCCAGGCGACTGTTTAACAAAAACACATGGCTTTGCGAACGCGCAAGCGGAAGTATAAGGCCTGACACCTGCCCGGTGCCGGAAGGTTAAGAGGGGAACTTAGTCGCAAGGCGAAGGTTTGAATCGAAGCCCCGGTAAACGGCGGCCGTAACTATAACGGTCCTAAGGTAGCGAAATTCCTTGTCGGGTAAGTTCCGACCTGCACGAATGGTGTAACGATCTGGGCGCTGTCTCAGCCATGAGCTCGGTGAAATTGTAGTCTCGGTGAAGATGCCGAGTACCCGCCACGGGACGGAAAGACCCCGTGCACCTTTACTATAGGTTGACATTGACGCTGGGTAACACATGTGTAGGATAGGTGGGAGGCTATGAGCCAGCGGCGCCAGCCGTTGGGGAGCCAACGTTGAAATACCACCCTTGTGTTGCTTGGTGCCTAATCTTGAAAGGGAGACAGTGTCTGCTGGGTAGTTTGACTGGGGTGGTCGCCTCCAAAAAAGTATCGGAGGCTTTCAAAGGTCCGCTCAGTACGCTTGGTAACCGTACGCAGAGCGCAATAGCAGAAGCGGGCTTGACTGTGAGGCCGACAAGCCGAGCAGGGTCGAAAGACGGATATAGTGATCCGGTGGTTCCGCATGGAAGGGCCATCGCTCAAAGGATAAAAGGTACGCCGGGGATAACAGGCTGATCTCCCCCAAGAGCTCATATCGACGGGGAGGTTTGGCACCTCGATGTCGGCTCGTCACGTCCTGGGGCTGGAGAAGGTCCCAAGGGTTCGGCTGTTCGCCGATTAAAGTGGCACGCGAGCTGGGTTCAGAACGTCGTGAGACAGTTCGGTCCCTATCTGTGGTGGGCGTTGGATATTTGAGAGGACCTGTCCTTAGTACGAGAGGACCGGGATGGACCAGCCGCTAGTGCACCGGTTGTGGCGCCAGCTGCAGCGCCGGGTAGCTACGCTGGGATGAGATAAGCGCTGAAAGCATCTAAGTGCGAAACTCACCTCAAGATGAGATATCCCATACTAAGAGTCGTGGTAGATGACCACGTTGATAGGCACTAGGTCTAAAGCTAGAAATAGCACAGCCGAGGTGTACTAATGACTCGAACGCTTCTTGTGAAATAGCTCAACTCCTTTTTCTTACCCGTTACCTGCGTCAACGATTTGACAGCATACGTTTCACGTACTAGCTGACACCTTAATGGTGGCTTTAGCACGGGTGTTCACCTCTTCCCATTCCGAACAGAGCAGTTAAGCCCCGTAGCGCCCATGGTACTGCCTTCACCGGTGGGAGAGTAGGTCGCCGCCAACCTTTTTGATCAGAAGCCCCCCTCTGCGACCTTGTGCTGCGGAAGGGGGCTTCTGCCGTTTAACTGAGGTTCCTGCTTAGTCCAAGGCCAGGCGACACGGGAATCCTAGCGCTGTCTGGCTTCCGCCTGGGTGTGGGGGCGGACAGCACTTGGACTAATAATGCTAAGTAGATAGGCGGAGGCTATAAGCCATTAGCCTTTTCTTATTAAGTGCCATCACTCTATCCTGAAACCAAAAAGAGCCTTCCGCATCTATTGCTGCGGGAGGCTCTTTTTGGTTTGTACGCTGTGATGTTAGGATGATGCTGGACCAGCAATGACCTCAATCATATCAATTGGAGAAAGATATTGCTGGGCTAGTCGTTGGATTTGAGCAGCATCAATCGTGCTTATATCATGCAGGAAGTCAGTGTAGTAAGAGGCTGGTAGATTGAGGAAAACCAGGCTTTTATACTTATCACACTGTTCGAAAACCGTACTGAGCTCGTTGGCGAATTTGCCCTCCATGTAGTTCTTTACGGTTTTTAGCTCGTCAGCAGGCACTACTTTTTCTTGTAGTTTTCTGAGCTCATGATGAACTTCGGTGATGGTAGCCTGGGTACTCGCCGCATTTACATCTGTACCAATTACGAAGCTGGTGGCGTGCTCCCGGGGGCCTACGCTGGCGTAAATACCGTAGGTGAAGCCTTTATCCTCACGGATGTTTTTCATCAGGCGTGAGCCAAAATAGCCTCCCAGAATTTTAGCGAGTACCTGGAGCTTGTGCGTGTCTGGGTGGCTTGGGGCTGGCCACAGGCGTCCGATTCGCAGGGAGGATTGAATGCTAGCTACCGTCACATAATCATGCGGCAGGGAGGTTGACGGCGCAGTAAAGCCTGAAGCAGGTGCTTGGTCCTGGGTGATTGTGCTGCCTGTACCCACCATGGCCTGCACTTGTTCAATATGCTGTGCTTCAACATCACCACAAAGGAAAATTTCCGCTCCGGCTAACACGTAGGTTTGGTGGTGGAAGTTCTGAACATCACTTCCTTCAATGGCTTGAAAGCTGTTTTCATCGAAGACAACTCCATATGGATTAGTACTGCCAAATAGGTTGCGGGAGAACCGCTCGGCGGCCAGGTAGCTGGTCTTTTGGCGTTCTACCTGTACGTTCTGAATGGTGCGGGTTTTCAGCAGGCTTAAATCTGGCTCCGGAAAGGTAGGCTCGGTGAGCACATCGTTAACCAAGGGCAACAGCTTCTCTAAATGCCGTGTCAAGCAATAGAGCGTGAGCGTGGCCCGGTCGAAGCCCTGCTCGCATTCGAGAGAGGCACCATAGAAAGCAACCTCATCGGCAATCTGGCGGGCGGTGCGGGTACGCGTGCCTTCCAGCAGCATCCGGGCGGTGAGTAGGGAAATGCCGGGAGCAGGCTCGTACCATTTGCCGGCACGAAACACTACCTGGAGGCGTACAACGGGCTGGGCCGCGTTGTGGAGAACGTGCAGACGGCTGCCGTTAGGCAGTAAAAGCACGTCAGCCGCGGGCAGCGTTACACTGGCCAGCGGCTGAACGGGAGGGGCAACCAAGCGGTTGAGCATAGGCTAATTCGTGGGGGTCGGGGTGTCGGTGGCGCCGGTTGTGTTGGCGCCTTCGCCAAAGTTAAAGTGTAAAGAAAGCCGTAAGGTTTGGGAAAGGGGGTTATTCTTGTCGTTAGGGACCAGATAAGCCGCATCAACCCCAAACACCTGGTAGCGCAGGCCAGCACCTAAGCTGAGGTACTGCCGGGCCCCTTTCTGCGGGTTCTCATAGAAGTAGCCGGCACGAACGGCCAGCATATCTTTATACCAGTATTCTACCCCAGCAGAAAGGTTGATTTCCTGCATTTCTTCCTTAAAGCCGCCGGGAGCATCTGAAAAAGAGCCCAGAATGGCGCTTACAACACTTTTACCTGCTATTTCACGGTTCTTGGCATCAATCCGTACCTGCGAGGCTGAATCCGGATTCGCGCCCTCATAATAAGGGCTCGGTACCAGGAGCTTGTTGGCGTCGAAAGTAAAAGTAAGCTTGTTGTAGGGGTCCAGCTCTTTGGTAATGGCGGTACCTACTTTAAGATTGGTTGGCAGAAAGTTACCCTCCTGCGGATTGGTATAGGAAATCTTGTTGCCAATGTTGGAAATAGCGGCACCAAAGGCCAGGTTGTAATTCTGGGCGCCGATGGACACATCTTTGGTGTAGTATAGCCCCAGATCTACGGCAGCTGCATTACCAGGTTTGGTATCGGCATCACCGCCGGTGAGGTTGGAGTGGATAAAACGCGCCGCTACGCCTACCCCCAGGTTCTCGCTTAAGCGCTGGCCATAGGAAACGCTAAAGGCATATTCTTTCGGGTTGAAGTCGCCTTTTGAGTTGTTGTAAATATCCCGATACTGAATGCTGCCCAAATCGAAGTAAGTGAGCGAGGCACCAAAAGCGGAGCGCTGGCCTACCCGGTGATAAGCCGAAACATGCGCCAGGCCCATGTCATCAGTAATAGAGCGGAGCCAGGGCGTGTAGGAAGGGGATACGCTGGTATTGTACGGTACAAAGCCCAGTTTTCCGGCATTGTAGTACATGGAGTTGGCATCGGGCGAAATGGCGACTCCGGCTTCTCCTAACGCGGCGGAGCGGGAATCGGGGCTGAGCGTGAGAATGGGCACGGCCGTAGTAATGGCGTGGTCATCACGCTGCTGGGCCGAAGCGGCTACCGACAAGGTAAGCAGCCCGGTTGTGGTGAGAAAACTCAATCGCACAGTCAACTTCGACAACATATACATCAGAAAAGGTGGGTAATGGAGATGCAAGTAAGCAGGTTAACGCAAGAGCACAAGTTTTTCATACTTGCTTACCTGCGCGCCGTCGCGGGGTGAACGAACGTGAAGCCGATATAGATACACGCCGCGGGCAACTTGGTCATTAAATTCATCCCGGCCATCCCAACTGAGCGTACCTACGTGCGCGGGGCTGGCGGGGATTGACGTGGCCAGGGTCCGGATCAGCTTTCCCGTCACCGTGAAAATCTGTACCTGTACGTCCAGATCCTCGCCGTTGCGGTTGTGGTCAAAATGGAACGTGGTGGTGGTAGCAAACGGATTCGGGTAGTTCAGAATGTGCTTTAGCGCCAGCTTTTCGTTGCGGGCTACTATAAATTCCAGCTCCCGTTCCGTGGAGTTGTTGAACGTATCCCAGGCTTTAAACCGCAACACATGCGGGCCCGGCGCCAGGTCTTTTAACAGGTACCGTACGCGGCCGCTCCGAAAGTTATCGACATCGGCGGTATAATAGCTATTCAGCACTATAAGTTTGGAGGGGTCGTTGTCCAGCACCGCGGTTATTTCGTGGCCAATGCCGGCGCCGGCGGTGTTAATGCCGCTACTGTCGCTGAGCTGCGCCAGCAGCATGGTTTCGGAGCCGGTGAGGCCCCCAAACACGAAGGATTCAGAATCCAGGAACAGGCGCACCTGGGGCGGAATGGTATCGGCCTTGATATCGGAAGCCACGCTGCCCACCAGTACATCTTTGTTAGCGCCATGCGCATCAAGTCCCAGCTGGGGAGCGGCGGCGTATAAGCTGATTTTCCCGGGGCCTACGTTGTAGTTGATGTCGCGCGGGATTATGAACTCCAGCTGGAAGCGGCCGTCGCGCACGGTGGCTTTGCCATCGTACAGCACGCTTTCCTGTACCTGTATGGTTTGCTGCCCATCGTTGGGCTCATTGCCCAGGGTAAGCACGGGCGTCGGCTTATCGAGCACGGTTACCTGCACGGTGCCGGTAAAGGCCGTGGCCAGCGCACCGGTGCGGTCGGTTACGTCGCCGGCCAGCGCCACCTGGGACATGGCCTTGAGCGTATCGGTGGGCGTGGTGCTAAGGGTGCGGTGGTTCAGCTCACGCAGGGTGGCGGTATAGTTGGGGTAGGCCAGCCGCATGGAAGGGTCGCCAAGCAGGGCGAAGTTGCGGTTGTAAGCGCCCGAAACGCTCTGATTTTTCGTCCGGATCATTACCTCACCCAGGCGGGGCAGCCGGCCATTCTCTTCCTTGAAAACAGCATCGTAAAACTGCTGATTCAGGAGGGAGTTGTTGCCGGATAAAACCACGCGGGTAGTGGTCAGCAACCCAATGGCCCCACCGGCTACATCGGTCAGCGCTACCTCGCCGGCGGAGTCAAAACCGGGGTCATCATACGTGCTGAAATCGCAGGTGGCGGTGAGGAAAAAGGCCAGCCGCTGGGTGTTCTGCAGCTTTTTGATGGATTCGATGGTGAATATCTGTTCATCAGACCAAGCTTTGACGCCGCCGTGCCCGGTGTAGTTGACCAGCAGGGAGCCTTCTTCCAGACTTTGGTCGATGGCCCGGGCCGCTTCAGGGGAGCGTTGACCGCCGGCTACTGCCACCTGCGGATACATATCCAGGTACACCTTGTGCACATTGTAGGCCGGCTGTTTGGTGACAAGCTGATTGGCTAGCAGCTCGGCCCCGCGCAGGTGCAGATTAGTGTCGCCATCATCCGAAACGAAGGTGACGCGGTTGCGCCATTTCCCGAAGCTGGCGGGCTGATCGTAGGTAATCAGTTTATCCACTACCAGGCGGGCCTGGGCGGCGGAACGGGGCTGGTCGTTGGGCGTGCGCACCGGCAGGCGGCCGACGCCAATATCCAAGAGCTCGAAATCAGCATCCGAACTTTCCTTCCATTCGCCTTCCTCATCATCCAACAAGCCGAAATAGTCATCGGAAGAAAATGATATGCCCTCGTTAAAGGCCCGCGGAAAAATGCGGGCAAACGACTCATATGACTCGTAAACCGGTACGTAGTTCTGGTTATTCTTATCGGATATCTGCCGCTGGGACCAGTATTCGGGCAGAAACTTGGGGTCGTTGCCTGGGTCGGCTTTGTAATCGTAGGAAGCATCGCCGAAGAGCAGCAGCGCCATGCGGGCCGAGCCGGCAGGGCGCTGGTTGGTCTCGTAGACCATCTTCATAAAGTCGCGGATGGCGGTAATATCCTGCCCGCCGGAGCTGAACTCGTTGTATACCTGCTCGGTGGTGACGACCTGCACGTTCAGGCCATCGTGGCTGAGGCGGTGCGCGGCCAGGCGTTCTGCTTCGGCCCGGAACACGGGATGCGTCACGAAAACGGCATCCAGCTGATTGCCCTGGCTAAGGGCGTGCAGGTTCTGGTTGGCCACGCGGCCGAACAAGCGGGGCTGCGGAAAGCTGCTGCCGGTAAAGGCCACAAACTCCCGCAGCGAATCGGCGGGGGCGAGGAAGGTACTGTTGGAGAGGGGCCGCTCCTGGGGCCGGCGCGGGTTGGTGACGTCCCACACAGTAGCGCCCGTGGCATTGTCCAGGACAAACTCCTGCATACCGCCGGCAGTGGTGCTAGCCAGTGCCCGAAACTCCAGCGAGGGGCCGCTTAAGCGCAGCTTACGCCACGCCGTAATTTCCAGATAGTCGAGGTAGCCTTTCGCGGAGAAGTCGCCCCCGACATTATAGGTGAGACTTACCCGGAGCTCATTGGCGGTAGGAGTAGGGCTGCTGAAGGTGGATAGCTGCAGGTTGGCGGCCTCCGGAAAATAGTCGCCGCTGAGGCCCGGAACGGTTTGGGTGCCGATGGACTGCCCGTTGAGCGCCACCCGAAAGGCAGTGGCCCTATTGGCGGTGGCGGCGGTCAGGCTGGTCACCAAAACCGGCTCATTGGCCACCAGATCCGGAAAGGAAAAGCTGAATTCCTTTTGCACAGTGCTGGCATCAAACCCTTCGCCAAGCCATTGGCGGCCCGACTTCAGCAGGTTCACCAGATCAATTTCATGAAACTGATGATCGGGGAAGGTGGAGATGGTAGTGGTAGCGGGACCAGTGACGGGCGCGGCCGGTGCCACCCGCCGGCCGGGTGTGGCGCCTACCGTCAGGAAGTAATAGGCCGTATCGGTGTAGGTGTGGTAGAGGTGGCGGAAGGGACGCTGCTCGTTGGAGGTAGGCTCCCAGGTGTGCGGCCCGCGGGCGTAGAACAGCACGTATTCTTCGTCGCTAAGGGTGGCGTCGTTGTTGCCGGAAACGTAGATGGCATTTTCCACCAGGTCGTCGGGGCGAGGAGCGCTGTTCAGCTGGGGGAGCTGGCCAAAGGCGTTGCCATAGAGCTGCAGGCGGCGCGGGTCCAGGGTTTGCACATCCAGCCCCAGCGTGCGCAGCGTGGCTTTATCCAGCTTATAGATGCCGCTGGCCGGTACCCCAATCTTATACCATTGGCCCTGACTCAGGACTGAGTTGGCGGCGTAGACGTGGTGGCCGCCGCGGCGTGCCGCCACCGTTTCCCGGGTGGTATAGGAATAGGTAAACGAAACCAGCTTCTCCACCTGCCCGGTGCCGGCATTGCGCCGAAGAGGCGTGAGGGTAACCATGGTGCGCGCCTGCCGATTTTCCGTGCCGCTGGCGCGGCGAAGCTCGGGCGCGCCGGCAATAGTAGCAGCGCCCAGTACTTTGCTTTCGGCTGCCGTCAGCGGCTCATATACGGCATTCCGCAGCTCATCCGTCGCCACCCGACCATCGACACTAAACTGGTAGAAAGGCAGCAGGTGCCCGGGCCGAAAACCGGCTTCCGCAAACGTAGGAACCTGCCGGGTGCGGCCCTGGGGTAAATAAACGGTTTCGGTGCCTTGCCAATGCAGCGCTACCCGCAGCGCTTGGCCATCGGGAGACTGGGCCTGCCCGGCCCACGACCAGCCCAGCAGCATCCAGAGCAACAGCAACAGAGGACGACGGGGCATAAAAGTTTAGGTCAGCGGCAAAAGCAGGATAAAGGAAAAGGAAGAGGTGCTATGAACAGCGGCACCCGGCCGGCGGTTCATTCACCGCCGGTAGATAATAACTTCCTTCTCCGCAGAATATTGTGCGGCCTAGCTATAGCTGGGTTTCAGCATGGATAATGCTACATACAACAGCACAACCAGCGGAATGGCGGTAGCCTGAAGCAGCAGGATAAGCCCCACGGCCAGCAGCACAAAAATGAAGCGCAGAGAGTTATCCTGCCAGCTCATATTTTTGAATTTAAGGGCAAACAGAGGGATTTCGGCTACCAATAGATAAGACACCAGCAGCGTAAGCGGCAGCAGCACCCAGGCGTTCAGAATATAGGGCGTCAAACCAAAAGTATCATTGGCCAGGATAAGCGGGAGCGAAGCCACCAGCAGCGTATTGGCTGGCGTAGGCAAACCAATGAACGAAGTGGTCTGGCGGGTATCGTTGTTGAACTTAGCCAGCCGCAGCGCCGAAAATACTGTCACAATAAAGCCCGCGTACGCCAGCCACTGCGGCAGGCCAGCCGTGGGCAGCGCCTGCTGCAGCAGTATGAATAGGAATGCGCCCGGCACCACCCCAAACGACACCATATCGGCCAGCGAATCCAGGTCTTTGCCAATGGGCGAGCTGACGTGCAGGGCCCGCGCAATCAGGCCATCCACAAAATCAAACAGGGCCGCAATGCCCACCAGGTAAGCCGCCGCCTGCGGATTGCCCGCAAAAATCTGTACCAGCGCCAGGCAGCCCGCAAATAAATTAAGACAGGTTACGGCGTTGGGAAGGTGTCGTTTCAAGGGAAGAATCTTGGTGGTGGTAGAGGGTAGAGAGACAAGGGGAGCTCCTTACTGCAGGAACGGGTTGGAGCGGCGCTCCGCGCCAATGGTGGTAGCCGGGCCGTGGCCGGGGTACACCGTTACCTCATCGGGGAGGGAAAGTAGTTGGGTTTTGATGCTGCTGATAAGCGTGGCGTAGTCACCGCCCGGCAGGTCGGTGCGGCCAATACTGCCCTGGAACAGCACGTCGCCGCCAATGACGGTTTGCGTGGGGGCATGGTAGAACACCACGTGGCCGGGCGCGTGGCCGGGCGTGAAGCGTACCTGCAGCTCCGTGTTCCCAAAGCGGACGGGCTCTTCCGGCGTCAGGGTGCCGGTGGGCTCAGCGGGCTGGTATTGGGCAAAGCCATAAGATGGCGCATATGCCTCTACAGCGCGCAGGGTAGCAAAATCGGCCTCGTGCAGCAGGAAGGGTACTTTGTAAGTATCCAGCACAAACCGGTTGCCCAGCACGTGGTCGATGTGGGCGTGGGTATTCAGCAGCAATACCACGCGCAGCTTGTGCTCCTCAATATACTGCCGTAATGCCTGCTGTTCCTCGGTGGAGTAGCAGCCCGGATCTACGATGACGCACTCCCCGGTTTCATCCTGCAGGAGGTAAGTGTTTTCGGAAAAGGCGTTGAAAGTAAACCCGGAAACCAGCATGCGAAAAAGTCTGAAATCAGCCCAAAAACAGGCTCAATGGCGAGGTAAGTTACACATTCGGGCCGTACTTGTGTACCTTGGCCGCCATGAGAGAGTACTATGATTATCTGCTCATAGGCCACGGCCTGGCCGGTGCTACGCTGGCCACCGTGCTGCGCCGCCGCGGCCACCGGGTGCTGGTGCTGGATGCCGCCCCGGTAGATACTGCCTCCACCGTGGCCGCCGGACTGCTGAACCCCGTGGCCGGCAAGCGCCTGGCGCTGGGCTGGCGCGTGGCAGAATTTCTGCCGGCCGCCATTCGCTATTACCAAAGTCTGGAGCAGGAGCTGGGCGGGCAGTTTCTGCATCTGCTGCCTGTTCTGAAGCTGTTTTCCTCGGTAGCCGACCAGAACAATGCCATGGCCCGCAGCGCCGACCACCCCTGGCAGGAGTTTGTGGAAGAAGTTAGTGCCGAGCTGCCACCGCTGCCGGGCGTGCGGCAGGATTTCGGCGGCATGCGCATTCGTGGCGGAGGCTTTGTGCAGGTGCGCGAAATGCTGGCTGCGCAGGCCGAAAAAGGAGTGGCAGAAGGCTGGCTGCGCCGGGAAACTTTCGTGCCGGAACAGCTTGTTACCAATGCCACGGATGTCTGCTACGCCGATACGGTGCGGGCGGGCCGCGTTATCTTCTGCGAAGGTGCCGCGGCCGTGCACAACCCCTGGTTTAGCTGGCTGCCGCTGACCCCTAATCAGGGCGAGGTACTGGACGTGCACTGCCCGGGGTTAACTGAAGACCAGGTATTAAATAAAGGCGCTTACGTAGTACCGCTCGGCAACGCGCGGTTCCGGGTGGGGGCTACTTACCGCTGGCCGCCGTTTGCGGCGGGCACTACAGTGGAGGCCCGCACGGAGCTAAGCCAGCGCTTTGCGGAGGTAACCACATTGCCGTTTACCGTGTTGCAGCAATGGGCGGGCGTGCGCCCGGCCGTGCGCGACCGAAAACCCTTACTAGGCACGCATCCGGCGGAGCCTTTCCTGAGTATATGCAACGGTTTCGGTTCCAAGGGTGTGCTCATGGCGCCGCTGCTGGCCGAGCACTTCGCCGATGTGTTGGCGGGCACCACAGAAATGTGGGCCGAGGTCAATATTCGGCGCTTTCAATCGTTCTACTCTGCGGCCCATCCGGCAGCCGTAATATCTTCCTGATATTTTTTTGCTCTTTAGCTCGATGATGCACCTGTTTACTTCCTTTCGGCAACGGCAGCGCTTGCTCTCGATGGGCGGCTTGCTCACTGCCGTGTTGTGGCTGAGCACGCTCACCGGCACGGTGGCGCAAACGTCGCAGGAGCCGTTCGGACGGGTCCGGATTCAGTATAAAAAGTTTGACTGGAGCTATTTCTCCACCGCCAACTTCAACGTGTATTTCTACGCCGGCGGCGAGGCCACGGCCCGGCGCACGGCCGAGTACGCGGAAAAAGAGCTGCAGCGCATCACCTCGCTGCTTGGGTACTATCCCTACTCCAAAACCACGCTCATGCTCTACAACTCCGTCACGGATTTGCGGCAGAGCAACATCGGCCTGAACGATGACAAGTACCAGATGGGCGGCGAAACCGATTTGCTGCGCATGGACAAAGTGCAGATTGCCTTCCAGGGCCAGCAAACCCAGCTGAAGCGCGACGTAAGCTTTCAGGTAACGCGCGTGCTGCTGCACGACATGATGTATGGCGGCTCCCTGAAGGAAGTTATCCAGAGCAACTACCTGCTGCAGTTGCCCGATTGGTTTATCACCGGCGCGGCGGCCTACACCGCCGAAGGCTGGAGCGTGGAGATGGACGAGTACATGCGCGACATGACGCAGCAGATAGATGCCAACCGCCCGGCCCCGTTCTTTGCCCGCAGCCCTGAGCTGGCCGGGCAGAGCGTGTGGAACTACATTGCCGAGCGCTACGGCTACACCTCCATTCAAAATATTCTGAACCTCACGCGCATTACCCGCGACGTGGAAACCGGCATCAGCAGCTCGCTGAATGTGCCCTATAAAACCTTCCTGAAGGACTGGCTGGCTTACTACCGGCAGCTGAATGCGCAGCCTACCACGCCCTACACCACCCTGCCCGACGACAAATCCCGGCTGGTGAAGCGCAACCGGCATGAGGTGCAGTATTCGCAGGTTGCCCTCAGCCCCGACGGCCGGCAGCTGGCCTACGTGATGAACGACCGGGGCCGCTACCGGGTAATTGTGAGCAATGCTGCCACCGGCGGCAATCGGCACGTAGTACACCGCGGCGGCTACAAAACGCCCGATCAGCAGGTAGACCAACGCCTGCCCGTGCTGGCCTGGCGCAACAACAGCGAGCTGGCTGTGGCCGAAACCGATAGGGGAGTGATGAGCCTGCGGCTGCGTCCGGCCAATGCCGGGCCGGCCGGCCTTCTGGCGCGGGTGTGGGAAGGCCTGCCGTTTAGTGGGCGCGAAGGCTCTTCGATCTTAAGCCGATACACGCAGGTAATGGGCCTGCAATATTCCCCCGATGGCAAGTCTCTGGTATTTAGCGCGGCCGTAAATGGGCAGAATGACCTGTTTTTGCTGCGCAGCGGTAGCCGCACGCCCGAGCGCCTCACCAACGACCTGTTCGACGATGTGCAGCCCACGTTCCTGCCCAACGGGCAAGGCATCGTGTTCAGCTCCAACCGCTGGATGGACACTACCGGTCTGGCCAAAAACAACTTTGCCTACGTGGTGAATAACTACGACCTGTTCCTGTACCACCTGGATGGTCGTCCGCAGCCGGTAGAATCCCTGGTGGCTACCATTTCCAACGAAAGCGCCCCGCGGGCGCTGTCGAACAACGAAGTAGTGTTTCTGAGCGAAGAAAGCGGCGTGCGCAGCCTCTACCGCTACGACCTCACCACCAAACAACGTACGGCAGTTACCAACCTGCTGCCCAACCTGCGCAGCTACGACTACAGCGCCGTTTCCTCCACACTGGCGTATGTAGCCAATGACCGGGCCCGCCCCTTCGTCTTCTTAAATCCGGCCTACCCGCTGCCCACGGGCCTGCAGCTTTCCAAAACGGCGCGGCAGGAAATTCTGGAAGACCGCTCAAAGCCCGCGGCTCCCGCTCCGGCGCCCGCCCCGGGCGTGCAGGATACGGTGCCGCAGCCACTCGCCCCGGCCGACTCTACTCAGCAGCAACAGACGGCTCAACCACCCCAGGGGCAGGACTATCAGTATGAGGAAGACACGCCGGTTCGTACGCAGCAGCGCACGGCCCAGCAGGCCGGCACCGCACCACCCACCGATGGTATTGGCCTGGTAGGGCCCATCCGGTATGGCCGGCAGTTCAGCATCAACAAAGTAGTTTCCACAGTGTATGTTGACCCTTTGCTGGGCTGGGGGCTTATTGGGCAGGCTTCTATGTCTGACCTGTTTGAGGACCACCGCATCCGGGCGGGTATTTTCGCCCTCACCGATCTGCGCACCAGCAACATCTTCACGGAGTACTCCAACCTGCGCGGCCGCTACGACTGGGGCATGAGCTACCAGAAACAGTCTTACAGCGTGAGTACTGAACTGGGGGAAACCCGCTTTACCCGCCACGAGGTAGCCCCGCGCCTAGCCTACCCGCTGACGCCCAACCTGAGTGCACGGGTAGCGGCACGCTATGTAAATGTGCGCACCACGCGCCTGGATAAGCTTTCAGACCGGGACGTAGTAGAAAACTTCCTCGGCGGCAGCTCCGAGCTGGTGTTCGACAACGCCATTGCCACCGGCGTGAATATGTTGGAAGGCACCCGCATGAAAATCGGGGTGCAGATGCTGCACGCTACGCGGGATGCCAACCAGAGCTTCAACAAGTTCTTCGTGGATTTGCGGCACTACCAGAAAGTACACCGCCAGATTATCTGGGCCAACCGGGCCAGCTACGGCGAGTTCTTCGGTAAGTCGCCGAAAACCTTCCGGCTGGGTGGTATGGATAACTGGCTGAACAACAGCTACAATGGTCCGTCCGGTGAGGTATTCCGGGGCGAGCCCGCTAATGTGTTCTACCAGGAGTTTGTAACCAACATGCGGGGCTTTAACTACAATGCCCGCAGCGGCCCCAAATACGTGCTGTTCAACTCGGAGCTGCGCATCCCCATCATTCAGTACTTCACCAACAAGCCTATTGAGTCCGGTTTCTTCCGCAATCTGCAGCTCACAGGCTTTGCTGATGCCGGCAGTGCCTATTCCGGTGCCAACCCCTTCACGCAGGATAACTCTTACAACACCCAACTGCAGCCTAACCCCGGTAATGCCTTTTCGGCCACAGTGGTACGCTTCCGCAACCCGCTGCTGGTGGGCTACGGCGTGGGGGCCCGCAGCACCATTCTGGGCTTCTATGGCAAGCTGGATGTGGCGTGGGGAGAAGAGGATTTTGAGCAGAATGGCCCCAAGTTCTATTTCACGCTGGGGTATGATTTTTAACGGCTAAAGCCAGTGCCTCCGGAAAAATCCCTCGTCTGCCCCCGCAGGCGGGGGATTTTGGCTTTCTAGAGGGCAGCCGCTACATGACATTCGTCATAGGTAGCGTGGGGGTGCGGCCATCCGGGACTTGGGTTGTATCTTTGCCGTCCCGTTCACCACTCCTGTTGCCGTGCAGCTCATCCGTGAGATTTGGTATTTGATACAGAAGGACTTCCGTCTGGAATGGCGGCAGCGCGCGGCCCTGAGCGGCATGCTGCTGTACGTGGGCAGCACAGTGTTTGTGTGCTACATGAGCTTTGCCCTGCGCGGCGGCCAGTTGCCGGTACCCGCCTGGAACGCCCTGTTCTGGATTATTCTGCTCTTCACCGCCGTGAATGCCGTGGCGAAGGGCTTTCTGCAGGAAAGCCGCGGGCGCCAGCTCTACTATTATGCGCTGGTGCGGCCCCAGGCCGTTATTCTGGCTAAAATAGGCTACAACGCTATGCTGCTGCTGGGGCTTTCTACAGTAGGCTTTGGCGTGTATGCGCTGGTGCTGGGCAACCCCGTGCAGGACGTGCCGCTGTTTGTGGGCAACGTGCTGCTGGGCGCGCTGGGTTTTGCGGCCACGCTCACGCTGGTTTCCGGCATTGCCTCCAAAGCTACCAACAGTCACACACTCATGGCCGTGCTGGGTTTTCCAATTATGATTCCGATGCTGCTGTTGCTCATCAAAGTGTCAAAAAACGCCTTGGATGGGCTGGAGTGGGAAGCCAGCCGGGGCTCCATGCTCACGCTGGTTGCCCTGAATCTAATTGTGGGCGCGGTGTCCTATATCCTGTTTCCTTTTTTGTGGCGGTCATGAACCAGGCTGGCAGCTATAGGCTGTTGGCTTTTTGTTTTTATATATCCGAACTCTGTTGCCAGCTGTTATTCAACGTCTCTTTGCCCTCTTCACAAAAGGCTATTAGCCACTGGCTAACAGCTATCAGCTTATGATGAAAAAGAACTGGTGGAAAGTTTTGGCCGTGGTTCTGGTGCTGTACACCGCTATAGCGGGGCTGCTGATGCCGGTGCCGCGTCTGGCTATCCTCAACGAAACCATCCGCAACCTGTACTTCCACGTGCCCATGTGGTTCGGGATGACGATTATCCTGACGGCCTCCGTGGTGTTTTCCGTGCGCTACCTGCGCACGCCCACCAGCCGGCTGGATACTCTCTCGCATGAGTTTGCCAAGACTGGCATTCTGATGGGCCTCATTGGCCTGAGCACCGGCAGCATCTGGGCCCGCTTTACCTGGGGCACCTGGTGGACCAACGACCCCAAGCTGAACGGCGCGGCCATTGCCATGCTGATTTACGGCGCCTACCTGGTGCTGCGCTCTTCTTTTACGGATGAGCAGCAGCGCGCCCGGGTATCGGCCATTTACAACATCTTTGCTTTTGCCGCGGCCATGCCGCTGTTCTTTATTCTGCCCCGCCTTACCGATTCTCTCCACCCTGGTGCGGGCGGCAACCCGGCCTTTGCCCGCTACGACCTCGACAGTGATATGCGCCTGGTGTTCTACCCGGCCGTGATTGGCTGGACGCTGCTGGGCGTCTGGATTACGCAGCTGGCCGTGCGACTGTCGCTGCTCAAACAAAAAGTATATGAAAAACAGCTTGCGTAACGCCCTTCTGCTGGTGCTGGCTCTGTTGCTGCCTGTGCTGCATGCCGCCGCCCAAACTGCCACCGATACCCCCGAAATGGCCGATGCGCTGCGCCAGAGCGGGAAAATCTACGTGGTGGTAGCCGTCATCGTGGTTCTGCTGGGAGGCTTGTTTGCCTACCTCATTTCGCTGGACCGCAAACTAACCCGGCTGGAGAAAGAGGTAAAGTAGCTCTGAATCTGCTGGCGGCACGGAAGAATTCAAAGACAGAATTTGACTACTGCCAGATAGTAAATTATTCCGCCGGACCGACGGATTTATTCGGTCCTTTTTGGTTGTTCAGAAGAGTTGGCCCCGCAACGGCCGGCTTTGTGCTTTCCGCTCCGTAATACCATGAAAAAATCACACCTGCTTATCCTGACGGTCATTGCCATTGCCATCGGCATTCTGGTAACCACGGCCGGGGATGTAAGTCAATACGTGTCCTTCAAAGAGGCCCGCGACCTGGCCGCCGAAGGCAACAATACCAAAGTGCACGTAGTGGGCCGCCTGCCCCGCGACACCCAGAAAAATATCATGGGCCTGGAGTACAACCCCACGCTCGACCCCAATTATTTCGCCTTCACGCTGGTGGATACCAACCGCATTGCCCAGCGCGTGGTGTATTTCAACCCCAAGCCCCAGGACTTCGACAAATCGGAGCAGGTGGTGATTACCGGCGCCATGCGCAACGACGTGTTCGTGGCCGATAAGATCCTGCTGAAGTGCCCCTCGAAGTACGTGGAGAAAGACATCAAAGGCACTACCGCCGCACGGTAATTAGTAATTGATAATTAAGAATTCATAAGGGCGAAGCAAGTTTCTGTACAATGGTACAGTACCCCGGCGGCGACAATTCTTAATTACTGATTCTTAATTATTAATTAAGAAAATATGCTGAACACATTTATTGGCGACGCCGGACATCTGAGTGTCATTGTAGCGTTTGTGGCGGCCATTGTGGCTACCTATTCCTACTTCATGGCGGCCCGCGACCAGCCCCTGGGCTCGGCCGATGCCTCCTGGCTGCGGCTGGCGCGCGGGGCGTTTTTTGTACATGGTGCGGCGGTGTTCTCCATCATCATCTGCCTGTTCAATATCATTTATAACCACCGCTACGAGTACCACTACGCGTGGAGCCACGCCAGCAACCACCTGCCGGTGTACTACATGATTTCCTGCTTCTGGGAAGGGCAGGAGGGCTCGTTCCTGCTCTGGATTTTCTGGCACGTGCTGCTGGGCTTCGCCATTATGCGCTTCAACCGCCAGTGGGAAGCCCCGGTAATGGCCGTATTCGCGGGCGTGCAGCTGTTCCTCACGTCCATGATTCTGGGCGTGGTGGTGCTGGACCTGAAAATCGGCTCTTCGCCCTTTATCCTGCTGCGCGACTTCCTGACCGATGCGCCGGTGTTCCGCCTCAACCCCAACTTTGTGCCGACCGATGGTACCGGTTTGAACCCGCTGCTGCAGAACTACTGGATGGTGATTCACCCGCCGACGCTGTTCCTAGGCTTTGCCCTCACGCTGGTGCCGTTTGCCTTCGCCATTGCCGGCCTCTGGAAAAATGAGCTGACCAAGTGGGTGAAGCCGGCCATTACCTGGAGCCTGGTGGGCGGTGCCGTACTGGGCATTGGTATTATGATGGGCGCTTACTGGGCCTACGAAACCCTGAACTTTGGCGGCTTCTGGAACTGGGACCCGGTAGAAAATGCCGTGTACATTCCCTGGCTGGTGCTGGTGGCCGGGCTGCACGCCCTGGTGCTGTGGCAGCGCCGCCGCACGGGCCTGCGCACCGCGTTTGTACTGGTTATTTCCACCTTCCTGCTGATTCTCTACGCTACCTTCCTCACCCGCAGCGGTGTGCTGGGCAATGCCTCCGTGCACTCCTTCACCGACCTGGGCCTTTCCGGCCAACTGATTATTTACCTGGCTGCTTTTGTGGTGCTGGCGGTGGCTTTGCTGGTGGCTAAATGGAAGCAGATTCCGGTATCGAAAAAAGAGCTGACCACCTATAACCCGGAGCTGTGGGTATTCATTGGGGCTACGGTGCTGTGCCTGGGCGCGTTCCAGGTGCTGGTCACCACCAGCATTCCGGTGTATAATGCCTTCCTGGGTTTCCTGGGTATTAAATCGAATCTGGCGCTGCCCGCCGACCAGATTGCCCACTACACCAAATTCCAGCTGTGGATGGGCGTGGCTATTGCCTTCCTGTCCGGTCTGGGCCAGGTGATGTGGTGGCAGCGCAACGACAAGGAGAGCATGACCAACTCCCTTACCGTGCCGGTAGTGCTCACGCTGCTGGGCGCGGCCCTGGCTATGCTGCTGGTGCGCTACTTCGGGCACCCCATGAAGCCGGTGTATATAGTACTGGTAACGGCTGGTTTGTTTGGCGTGCTGGCTAACCTGAGCACTATTCTGATGCTGCTGAAGCGCCGGATCCAGCTTTCGGGCGGGGCCGTAGCGCACATTGGTATTGCCTTGATGCTGCTGGGTATTCTGGCCTCGTCCGGGTATTCCAACATTATTTCGCAGAACGTATCGGGACTGGTGTACTCCAAGGATTTCCCGGAGGACGTGAACCGCGACAACGTGCTGCTGTGGCGCAACGAAGCTGCCCCCATGCAGGGCTACGATGTCAGCTACACGGGCCAGTACTTTGATGTACCCGGCGTGCCCGAATACGTGAACAAAGACCTGCTTTTCCGCACCGACGACGAGTTCAAGGCCATTGCCCGCGCCGAGGTGAAACAGAACGACCGGGTGTACTATAAAGTAGGCGACACGCTCGAAATCCGGCCCGAAAACACCTACTACCGCGTGGAGTATAAAGAGCGGAAAACCGGCAAATCCTTCACGCTCTTCCCCCGGGCACAGGTAAACGAAGAAATGGGTGAGGGTCTGCTGGCTTCTCCCGACATCAAGAAGTTCTGGGACCACGACATCTACTCGCACATCAGCACCGTGCCGGACCCTTCCAAAGAGAAGGACTGGAGCGAAGTGAAAGAGCATGTGCTGGCCGTAGGCGACACCATTTACCTGAACGACTACTTTGCTGTGCTGCGCGCCATTGAGCCCGCCCACGAATCGGCTGGCCTGGGCCTGAAACCCGGGGACCTCGCTATTCAGGGCGACTTCATCGTGTCCGGTGAGAAAAAGCAGTACCATGTGCACCCCGTGTTTGTGGTGCGCGACAAAATGATTGGCCGTATTCCCGATGAGGTGGAAGACCTGGGCCTGCGCCTGTCCTTCAACAATGTAGACCCCACCAAAGGCAAGTTCACCTTCGGCGTGAGCACTACCCAGAAGGACTACATCATTCTGAAAGCCATGGAGAAGCCCTTCATCAACCTGCTCTGGAGCGGCACGCTGCTCATGGGCCTAGGCTTCCTGATAGCCCTGCGCCAGCGCAACCGGGAGCCCCACCGCCCCGAGGCTCCGGCCCGCCGCAAGCAGTCGGCCTCAGCGCAGGTAGCGTAGATTAAGCTGCACATTACTTTCAACAAAAAAGCCCGAACCACATTGGTTCGGGCTTTTCTGTTGCGCCTGCGTCAGAGATGCAGGCTAATAAATCAGTTAACAAAATACCTAGTGCTGCACCTGGATGGCCCGCACCGCGTAGCCATCGGCCGACTGCACTTTCAGAATGTAGCGGCCGGCAGCCAGGGAAGATACATTCAGGCGGGTGATGAAGTTGTCGCGGGCGGTGCCGGCGTACACGCGCTGGCCCAGCATATTCACGATTTCCACCTGCAGGGCGCCTTTGGCATTGGCACCGCGCACTTCCAGCAGCAGCTGGTCAGCCGCGGGGTTGGGGTAGGCACTGATAGCGCGGGCCAGGGCACTGGAGGCGGCCGTTACCTCAGCGGCTACCACCTGCACGTTCTTGACGTACATATGGAGGTGGCCCGTTTCAGTGGTTGTATGGAATCCCACGTGGTAGCTCCCGGTGGTAGCGGGCTCAATAACAGCCACACCCTCTGCGGGTACATACTCCTTGTTAGTAATATCAGTCTTGCTCCATAGCACTGTGTTCTGACTTTCCACCGTGGCGGCGCTGCCGTAGGAAACAGCCAGCGCATGAGCTAAAGAAGCGCTGAAACCATGGTAATCGAAGCTCACCAGATAACGGCTGCCGGCATTGAGCTGGAGTGGCGCGGTGAAAAACCAGTCGTCGGAAGGGCCAGTACCACCAGAAGTGGACTTCATAGCATTCTGGTAGTCCGCGGCGGGGTCCGGAGCTACTTCCCAGGTGTACTTGTATTCGTCCTGGTCGGGGTTGGCATTGAAAACAGTAACCCCGCATGGTAGCGTGCCCGCCGTCACTTTACTAAAATCGAGAATGTAGGGAATGGTAGCCGCTACTACGGGGCCGCATTCCGTTTGCACCGCAATGGGGCCTACAAAACCGCTGGTGCTGGTCTCGGAGCAGGCCGTGCGCACGTATACATCATACAGCGTACCGGCGGGCATGCCGGTCAGCTGGTAGGGGCTGGTCGTTACATTAGTAACAATAGTGCCTTGGCCGGTGCCGGGCATAAAGCCCTTCGGGCCATATTCTATGGCATAAGCAGGGGCGCCCTCCACAGTGGGGAAGGTCAGCGTTACGCCATCGGCGGTGATATCAGAAGCCGCCAGCTGTAAAGGCGCCAGGCAGGTGGGCACGTCTATGAGCTTACCCGTAATAACGAAGCGGCTGGTCAGGAACGGCAGGAGGTTGCTGCCATCCAGGGAAGCCTGAAAATAGGCATTGTCCCGCACCGGTGCTTCGGCCTGCTCCGCTACCACTTCGTAGCCAGCTTTACCTGTGAGAAGCGTTTGGGCTACTCCAAAGTAATAGTCCGTATTCGCGTCCATTTTGATAGGCGAATACAGGGTGAAAGTGTGCTCCAGCCCGAGGTCTTCGGCGGCAACCCGGTAGTTAGGCGAGCGGCCAATGATTTTGCCGGTAGCGTCCAGCACTACCCCGTACACCGTTTGGCCGGTGTTGAAGGTGCTGGTGCCCACCAGTATTTTGATGGCCTCAATAGCCTTCGGCTGTACCAGCGTGTGCCGTACCAGGGTAAGCCGCTCATCGTAGCGACGCGTGTTGACGAGGATTGGGGAATTATCGGAGTAGCTAAGCAGCGCGGGGGTTACCTCCTGCGTGAGCGTGAGCGTATTGCTGGTGTTATCATCATCGTTGGCGAGGCTTACCGTTACCTGGTTGGTGCCGCTCTGGGAAGGAGTATAGCCCTCAAACTCTACCAATGCCGATTCATACTGCGGCAAATCAATGGTGCGGGTGGTGGTAAATTCGGTGGCCCCGGTAACCGTCAGTGTCACTTTCAGGCCACTCAGAGCCTCTAAGCCCGTGTTGTTAATACGCGCAGTCACTTTGTGCGGCGATGCGCCGGTAAGGGGCAACTGACCCAGCGTATACACATTGAATACGGCGGCATCCTGCTGGGGCGTGGCTTTAAACTGATACGTGAGGCCAGCGGTGGGCAATTCCGTGCGGCGCATGCCAAAGGCATTGGCGTTGCTGGTGTACTTGGTATTGATGGCTTTGGCCGCTGCCCAGGTTGCCGTGCTGGTTTTGCCAACCATCACCTGCTGAAATTCCGCTATACCAGCACCCTTAATCCCCACACCGGCCAGCAGGGTGCTGACCGCATTACTGGTAGGTGTAATGGTGTCGTAGATAAACTCAATGGTATTGCTGGTTTCGTAGAGCTTTATCTGGAACGACAGGCTCTCATATTGGCGGAGCTTTAGTGCTCCTAGATCAGCTACGTTTTTCCACTGAATGGTGCATACCCGATTGGGTGCCGTGCCGGTGGTAGCCACGCGGTACTCAGGCGTTTTGGTAGAAGACCCGGCCAGACTTATGCTGAAGGGCGAAATCAGGTTGGTATCAGCAGGGTCTGAGCTGGTAATGGGTCCATTCGTGATACCTCCCTCAGTTTCTGCCCGGGAGGTTTTCGGCGGCTCAGTGCCGAGTCGCAGAAAACCGTTGGTATTAAAAATAAACTGGGTAAAAGTCTGCCCGTTAAACTGAAAGGCAAACCCAATCTCCTGCGGTGCCGAGTTAAAGGTTTCGGCATTGGGCAGCGTAATAACGGTGCCTTCGGTGCCCAGGTCAGTGTAAGTGCCCGCTAACAGGGAGAAACCGCGGCTGGAGTAGTTTAGCCGTTGGGCCCCGGCCGGCATAGCGGCCAGCAAAATCATCAGGCAGGTTACTGCCCGGCAGGAATGATGGAGTAAGGTGTACAGTTTCTTCATATAGCAAGAGAGTAGAGTTAGACTCAAATAAATCCTAAGCGCAAAGGTGCCGGTTTCACCCCGCATTCCCGCATAACTTTTTGCACCTTGTTAAGTTAGATAGGAAAATTCTGGGCTCAGAGAATAAGTTGATTCTTTCGGCGCAATTTTGTGCCCTCTATGACAAGCATTTCTGATTTTGAGCGGCGCGTGCTGGTAATAGGAGCGGGAAAGGTAGCCGCTCAGCTGGTACCGGCGCTGGCCCAGGCCGGCTGGGAGCTGGCCGGCGTATGGAGCCGCACGCCGGCCCATGCCGCCGCCGTGGCCGCCACCGTGCCCGGCACTCCCGCCCTTTCCTCTCTTGATTTTACCCTGCTGCCGCCCGCGGCCGTTTATCTGCTGGCCGTGCCCGATGCCGCTATTCCGGTGGTATTACAGCAGGCGCGGTTTCCGGCCGGGAGCGTGGTGGCGCATACCTCCGGTACGGTGCCGCTGGCGGTGTTTGCCGCCTACCCGTCCCTGCGCGGAGGCGTGCTTTACCCCTTACAAACCTTCAGCCCGGGCCGCAGCATCAACTGGGCACACGTGCCGCTATGCATAGAAGCCGCCGAGCCGGCCGCCGAGGCCCTGCTGCTGGCGCTGGGCCGCAGCCTGAGTCCTCAGCGTACCCAGCTGGTAGCCACACCGCAGCGCCAGGCCATTCATATAGCAGCGGTTTTCGCCTGCAACTTCACCAACCATTTGCTGGGCATCAGTCATCAGCTGTTGGCCGAGGCCGGGCTGCCTTTATTGCTGCTGGAGCCCCTGGTGCGCGAAACTATGGATAAAGCACTGAGCCATGCGCCCTTCAGCGTGCAAACCGGCCCGGCCATACGCCACGATGAGCCCACGCTGGCCGCGCACCGGGCGGCGTTGGCGGCCCATCCTGCCTGGCAGGAGCTGTATGCCCAGCTTACCCGGGACATTCAGCGCCAACATCCTCAGGGCCCGGGTATATCCAACGCGCAACTTTGATTCCGGGGGCTGCCTGCCTACCTTTGTGCCCGCAATTTGCCACTTTACCCCCACACCGTGAAAGCTGTTAATATCACCTTTAAATTCGAGGACGGACAGCCCGAGCAGACCCATGTGGCCGCGGAGGGAGAATCGGTGCTGGATGTTGCTCTGAACAATGGTATTCAGCTGCAGCACAACTGCGGCGGCGTTTGCGGCTGCAGCACCTGCCACGTATATGTGCTGCAGGGCGAGGCTGATCTGCCGGAAATCACCGACAAAGAAGAAGACTTCATCGACCGGGCCGCCAATCCTCGCATCAACTCCCGCCTGGGCTGCCAGTGCGTAGTACAGGGCCACGAAGACCTGGTTATTCTGGTGCCGCCGCAGGATTTTCTGGGCCACTAAATTTCAGTTTTTCATTCTGATTGGCCGGTTGCCCGTTTAGGCTGCGGGCCCCGGCCCATCAGCAACGGGCAACTGACCACTTTCAACCGAAATTAAGATGAATCATTTCGAGCCCCCCATCAAGTGGAGCGACCATGAGGATATTGCCATGGCGCTGTATGAGAAATTCGGCGACGACTTTTCCGAAGCCAAGATATACCGCATCCGCTTCACTGACCTGCTGGACTGGGTGCTGACCCTGCCCAACTTTGAAGGCACCCGCGAGCAGGCTACCGAAGGTCACCTGGAGCAGATTCAGGCCAAGTGGGTGTACGAGTGGCGCGACAACCAGAAATAAAAAGTCCGGGTCCGGCGCCTTTGTCCTGGCCTGGCAACCGTTGGTTGCTTTCCTAACCAGGACTTCGTTATCTTTTGCCAGGCTCTCCTTTGTTTATCCCGCTTGCATGTCAGTAGTTGTAGAAATGCCGGATCTATCGGCAGTGAAGGCCTTTATTTTGGATGTGGATGGGGTGCTGACCGATGGCACTCTGCTGGCGCTGAACTCCGGTGAGCAGGCCCGCGCCTTCCACATCCGCGACGGATTTGCTATCCGTCACGCCCTGCGCAAAGGCTACCGCATTGTGGTCATTTCCGGCCGCGAGGAAGAAGGCGTGCGCCGCCGGCTGGAGTCCCTGGACGTGCAGGATATTTACCTGGGGGTAGATGATAAGATGGTCATCTTCAACAAGTACATCAACCTGCACCGCCTGGACCCCGCCCACATTGCTTACATGGGTGACGATATGCCCGATGTGGAAGTAATGCGCCGTTGCGCCATTGCCGCCTGCCCCTCCGATGCCGCCACCGATGTGCGCGAAATCTGCAATTACATAGCCCAGCTACCCGGCGGCAAAGGCGCCGTGCGCGAGCTGGTGGAAAACGTAATGAAGTGCCAACAGACCTGGTAGAGAAGGTTTTATGGGTAGTTTTTGTGAATTTTTAGAGGTGAAAACACCAGTTGTGTTTTTATAAAATCCCTCTATCTTTACAAAATCATCCATTCACACTTTCTTATTCTTTTCATGAAAACAGGAACCGTAAAATTCTATAATGAGTCGAAGGGCTACGGCTTCATTACGGAAGACGGCACGAAGGAAGATTTCTTCGTCCATGTTACCGGCCTTAACGGGGGCCAGATTCAGCAAAATGACCGCGTGGAGTTTGAAACGCAGGAAGGCCGCAAAGGTGTTAATGCGGTGAATGTAAAGAAGGTGTAAGGCTCCGGCCTGACAAGTTTTTTGCTTACGGAAAGCCTCTCCAGTATGGGGAGGCTTTCCTTTTTTTGCGGCCGGCTGGTAGTACGCGGGTCATGTGGCATCTTTGTATCTTCCTCTGAGTTGCGTTTGCATATGGCTGCCTCGTTTCCTCCTGCTTCTGCCGCTACCGCGGCGCCTTCGGGTGCCGGGTTGCGGGAGCTATGGCGGCTGGTGCGCCTGCCCAACCTGCTCATCATCATGCTGTGCATGGTGCTGGTGCGCATTAGCCTGCTGCGGCCGCAGGTACCCCAGATAAAACCGCTGGACGTACCCTTTGCCCTCCTGATGCTGGCTACGGTATGCGTGGCGGCGGCCGGCTACATCATCAATGATTATTATGATGTAAAGATTGATGCCATCAACCGGCCCGAGCGCTTGGTGGTGGGCCGTGCCATCAACCGGCGCCACGCCATGCTCACCCACCTGATTTTGTCGGGGCTGGGTATTCTCATCAGCGGGGCGTTGTCTCCGCTGCTGGGGCTGGTGCACATGGGCTCGGCGCTGCTGCTGTGGGGCTACTCGGTGCGGTTTAAGCGGGTGGCTTTAGTAGGCAATGTGAGTATTGCTGCCCTCACGGCCGCCTCAGTACTGCTGCCGGAGCTGCAGCTGCGCACCGGCAACCAAGCCGTCTGGGCCTATGCGCTGGCCGCCTTTCTGCTCTCCGTGGTGCGCGAAATCATTAAGGATATTGAAGATATGCGCGGCGACGCGCAGCACGACTGCCGGACGCTGCCCATTGTGGCCGGCGTGGCGAAAGCCAAATGGGTGGCCGGCTTTTTCCTGCTGAACCTGGCCGTGCTCCTGACGGGAGCCATCTGGCAGAGCCTGCAGCTGCACCGCTGGGCGCTGGGTGCATGGTTGGGGGGCCTGGTGCTGCTGCCGCTGCTGGTTTTCTCCCGGCAGCTGGCCCGCGCCGACCGGAAGCAGCACTTTTCCCGGCTGAGCTTATGGTGCAAAATGCTCATGCTGGCCGGCATTCTCTCCATGCTGCTGGTGTAGGTAAGCTCAACCGTAAAACTTGGTTACGGCTGCTACGTTAGGAAAAGCGGCGGTGCCTTTTAGGTCCGGCTGCTCACCTTATGTATTCCCAAATCATGCGTAGAATTACCCTGTTGCTGGCTGCCCTGTGGCTGGCACCGGCCGCTTTTGCCCAAACAACTGCCCCTGCTTCCGATTCTCTCCAAGCAGCTCCGGCCGCGTCTGCCACCGGGCAGCCATCCGCCACGGCAGCTCCTACGCAGCCACCCAAAAATCCGGCAGACAAGCCCAGCTTTATTCCGGCCCCAGTGGCTTTCTATGAGCCGGAAACTGGCTTTGCGGTGGGCGCTACCTTCCTGCCCACCTGGCGGCACGGCCGCGACACCACCGTGCGCAAATCCAATGGCCGCCTGGGCGGCTGGTTTTCGCAGAAAAAGCAGCTGAACCTGCAGCTCTCGCACACCATCTTCACCCGCCAGGAGCGGTATCTGCTTATCGGCGACATTCAGTATTTCGACTACCCTATTTTCTTCTACGGTATCGGAAATGATACCCGCAAGGAGGATGAAAGCGAAATTTCCTACAAGCTTATCACCATCAGCCAGCGGGCGCTGAAGAGCATCCGGCCCTACACTTTTGTGGGCGCCCAGTACCGCTTTACCGATCTGCGCGATATTCAGTCAGACAGCCGCAATACCACCGATGGGCAGCGCCCCAACCTGCTGCGCACCCTGCCTAGGCGTGACACGCTGAAAACCCGCATTTCGGGCTTCGGGCCCACCTTTATCTATGATAGCCGGGACGTTATTCTCAGCACCTACAAGGGTCGCTATCTGGATTTGCAGGCCATCTTCAACACCAAAGGCCTGGGCAGCAACTACACCTTCACGCGCTACGTGCTAGATGGGCGCTACTTCCTGCCGCTGGGCTCCAATCGCACCATTTGGGCCAGCCAGGTAGTGGGTATGTTTCACAACGGCACCGTGCCCTTCCGGGAGCTGGCCAACCTGGGCGGCGTGAGCCTGCTGCGGGGAATTTACGAAGGCCGCTTCCGCGACCGGCAGCTGCTGGCAGCCCAAACCGAACTGCGCCATCATCTGTTCTGGCGCCTGAATGGTGCCGTGTTTGGCGGCATAGGGCAGGTAGCCCCCCATCTGAACGACATGTCCCTGGATGGTATCAAGCTGGCTGGCGGCGCGGGTATCCGCTTCCAGTTTAACCGCCGCGACCGGCTCAACATCCGCTTTGACTACGGCGTTGGCTCCGGCGGAAATAGCGGTTTGTATTTTGGCGTAAACGAAGCCTTTTAGAAACCGCGCAGGCAACGGCGGCGTGCAGTAGCTGGTCTGGGTTAAACCTGTACATTTAGCAACCTTCCCTCTCCCAACCACGCCCGCCGTATGCCCGCGTTTCAATTTGGGGCCGCGCTGCTGCTGAGTCTGCTCACGCTGTCCGCCGCTGCCCAGTCGCCCGCTACCGATTCGGTAGCCACCAGTGCCCCCATTAAAAAGCCGCGCCGCGTTAAAATTGCGGTGCTGCCCATCGTGTTTTCGCAACCGGAAACCGGGCTGGCCTACGGGGCCGCCGTGCTGCCCGTGTGGCGCTTTGGTGCCGATACCACCACCCGCAGCTCAAATGCCCGGGTGCTGGCCTACCGTACCCAGCGCAAGCAGTCCAGCGCCAGCCTCACCCATTCCATCTTTACCCCCGGCGAGCGGTGGTTTGTGGGCGGCGAGGCGCAGTACTTCAATTTCCCCATTTACTATTACGGCGTCGGCAACGACACCCGGAAAAGCGAGAAGAGCGACATTTCCTACGAGGTTTTTATCCTCAACCAGCGGGTGCTGAAACGCGTGCGGCCGGGCCTGTTTGTGGGCGGGCTGTATCGCCTCACCAACATGTATAATGTGCGGATTGACGATGCCCTCACCGACGACGGCACCCGCCCCAACTGGCTGCTGGAGCGTGACGCCCGCGAACGGCAGGCCACGCTTACCTCCGGCATTGGCCCCGCGCTGCTGTATGATACCCGCGACAATATCCTGAGTGCCCACCACGGCCGCTTCCTGGATGCCAGCGTGCTGTTCGCGGGCAAAACCCTGGGCAGCGACTATGGATTTACGCGCATGCAGTTTGATGCGCGGCAGTACTGGGTGCTCGGGCCGCTGGAAACCGAGCGCACTGTACTGGCCGGCCAGGTGCAGGGCATATTTCATAGCGGCGCGGTGCCCTTTCGGGAACTGGCCAACCTGGGCGGCGAGCGGATGATGCGCGGCATTTACGAAGGCCGCTTCCGCGACCGGCAAATGCTCTCGGCGCAGGCCGAGGTGCGGCAGCAGCTCTTCTGGCGGCTGCGCGGCGTGTTGTTTGGCGGGGTGGGGCAGGTGCAGCCCAAGGTCACTGATTTCCGCCCCGGCCAGTTTAACCTGGCCGGCGGCGCGGGTTTGCGCATCGATGTTAACCGCAAAGACCGGCTAAGCATCCGGATTGATTATGGCGTGGGCTCCGGCGAGTCCAGCGGACTGTATTTTGCCTTCAATGAGGCATTCTAGCGCGCCAGCCGCGTAAAATAGCAATCCAAAAACGGCTGATTGGCGTAAACCGAAGGTATGAACCTGGTGGCTTCCAATGTATTTCAGGAAAGCTGCGCCCTGCCTGAGCTGGCCGTGCCGGCATTGCAGCTTGAAGTGCGGCCTCATCCGGCTCTGGTTGCCAGTATTGTCATTCCGGCCAAAAACGAAGCGGAAACATTGCCCGCTACCCTTTCAGCCCTGGCTTCGCAGCTTGATCTGGAAGGTAAGGCCCTGACGCCGGCGCTATTTGAGATTATTGTGCTGGCCAATAATTGCGAAGATGCAACGGCGGCTGTGGCCCGGCAGTTTGCCGCCGCCCACCCCGCCCTGGCCGTGCACGTGGTAGAAGTACAGTTGCCGCCCTCGGAGGCGCACGTTGGGCGGGCGCGCCGTTTGCTGATGGATGCGGCCTGCCGCCGCCTAGAAGCCGTGCGGTGCCCGCAGGGCATCATTGTTTCTACTGATGCGGATACTATACCGGACCCCACCTGGCTGGCCACCACCCGGGCAGAAATAACAGTCGGGGCCGATGCCGTAGGTGGGCGGATTCTGGCGGCGGCTACCGCTCCGGTTGCCTGCCCCGTGCGGCGCTGCCATCTGCGTGACACGGCTTACCGCCTACTGCATGCCCGCCTGGAAAGCCTCCTCGACCCCAGCCCGACCGACCCCTGGCCCCGTCATCATCAGTTTTTTGGCGGCAGTATGGCCCTTACCCCCGCGGCCTATCGGCAGGTGGGCGGCTTGCCCGTGCTGCCCTATCTGGAAGACGAAGCCCTGCACCAGGCCCTTCTCTACCACGATTTGCGCGTGCGCCACAGCCCCTGGGTACGCGTGCACACCTCTGACCGGCAGGTGGGGCGCGTGCCTGTAGGCCTCTCCTGGCAATTGCGCGAATGGGCCCGGCTGAGCGGAGCCGGCACGGAGCCACTGGTGGAAAGTGGCCACTACCTCTACGCCAGTCTGGCGCTGCGGAGCCAACTGCGCCGTTTATGGCTTCGCCGCCCACCAGTGGCTCATGGCCCGCCCTACAATGCATGGTGGGTGGCAATGGCCGCCGCGCTGGCCTTTACTACCCCGGAGGTGATGCAGCAGTGTATGGCCGCGGAAACGTTTGGGCAGCTCTGGGAAATGGCCGGCGCGCAATGGCAGCGGCAACATCCGGCGGTGATGGTACCGTTACGGCAGGCCTTGTTGGAAGTGCGGCAGGTGGTGCAGCGGGAGGAGGCTAGGCTAACGGGGCCTTCTCCAGTAAATCAAGCCGGTAGGTTGCCTGCCGCTGCGCCAACAAATGCCGCCAGGGGCCAGAGTTCCCGGCATGCTGCAGAAAATAGTCATGCACCTGGTCGCCCGTAAGCGGATAATCATGCACCAGCGGTGTCCAGTGCACCAGCAGGAGATGCCCGCCAACGGGCAGCGCTGCCAGAATAGCCGCGGCGGCCTGCTCCAGATCAGGCACGGACCAGTAATAGCCTACTTCAGAAACCAAGATTAAATTGAAGCTGTCCTCCGGAAACTCCTCGGGCACCTGCATTCTCCGGATAGCTACTTGCGGCAGCCCGGCACAGCGGGCCCGGGCCTTGGCCAGCGCCGCCGCTGCTACATCCACTGCCAGCAAATAGCCGCAATACGTGGCCAGCTGAGCAGTAAGCACGCCAAGCGAACAGCCAATTTCAAACACCCGCTCATACCGGGCCCGGGGCAGCACTGCCAGCGTTGCCGCGTATTTCGCGTGCTCATAGGGACTGGTTTCGAAATCCCAGGGGTCGGTATTTGCCTGGTATACGGCATCAAAATAAGCCGGCGGCAGGCTGGCGTTAGGCGGGCTTTGAGCCATAGGGGAATGCATTTTCGGTGGGCGGTGGTACTTCCAGATAGGTTTCAAAAGGCTGCGCGAAGTGGGCCAGCATGGTGTCAGCCAGGGTAAAGCCAGTCGGGTCATCGTTAATGGGCCCGCCCGGCAGCTGGGAGGCGTGGGCTGCTATGGCCGCCTGTTTTTGCGCCAGCACCGATTGAATATCAAGCCGCCATCCGGTTACCTCTCCGGGCCGGGGTAAATCTTCCGGGGCCGCCCGCTCCCAGGCCCATACCAGATATTCTATTACCCGGAGAAGCGGGGTGAAACCGGCCAGGGCTAATTGCAATAGGGCATAGGCTGCCCGATGGTCGGGGTGGGGGTCGCGCCGCCACGGAACCAGTACTGTTTGCGGGGGCTGCGCGGCTAAAAATTGACGAATGGCCTGGGCCGGGGCCTCGGTTGCGGGGCCGGCACCGGGCACCGCCCCGTCCGGCAGGTTCAGGTACAACACCTGGGCCGGATTAACGCCCAGGCAGCGCAAAGAGGCTTCCAGCTCGGTTTTCCGCAGGGCCTGCCGGGCAGCGGGCGGAAATTTGCGGGAGTTGGGGTGCGACATGGTGCCATCACTCACCAAAACTACGCGTACGTCTTGCCCGGCCTGCCGCAACAGTGCCAGCAGCCCGCCGCAGCCCAAAGCTTCATCATCGGGGTGGGGTACTATAATAACGGTGGAGCCCAGCCCGGCCGCGTAAGCCGCCGGGTACAGCGGCAGGGAGCGAAATAGTGCGGTGGCGTCAGTCATGCCAGAGCTGGTAGATGGGTGTAGTATGCTGGAGCACATAGCGGCCGGCATCGGCCACGGCGGCATCGGGGGCGGGCTGGCGCAGGTAGTGCGTCAGGTCGCGGTGCAGGCGCTCAAAGGGCTCGGGCTGCAATAAGCCCCGGGCGCCCACACAGCGCTCGGCCAACTGCAGCACCCGCAGGCAGATTTCTTCCACGGCTGTGCGCACCAGGTTGGCATAGGCCACCGTAGCTTCTGCATCCGTTTCCGCCGCCGGGCGGGCGGCGTGGTGGGCGGCCCCGCTTAGCCACAGGTTACCGCTTTCGATGAGCATGGCCATTTCTCCCAGTCGCAGCCGCTGATAGGCGTCATCGGTGCGGCCCAGCTGCTGCAGAAAGCGGCGGGTTTCATCAAATACTGCCTCGGCCCCGCCCAATTGCACGGCCGCAAACCGAATAGCGCCGCCACTAAACCAGGGCTGTAGGTAATAGTCGCCGGGCTGGCCTACCAGCTCCTCCGGGCTGATTTCCAGATCAGAGAGGTCTGCGTGTAGGCTGGCGGTGGCCCGCATGCCCAGGGGCTGCCAGAAGGACGGATCGAGGACTGGTGACTGAATATCAGTAGGTAGCACAAACAACTGCCAGCCGCCCCCAGGCAGTGCCCCCGTAATAAGGGGGCGGGTGATGTGGCCGGCCCCCGAAGCAAAGGTTTTGCTGCCCTGCAGGCAGTAGCCGCCAGTGGGCAGGGGCTGCAGGTGCACGCCATCAGAAGCCTGGGTGTTCCAAACCCCGAATATATGGCCGGCTTGCGCGTCGCTCGCCCAGCGGGCTTGTTGCGCCGGGTGGGCAAAGCGCTGGATAAGCTGTAGGGCGTTGACGTGGCCCTCGTAGATACGTCCTACGGCCAGGTTGCCGCGCCCAACATGCTTTAGGATGTGTAGTAGGGTAAGGGTATGGGCGGGGGCCATCAGGTCAGCCCCGGCATAGGCCCGGGGCAGCGGGGCCGTAAGCAGACCGGCCGTGCGCAGCCAGTCAAACTCCTGGGAAGGAAACCTACCCACCTTATCAGTCTGCGGGGCCTGGGCGGCTAAGCGGGGCGCGAGGCGGGCGGCGGCGTCCAGTAGCGATTCCAGGGAAGGCAGAGGCGTCAGGGCGGGGGGTGAAGGGGAGGAAAGCATAGCGAAGTGCAGCAAAAGCCGCTACCCCGACTTCCTTGGGTAGCTCAACTATAACCTGAGAAAAGCCGCAAGGGTTGTGCAGCAGCGAAATAACCAGGGCAAGTGGGGGCTGCTTTACCCGAGGAGGGTTGATTTTCCTTGGCGCGGGAACAAATCGGGTAATGGCTTGCCCCACTAAGCCTGGGCTGCCTACCTTCGTGCCGTCGTTCAGCCCAACCTTTTCTTGTTATGATGCAGCCCATTCGCTCCGCCCTGGTTTCCGTGTATTACAAAGACCGGCTGGAACCCCTGATTGAGGTCCTCCGTCAGCATGGCGTGCAGCTGTACTCCACGGGCGGCACCCAGAAGTTTATTGAAGACCTGGGCGTTCCGGTTACGGCCGTGGAAAGCCTGACGGGCTTCCCCGAGGTATTTGGCGGCCGCGTGAAAACCCTGCACCCCAAGGTATTCGGTGGTATTCTGCAGCGCCGCCACGAAGCCAGTGACCGGCAGGAAGCCGAGCAGCACCAGATTCCGCCCATCGACCTGGTAATTGTGGATCTGTACCCCTTCGAGGAAACTGTAGCCTCCGGCGCGCCGGAGCAGGACGTCATCGAGAAAATCGATATTGGGGGCATCTCCCTGCTGCGCGCCGCCGCCAAGAACTTCCGCGACGTGCTGGTGGTAAGTAGCCGCGACCAGTATGCTGCCGTAACCGAGCTGCTGCGCGAAAAGAACGGCGCCACTGAGCTGGCCGACCGGAAACAGTACGCGGCGGCCGCTTTTGATGCCACTTCGCACTACGACACGGAAATCTTCCGCTACATGAGCCGCGGCACGGCCCTGGAAGGTACCGTTCTCAAAATCAGCCAAAAGCCTGCCACCGCCCTGCGCTACGGCGAAAACCCCCACCAGTCCGGCACTTTCTACGGCGACCTGAACGCTCTTTTCGACCAGCTTCACGGCAAGCAGCTCAGCTACAATAACCTGGTAGATGTGGATGCGGCCGTATTGCTGATGCAGGAGTTTGAGGCCGATGGCCCGGCGGCCTGCGCCATTCTCAAGCACACCAATGCCTGCGGCGTGGCCCAGGCGGAAACCCTGCAACAGGCCTATCTCAACGCCCTGGCCTGCGACCCGGTATCGGCCTTCGGGGGCGTCATCATCGTGAATAAGCCCGTGGACGCGGCCACCGCCGAGGAGCTGAACAAGCTGTTCTTTGAGGTGCTGATTGCGCCGGAGTTTGCGGCCGATGCCTTGCCCATCCTGCAAAGCAAAAAAAACCGCATTCTGCTGCGCCAGAAGCCGGTGCAGTTCTCCGCCAAGCAAGTGAAAACCCTGCTGAACGGCATGATTGAGCAGGACTTCGACCGCCAGACGGAAACCGCCCAGGATTTCCGCACGGTTACCAAATCGGCCCCCACGGCCGAGGAAACGGCGGCGCTGGAGTTTGCCCTGAAAGTGTGCAAGCACACCAAGAGCAATACCATTGTGCTGGCACGCCCCGGCCAGCTGCTGGCTTCCGGCGTGGGCCAGACCTCCCGCGTGGATGCGCTGCGCCAGGCCATTGAAAAAGCCCGCTCCTTTGGGTTTGACCTGCATGGGGCCGTTATGGCTTCTGATGCGTTTTTCCCCTTCCCCGACTGCGTGGAAATTGCCGGCGAAGCCGGCATTCGGGCAGTGGTGCAGCCCGGCGGCTCCATCAAAGACCAGGACAGCATCAACGCCTGCGACCAGTTGGGCATGGCCATGGTGCTGACGGGCGTGCGCCACTTCAAGCACTAGTAGAAAAAAAAGTTTCTGTCCTAAATTTCAGGAAACTACCTGATGAAAAGCCCCTGTTGCCCGTGCTGGCAGCAGGGGCTTTTTCACTTTCCGAAGCTTTAGGTGTTGCTCCGGCAGGAATGCAATGCTCTGCTCACAATGCCAAAGTACTATAAGCCGTTCTTCCCTGAAATCTGTTTACTTTTGCACCTCTTTTAACGGGCGCAACCCGCCCGTTTTCATTCATTTGCCGCTACTCAATGGGTTTCTTCAATTTCCTGACCAGTGACATTGCCATCGACCTGGGAACGGCCAACACCCTCATCATTCACAACGATAAAATCGTGGTGGATGAGCCGAGCATCATTGCTAAAGACCGCACCACCAATAAAGTAATTGCGGTAGGCCGCCAGGCCCAGCAAATGCACGAGAAAACCCACGATAACATCAAAACCATTCGTCCGCTGAAGGACGGCGTAATTGCCGACTTCCACGCCGCTGAGGAGATGATTAAGGGGATGATTAAAATGATTGATACCCGGAACCGGCTGTTTCAGCCGTCGCACCGCATGGTTATCTGCATTCCCTCGGGCATTACGGAAGTAGAAAAGCGCGCCGTACGTGACTCCGCCGAGCACGCCGGCGCCAAGGAAGTCTGGATGATTCAGGAGCCCATGGCCGCCGCCATTGGCATCGGTATCGACGTGGAGCAGCCCATCGGCTCCATGATCATCGACATAGGAGGTGGTACCACCGAAATTGCGGTTATTGCCCTGTCCGGTATTGTCTGCGACCAGTCCATTAAAACCGCCGGCGACGTGTTTAACCAGGATATTCTGGACTACATGCGCCGCCAGCACAACCTGCTGATTGGTGAGCGTTCCGCCGAGCGCATCAAGATTGAAGTAGGCGCCGCCCTCACGGAGCTGGATGAAACGCCCCCGGACTTCGAGGTGCGCGGCCGCGACCTGATGACCGGTATTCCCAAGGTTATCAAAGTAACCTCTTCCGAAATTGCCATTGCCCTGGATAAGTCGGTGGCCAAGATTGAAGAGGCGGTACTGAAGGCGCTGGAAATCTCCCCGCCCGAACTGTCGGCGGATATCTACGAAAACGGCATTCATCTCACCGGCGGTGGCGCCTTGCTGCGCGGCCTGGACAAGCGACTGGCTGCCAAAACCAAGCTGCCTATTCACATTGCCGAAGACCCCTTGCGCGCCGTAGTGCGCGGTACGGGCGCCGCCATTAAGGATATTCAGGCCTTCCGCAGCGTGCTGCTTACCTAATTCTGAGGATTGAAGTATGAGTTCTGAATTGACTGTTTATGTAGTCAGAGGCTAGGGCCAGATCTGATGACTGGTCAATTCAGAACTCACTTTTTCTACTTCAGGAGTACCCCATGAGAAATCTTTTCACCTTCCTTTTCCGCTATCGGGGGGCGCTGGTATTTGTGCTGCTGGAGGTGATAAGCGTGTTTCTGCTGCTGCGCAACAGCTCGTATCAGCGGGCGGCCTTCTTCAACTCGGCCAATGAGTACACCGGCCAGATGCTGGCCCTGCGCACGCAGGTGTATGATTACTTCCGGCTGCTGGATGTAAACCGCGCGCTGGTGGCCGAAAATGCGGATCTGCGCGAGCAGCTGTATCCCACCACTTTATCGCGCCGCGAAGCCCCCGTGCTGCCCGTCAGCCAGGACAGCATCACGCAGGCCCGCCTGCAGGCCAAAGGCCGGCCCGATTCGCTGCTTTTGGGCATGCGCAACCTGCCGGTCGCCGACCCGGAGTACCCGCTTACGCCGGCCCGCGTCATCAGCAATACCCTGCAGCGCGTGGATAACTACCTGACTCTGAACGTAGGCAACCGCGAAGGCATCAAGCCGGGCATGGGTGTTATTGCGGCTTCGGGCGTGGTAGGACGGGTGAAAGTGGTCAGTGAGCACTATGCTACGGTAACGTCCCTGCTGCATTCCAAAACCACCATCTCGGCCAAAATACTGCGCGACGGCACCTTTGGCAGCATCAAGTGGCTGGGCGACGACCCCAAGCACGCCCTGCTGGACTACATCCCGCGCCAGAACAAGCTCATGCGCGGCGATACTATCGTGACCTCGGGCTACAATGCCGTGTTCCCGGAGGGCGTGATGATTGGAACGATAGATGGTTTCCGGCAGGAGCCGGATAAGAACTTCTGGACGGTGCAGGTACGCCTGGCCACCGATTTCTCAAACCTGACCTACGTGTACGTAGTGGGTAGCCGCTCGCAGGCCGAGCGGGACACGCTGGCCGTACACGCGGGCATAAAGCCGGAAGGAGCTACCCGCTGATGCAAGGAGCCGTTGGTACCATCATTATTCAGCTGCTGCGGTTTGCGCTTTACCTGGCGCTGCAGGTATTTGTAGTAAGCCGGCTGGCGCCCGATGGCCTGTTTGGCCTGGGCTGGTGCTTTCTGTACCTGGGCTTTCTGCTGTTTCTGCCCATCAACACGCCCATTGTACTGCAACTGGTGCTGGGCTTTCTGATGGGTATTTCGCTCGATATTTTCTTTGATACCGGTGGCGTGCACGCGGTGGCCTCCGTGCTGGTAGCGTACCTGCGGCCGTGGGTGCTGCGCCTGCTCACCCCGCGTGATGGCTACGATGCCGCCGACTCCGTGAATATCCACCGCATGGGGTGGCAGTGGTTTATGGTTTACACGGTATTGCTACTGGGGATTCATAATGCCGCCTTCTTCTTTGTAGAGCTGGGCGGCCTGCGTTCCATTGGCCTCACCCTGGGGAAGATTATCGTCAGCACCCTTTTTACAGGAATTGTGCTACTCATTATCCAGCTGGTTTTCTTCTCTACTCGGCGCAGCAGCCGGTAAGCCTACCGGCTTTGTGGGCTGTTTGGCTCCTGGGAACTGAGGAGGGGGTGCTGACCGTTATGCAGAGGAAATTTGCTGTTGATTGTGTTGTATGCCCCCATTCTGCCTGCTTGCCGGCTAAGTATTGTTACCTGCTAAGCGGCCACCGCTTACCTTTGTAAATCCGGCCATTAGGCCGTTGCTGCGTACCGTTAGTTTTCTCTGTTTTGCAATATCTCGAAGGCCGCAAATACGTGGTTCTGGCCATCTTCCTGGCCGTAGCATCGATATTTGGCGCCCGCCTTTTCTACATTCAGGTGCTGGACGGCAGCTACAAGCTGGCCGCCGACCGGAATACGTTGCAGCGCATCGTACAAACGCCCTATCGGGGCCTGATTTACGACCGCAACGGCAAAATACTGGTGCAGAACACGCCGGTGTACGACCTGATGGTGGTGCCGCGCGAAGTAAAAACCCTGGATACCGCCCGGTTTTGCCAGCTCCTCCAGCTACCCGTAGAAGAGCTGCGGGAAGCGCTGCTGGCCGCCAAAATCTACTCCCGCGTGAAGGCCTCACCGCTGGTGCAGAACCTGAGCACGCCTGAGCTGGCCGCCATTCAGGATAACCTGATGGATTTCCCCGGCTTCAGCATTAAAGCCCGCATGGCGCGCTCCTACCAGGATACCCTGATGGCCCATGCCCTGGGCTACGTGGGGCCGGTGTCGCCGGCCATGCTGGAGAAGCCAAAATACGCCAAGTACCAGGCCGGCGACAACCTGGGCATCAGTGGTCTGGAATCGTTTTACGAAAACGAGCTGATGGGCCGCCGGGGTGTGCAGTACCGCATGGTGAATGTGCGCGGCATTGAGAAAGGCGCTTTCCGGGGCGGCGAGTTTGATACGCTTTCTGTGGCCGGGCAGGACCTGCACACCAGCATCGACCTGGAGCTGCAGCGCTACGGCGAGCAGCTGATGAAGGGCAAGCGTGGCTCCGTGGTGGCCATCGACCCCAAAACCGGCGAGATTCTGGCCTTCGTCTCGGCCCCGTTCTACAATCCTACCCAACTCACGGGCAAGGGCTTGGGCAACCGCTATATGGACCTGCTAAATAACCCCGAGCGGCCCCTGTTCAACCGCCCACTGATGGCTACCTACCCGCCGGGCTCGGTGTTTAAGCTGGTGAATGAGCTGATTGCCCTGCAGGAAGGGGTGGTGACGCCCTCTACCGGCTTTCCCTGCAACTGGAAGCTGGTGCGCTGCACCCACCGCCACGAGAACCCCAGCAACCTGAGCATTGCCATTAAAAACAGCTGCAACCCCTACTTCTACCAGGTAATGCGTGCTACTGTGATGCGCGGCCGCTCCAGCAAGAAAAACCAGGATGCGGCCCTGGGCCTGGCCGACTGGCGGCAGAACGTAGTCAGCTTTGGCTTGGCCCAGCACCTGGGCGTGGATTTGCCGGGAGAGCGAATGGGCCTGATTCCTTCCCCCAATTTCTACGACAAGCGCTACGGCAAAAACCACTGGAACTTCCGCACCGTGTACTCCCTGGCCATTGGGCAGGGCGAAATTGGAATTACGGGCCTGCAAATGGCCAATATTCTGGCCACCATTGCCAACCGGGGCTATTATTACCCGCCGCACTTTGTGCGGAGAATTGGGAAAGGCGGTCCGCGGCCAGAGTATCAGGTAAAGCACGTGACCACCGTAGACCCCCAGTATTTTGAGGCGCTCATTCCCGGCATGCAGGCCGTGGTGGATGGGGGCCGGGGCGCTACCGGCAGCTTTGCCAGCCTGGCCAGCCTGGGGATTTCCGTGGCCGGTAAAACGGGTACCGTGCAAAACCCCCACGGCGAAGACCACGCCACGTTTGCAGCGTTTGCCCCGGCCGAAGACCCCAAGATTGCTATTGCCGTGTTTATCGAAAACGCCGGCTTTGGCGGGGTTTCGGCCGCGCCGCTGGCTTCGCTCATGATGGAAAAATACCTGCGCGGCAGCGTGTCTCCGGGGCGTAAGCCGTGGGAATACTGGGTGATGAACGGCAAATTCATCAGCAAAAAGAAACACTAACGATTCCGGCCGGCAACGGCTTCTTTTCTCTTCAGCTTTCCATTGTTATGCCCGCACCGGCGCGCTATTCTCGCAGTATAGATTGGGTTACCGTGGGGCTGTATGCCTTCATGGTGCTGCTAGGCTGGCTGAACGTGTACGCGGCCAGCTACTCGCCCGACGCGCCCAGTGGCCTCTTCAATTTCGACTTCAACTACGGCAAGCAGCTGGTCTGGATTGGTACTGCCGTGGTGCTGATTGTTATCCTGCTGGTCATCGACTACAAAGCCTACGACACGCTGGCCTACGTGCTCTATGGGGGCATGATTCTGCTGCTGCTGCTCACGCTGTTCATTGCCCGGCCCATTGCCGGGTCGCGCTCCTGGCTAGAGCTGGGGCCGGTGCGCCTGCAGCCCGCGGAATTTGCCAAGTTTACCACGGCCCTGGCCGTTTCGCGCTATATGGCCAGCATCAACCTGCGCCACCAGAACTGGCGCGACCAGCTGATCTTGGCCGGTATGACGCTGCTGCCCGTGGTGCTCATCATTGCATCTAATGAAACCGGCCAGGCGCTGGTGTACGGCGCCCTACTGCTGGCCTATTTCCGCGAGGGCATGTCGCCTCTGATTCTGATTATCCTGGCCTCGGCCGGCATCATTCTGATACTGGCGCTGCTGGTGCCCACCCTATGGCTGCTGGGGGCTTTTACCCTGATTCTGGTGCTGGTGTTCGTGTTTAACACGCGCATTTTCCGGCACCATCTGCCGGTAGCGCTCAGCGTGTGGGCCATTGTAATTGGGATGGTGTTTGGGGTGAACTACTTCTTCAACAGCGTGCTGCACGACTACCAGCGCAAGCGCATTGAGGTGCTGCTGAACCCCTCCGCCGACCCCTTGGGCGTGGGCTGGAACGTGACGCAGTCCAAAATTGCCATTGGCTCCGGCGGCTTCACCGGCAAAGGCTTCCTGCAAGGCACCCAAACCAAGTTCGACTTCGTGCCGGAGCAAAGCACCGACTTCATTTTCTGCACCGTAGGGGAGGAGTGGGGCTGGCTGGGCACCATTACCGTAGTCATTCTCTTCGTGGCGCTGCTGTCGCGCATTCTGTACGTGGCCGAGCGGCAGAAATCGGTATTTGGGCGTACGTATGGGTACTGCGTGGCCAGTATTATCTTCTTCCACTTCAGTATCAACATTGGCATGACCATTGGCCTGGCGCCGGTGGTGGGCATTCCGCTGCCGTTTTTCAGCTACGGCGGCTCATCGTTGTGGTCGTTTACTATACTGCTGTTTATTCTGCTGGCTATTGATGCCTACCGCAAGCAGGATCTGAACCGGTAGTAGGGCACAGGCTGCCCGGCGAATCAGGATCAGAGGCGCGTTTGTGCGGCCCGCTGCACCCTGGTAAGCACCAGCGCCAGGGCAACCGTGAAGGCTGGCGCCATCAGGTAGGCCATCCGGGCCAGCTCGCCGGAAAGCATCATGTGTACCGCCACTACCGCGCCCAGCATCGCGCCGGCCCAACCCAGCGGCCGGGCCCATTCCCGGGCCGGCACCAGCAGCAAAGCCAGCGTGGCAAACCCAAACACGCTGAACATTTCGCCTACTCCCTTCACCGAAAACAGCCGACCCAGCGAATAAGCCACGTTTTCAAAGTGGCTTAAAGCATTGTGCACGCTGGCGCTGGCGGGGGTGCCGGCGCCAGCGTCAATCCAGTGCCGTACCGCCAGGGTAAGCGCACCGGCTACCGCCAGCCAGGCTAGCTGCACCGGCCAACGGCCAGCGCCGCGCCCAAACACCAGCAACCAAGGCACCAGAAACACGAACGATTCCTTGGCCAGCGGCCCCAGCAGTATACAGGCCACCAGTGCCGCCCGCGAGTGGCTCACGGCCGCGTAGAACCCCAGCGCGAATACCAGCAGATACAGGCTATCCACCATGGGCAGGCCGGCAGTGTACACGGCCCAGCGGCTGCTCAGCACCAGCGCCGCGGCCAGCGCGGCGGATTCCCGGGTAACGCCATAGCAGCGGCTGCTGCGGTACCAGAAGAGGCCCGCGGCAGCCAGCACCAGAGTATTCACCACGTAAAAAGCCAGTCGCAAGGGCCACTCCGAGGCGGCCCGCTGCGGCCACACGCGGGCATACACGCGCTCCAGAGGCCAGGCCATGGCCGCCGCCACGGCGGGCACCAGCACCCGGTAGCGGCGCGTGATGCTTACGCCCCGAAACTCGCCCCGGGCCACGCTCAGGTAGCTGCGCGTGTCAGGGGAGTGCGAGAAATCGTAGTGCACGTACATGGTGTAAGCGGGGCCGGCCAGCACGCCCACGGCCAGCCCATACACCAGCAACAGCCGCTGCCAATGACGCCGCAGCAGGTAGGGCCAGCCCAGCGCCGACGTTTCCATCGGGCCGGCGTGCCTATTCAAACTTCCGGTCTATCAGCCGCAGAAGCTTGTTTACGTGCTCTTCCTTGCGCACCCAGCCGTATTGCTGGGCCAGGTCTTCCTGCACGAAGCGGCGGGCAGTGGCCGCGTCGGGCATGGCATCCAGCTTCTGAATGGCGGCATGGTATTCCATGTTCTCGCCATTGAACAACTCATTGATGAAGCCAAAACGCTGGTTGATGGAAATAGCCTCCCGCAAAGACTCTACTTTGGGCGCTTTCTCCGCCAGGGTAGCCGCCGTACGCTCCGTGCGCAGCGTTTCAGACAAAGGTGGCGAGGTACGCTCCGTTTTCAGCTTTTCATAGAGCGGCTTTTCGGCGGCGGCTGGAGCCAGGGTTTCCGCCGCCACCTCAGGGCGCTCTGGTTCCGGCTTGGGAACTGCCGGGGGCTCTGACGCTGCAACCTGGGGAGCCGGCGCCGGCGCAACCGGGGGCACCGGCGTGGGCTGGGGCGCTACGGGTGGGGTAGCGGCTACCGGTGCCGCCGGGGTAGGCATAGTGGCTTCTTCTTCCCGCAAGTCTATTTCCGACAAAGGCAGCAAGGCACTTAGCTCATTTACCACGGTTTCCAGCGGGTGCAGGGTCTGGTAGTTGGCCTCCTGATACTGGCGGAACTGCTTGAGCAGCTCTTCCCGCGGCAGGGCAGTAGTAGCGGGCAGACTCTCCAGAAAACCCTGAAAAAGGGGCTTTTCTACCTCCATGTAGCGCACACCTTCCAGAAGTTGCTCCCGGGTAGCGGCCGTGCGGCCATGCAGCAGCTTTTCATCAAAGCCCACCACCGGGTCAGCGGCTATGCGCAGGGTATCCGTCACGGCCCGGGCTAACAGAGGCTCAAATACCTCCCGGCCCAGCCGGATGCGGCGGGAAAGCACGTTCATAAACTGGGTAAGCGCCTGCCGCACCTCCGCATCTTCAAAATCGAAGTAGGGGCTGCGCAGATTGGCCATTTCCTCCGTCCATTTGGCCAGCAGCTGCTGCACCACAAAGAGGTTTACCTGCCGCACCGGCGTAAAACGCAGCACGGCCGGCCCATCCAGCAGGGCCCCCGGCTGGGGACCAAAATATCGTTCACAGAGCAGGGCGGCCAGGCGGCGGCCGTACTCTTCGAGTTTGGGTTGGCTATATTTGTCCTTCATCGCAAGCCTTGTTCAGGCGGGAAAGTTAGAGAAAGATGCCCACACTGACGGTGCAAAATATGCCCGGCGCCACGCTGGAGGTGCCAGCCGGCGCTACATTACTGGCAGCCTTGCAGGCCGCCGGCCACGATTGGATGCATGCTTGTGGGGCGAAAGGGCGCTGTACTACCTGCCGCATTATGGTGCAGGAAGGGGCTGACCTCCTAACGCCGCCAACCGATGCGGAGTTGCGTTACCGGGCTGCCGGCCGCCTGCTTGCCACCGAGCGCCTCACCTGCCAGGCACGCCTGCCCGCCGGCCACGTAACGGGCCGCGTGCCCCTGGCTACCCAACTGCCCCACCAGCAGTATACTAAGTAGCGAAGAAGTAGCGCGAAGCTCCGGCTTCGCGTATGAGCGAAGCGAGTAGCAGGCATCTGCTCAACGCGTAGGAACTCGCGTTGCTCGTACGCAAAGCTCCAGCTTCGCGCTACTCTGCGCGCTACAATTCACTTTGCATCTTACGTCCTGTTACTCTGACCGTAAGCGGAGGCCGGGGTATTTTCCGTTTGAGCTTAGCCGCTGAAAGCCGTACTTTAGAGTTCCGAGAGCTGTCAGGCCACTGACAACCGCCCACCGAAAACTGAATACTCTGTGTTTATTGAACCCCGTGTCGGCAATGCCCGTGAAACGCCCCGCCGGGGCTGGATTGAAGTTGTGTGCGGCTCTATGTTTTCGGGCAAAACGGAGGAGCTGATCCGGCGCCTGAACCGCGCCCGCATTGCGCGGCAGCACGTCGAAATCTTTAAACCCGCCCTCGATACCCGCTATCATGAGCTGGATGTGGTATCGCACAACGCCAACAGCATCCGCTCTACGCCGGTGCAGCTGCCAGAGGAAATGCTGCTGCTGGCCAGCGGCTGCGACGTGGTGGGGATTGATGAGGCCCAGTTCTTTGATGCCTCCGTGGTAGACGTCTGCATTCAGCTGGCCAACCACGGCAAGCGCGTAATTGTGGCGGGCCTGGATATGGATTACATGGGCAAACCCTTTGGCGCCATGCCCGCCCTCATGGCCGTGGCCGAGTACGTTACCAAGGTGCACGCCGTGTGTGTGCGCTGCGGCGAAATTGCCAGCTATTCCTTCCGCATTGCGGCCTCCGAAGATAAAATTCTGCTGGGCGAAACCGACTCCTACGAAGCCCGCTGCCGCCACTGCTTTCTGGAAGGCCTGAAGGATAAGTCGGAAGAAGCCGAGGCTACGGGCACGACCATCAAGCACCAATAGCCGGCTGCTTTACGTTCTTCTGGTTTTTTCCTCACGCTTGCTGCCTTTGCTGATGCTGCACTTTGTACACTGCCTGCGTTGGGTTTTTGCCGGACTGGTAGCCAGTCTGCTGGCCGCCGGCGGAGCGCTGGGGCAGAGTGCAGTAGGATTCGGCGACTGGCAACTGCACCTGCCGACCAACCGGGCTAATGCGGTGGCCGATGCCGGCAACCGCGTGTATGTGGCCACCGATGACGCCTTCCTGCTGTTTGATAAGGAGCTGAAAAGCATCCGGCTGCTTTCCCGCCGCGACGGCCTGCATGAGGTAGGCGTGCGCACGGTAGCCTATGATTCCCTGACGCAGTCGGTGCTGGTGGTGTACCGCAACGGCAACCTGGATTTGCTGCGGCCCGATGGTTCCATCCACAACCTCACCGACATTCTGCGCAAGCAGCTGCCCGGCGAAAAAGTCATCAACAGCGTCTATTTCAATGCCCGGCGGGCGTACCTGTCCGGCAGCTTTGGGCTGGTAGTGGTGGATATGAACCGGCTGGAAGTGCGCGATACCTACACCAATATTGGCCCGGGCGGCGAGGCAGTGCGCGTGTTTGCCACCACCGTGCTGCACGATTCACTGTACGCTGCCACCTCCCACGGTTTGCTGCGCGGCCGCCTGACCGATAACCTGGTAGACTACCATAGCTGGCGCACCGATGCCGGCGGCTCTGCCCGCCCCGGCGAGCCATACCGCACCCTAGCCACCCAGGATGAGCAGGTGTACGCGGGCGTAAACAACATCGGCCTACACCGCTTCACCGGCAAGGAGTGGGTGCCGCTGGGGCCGCTGGCCGGCCATGAGTACCGGCAGTTGACGCCTTCCGCCGCGGGGCTGCTGGTCGTCAGCAATGTGGGGGTGGCATTGCTGGACCGCAATGGCCAGGCGCGTTCGTATACGCATGCCCTGATCCAGAACCCGCAGGCCATAAGCCGGGCCCGCGACGGAGTGCTGTACATAGCCGATAACGGCAATGGTCTGCTAGCTGTGACGCCCGATGGTCAGCAGGTGAACAGCTATGTCACCAACGCTCCGGCCTCCGTGCGGGCATTCAGTATTCTGACGGAGCCCAACGGGCGCGTCACCGTATTTTCGGGCGGATACGGCGACCGGTATCTGCAGGCCGAAATCTACGATGGGTTTTACGAGTATGCAGATGGCCGCTGGCAAAGCACCACGCCCCAAACCCTGCCTGATCTGGCCCAGTACCCCCGCCCCAAAGACCTGACGCGCGGCGTGCGCACCCCCGATGGCACCTTATATATCGGCAGCTACGGCAACGGGCTGCTGGAATGGAAGGGGCCGGGCAGGTTCCGGCTGTTTAACCCGGTCAGCAATCAGCCTAACCCCTTGCTCAGCGTTATTGCCGACCCCAACTATACCCGCATAACTGATGTGGCGCTGGATGCCGATGGCAACGTGTGGGTAGTGAACCGGCACGAAGCCCCCAACACTTCGGGGCTGTTCCTGTACCAGCCCGCCACCCAGCAGTGGACGACGATACCGTATTTTTCCGGCGCCGAAAACCTGGACCGTATTGCCATTGATGACAACGGCTATGCCTGGCTGACCGAGGCCCGCAAGAATGGCCGGGGGCTGGTGGTGTATGATCGGAAAACCCAGGCCCGCCGACTCTTTACCAAGGAAGATGGCGGCCTGCCCGCCTTGGAGCTGTATGATGTGGTGAAAGACCGGGCCGGTGATATTTGGGTAGCCACCATTTCGGGCGTGGTCGTGTACAACGACCCCAGCCAGGTGTTTCTGCCCGGCAGCCCGGGGCTCCGGAAACCCCTTGTGCGCCGTGGAGATGGCAGCGGTTATGATTTGCTCTTCACGGAAGTGGTAAAAACCATTGCCGTAGATGGCGGCAACCGCAAATGGTTTGGTACCGATAACGGCCTCTGGCTGTTCAATGCTGACGGCGACGAGGCCCTGCAGCACTTCACCACCGCCAACAGCCCGCTGCCCTCTAACCGTATTGTGGATGTGGCCGTGAATGATAAAACCGGGGAAGTATTTGTAGCTACCGAAGCCGGGCTGGTAAGCTTCCGGGGCTCGGCTACCGTAACGGAGGGCGCCCCCAGCTGCGCCAGGGTATTTCCCAACCCGGTACGCCGTAATTTCACGGGCCAGGTGGGTATTTCCGGGCTGGCCAACAATGCCGTGGTTAAGATTACGGATGTGGCCGGGCAGCTGGTGTACCAAACGCGCGCCAGCGGCGGCACCGTGGTCTGGAACCTGCAGGACTACAATGGCCGCCGGGTACAGTCGGGCGTCTATCTGGTGCTCAGCTCCGATGCCGACGGCCAGAATGGCTGCATCAGCAAAGTAGCTGTGGTGGAGAAGTAATTCCGGAAATAGAACGAATGAGCTGAATGCCAAGCGCCGGAGTTTTGTTATAGTATACTAAGCCCGTAAATGCCTGTAATAGGCAGGCTCTGCTATTATTTATATTCTTCTGATTTTCAACCTGCTGTATGCTCATTAAAACCCGTGGCATTGTCCTAGGCTATATCCGCTACCGCGAAACGTCCATTATTGCCCGCGTGTATACCGAGCGGCTGGGGCTGCAGACGTACGTGGTCAATGGCGTGCGCAAGGCCAAGCCGCCCGGGCGTATTGCGCTGTTTCAGCCCTTTACCATGCTGGAGCTGGTGGCGTACACCTCCCGCACGGGCGGCATCACGCGCCTGTCGGAGTTTCGGTGCGCGGAATCGTTTTCGTCTATTCCTTATGATGTGCGCAAGAGCAGCGTGGCGCTGTTTCTATCAGAGGTACTAAGCCGCACGGTGCTGGAGGAGGAGGAAAACGTGCCCCTGTTCACCTTCCTGCACGATTCTATCCTGGCCTTCGACCAGCAAAAGGAGGGCTTTGAGAACTTTGCCCTGGCCTTTCTGCTGCGCCTGGCTTCCTACCTGGGTTTTGGGGCCGAATCGGGCCAGGAAATCACCTCTCAGGTGGCCTTTGCCGGCGCCGCACCCACTACCGCCGCCGACTCCGGCCCAACCGTTCTGCGCTTTCAGGAGTTCGACCAGTATTTTGATGAGCTGATGCGCGACCCCGGCAGTGCCTCCGTGCCCAACGGCCGCATACGCCGGGAGCTGCTCCTGGTGCTTATTCGCTACTATCAGCTGCACATTGAGAAGCTGGGTGAGATACGCTCCCTGGCCGTACTTTCCGAAGTGCTGGCCGAGTAAATCCGGAACGGAAGTCCGTTAGAGGTCCTGATGATTTCTAGCTCATCTTCCATAAAAAAGCCCCGCTATAGAAACAGCGGGGCTTTTTTGTGTTTGAATTTTCTTCTGGTCAGACTACTTCACCTTAACTACCTGCAGCTCAAAGCCGAGGTTGGTGTTGGGGGGAATGAGGTAGCGTTGCTGCTCATCGTCGGGCAGGAGCACGCCCTTTTTGCCGTAAGCCAGCGGAGCCGGGATATATACCCAGGCCCGGGTGCCCTCCGGCAGCAGCGCCAGTACTTCCTCCCAGCCGGCAATTACCTCTTTCCGGCCCAGCCGCAGGCGCACCGGCTTCCCTTCTTCCGCCGAGGACTCGAACATGCGCCCACTGGGCAGAAAGCCAGTGTAGTGCACATAGACTACCTGCCCCTTGTTAGGAACGGCACCCGTGCCGCGCTCATGCACCACGTAGCGCACGCCGCTGGCCAGTTTCACGGTGTCAGCGGCAGTACCTGGAGTCTGAGCGGAGCTCAGGCGGGCAAGGAGCAGGAGAAAGACCAGCAGGGCCAGTCTTCCGGTAATCCGGCAGATGCGCATGGCTTAGCGCTGGCTGAGCAGCTGCATATCAAATACCAAAGGCGAATCAGGAGGAATGTTGCCTCTTGCAGTAGCGCCGTAGGCCAGGTAAGAAGGGATGAGCACCAGCTTGTGGTCACCTTTTTCGTCGCCTTTGCCATCCTGGCTGTCACTGGCTGCTTTCATCAGGAGCACGGCCTCTTCCCAGCCGGGGATAACCCCGCCGGCGCCTACCATAAAGCTAAAGCAGCCGCATACCGAACCATTATCAAACGAGCTGTCGAACTTAGTGCCATCCAGCAGCTTGCCAATGTACTGTACCTGCAGGGTTTTGCCCTTCACTACGGCTGGGCCGGTACCGGCTTCCAGCGTTACAATGGAAATGCCTGACTCCGTGGTCTGTACCTGGGAAGCAGAGTAATTGTTGGTGGTGAGCCATGCCTGAATGGAGGCCATATCAGCCACTTTCTGCTCCTCCTGGTGCTTCTTGGCGGCTTTAATGTAATCCGGCTCGGAGCTACCGCAACCGGAAAGTAGGGGCATAGCGGCTGCCAGCAGCATCACCAGCGAACGGAGAAGGAAGGAGCTTTTCAAGGAAAAGGAGCGTGCCATAGTATGAAGAAAAAAGCCGCGCCGCTAGTAGGCGGCGCGGATATGAGATTCTACTAACCCAGGAGGGGCAGCTTAGCGGCCCATAGCCGGACCGCCCTGTGGAGCAGCCGGTGCGTTCTGAATGTCTACCAGCTCCACATCGAAGCGCAGGGGAGCATCAGCAGGAATATCGGTGCCAGCGCCGCGCTGCCCGTAGGCCAACGACGAAGGAATGAGCAGGGTGCCTTTGGTGCCTTTGCTGAGCAGGGCAATGCCCTTATCCCAGCCTGGAATTACCTGACCCACGCCCAAGGGGAACTGAATTGGCTTGCCCTGGTTGCTCTTGGCCGAAGAGTCAAACTCTTTGCCATCGAGCAGGGTGCCTTTGTACTGCACCGATACCAACTGACCGGTTTTAGGCTTGGCGCCCGTGCCGGCGGTGTTTACAATGTAGTAGATGCCATCGGGGCTTTTCTGCGCCTTCAGGTTGTTCTTCTTGATGTAGTCCTGCAGAATTACGTCGTCCTTCTTGAGCTGCTGCTCAGCGTAGGCCATCATTTTCTGCTGCTGCTCGGCCATCATCTTCTGCTGCTCTACCATGGCTTCGTCGCGCGTCATCAGCTTAACAGCCTTGGCGTACACAGTCATGGTGTTGCCGGCTTTCTTCATGAAAGGCGGAACGGGAGTTTTGAAGGAGCGCGCAAAAATGGTATCCAAGTTAAAGCGGAACACGCCGCTGTCGCCGGGCTGCAGCATGGAAATAGCTTCTTCCAGGCCGCCTTTGGTGGTAACCTCCTGCAGCGGCACCATAACTGGTACGCCCTGCTGCTTGCGGGAGTTGAACAGTACCGAGTCTTTGGCAGTGCGGTACTCTACTTCCAGGGAAATGATTTTTCCGATCCGGCCTTTGTAAGTCGTGTCGCTTTCACTTAGCTCTTTGGAAGTGAATTTACCGCCCTCATTCTTGAAAAGCTTGTATTCAACTCCTGATTTGGTTTTGGCAAAGTCCCCGCTGCCTTTGTTGCAGGAGTATAGGCTAATAGTACCGGCAGCCAGGGCGAGGTACAGAAATTGGCTGGTAGAGCGCATGAAAAGGAAAAGAGGATGGAGAATAAATTTCAGGCAAGTTACGCCGAAGGCGGCGCAACTGCCAAAGGACTCGTGACGAGCTGTGTCTGGTATTGCGGCAGCAGGTCGAGGAAGCGTTTTACGGTGGGTTCCAGGGGCTCGTAGCTGATGCCGCCGGCGGCATTGTGGTGGCCGCCGCCGTTGAAATGCTTGCGGGCAAACTCGTTCACGGAGAAATCACCCACGGAGCGGAAGGAAATCTTCACGGCCTGGCCCCGGTCAATGAGAATGGCGGCAAATACCACGCCTTCAATGCTTAAGGCGAAGTTAACCAGGCCTTCGGTGTCGCCGGTTTTGGAGTCGTACTGGCGCAGCTCGTCCTGGGTAATGGCAATGTAGGCCGTGTTGTATTCGCGCAGTACCGTGAGCTTGTCCTTGAGCACAAAGCCCAGGAAGCGCAGGCGCATTTCGGAGTGCGAGTCGTAGATGCGGCGGTGCACGTCGCTCAGATTAATGCCGGCGTTCAGCAGCTCAGCAATAATCAGGTGCACGTTGCGGGAGGTGCTGGGGTGGCGGAACGAGCCCGTGTCCGTCATAATGCCCGCGTAGAGGCACTCGCCAATGCCTACGTCAATCAGGTTCTGGTCGCCCAGGTCCCGGATTACTTCAAACACCAGCTCGGCCGTAGCGGCAGCTTTGGGGTTGGAGAAATCCAGGTCGGCAAACTGCTCGGGCTCCAGGTGGTGGTCGATAAGCACTTTGGTGCCGGGGGCGTGGCGGATGTACTCGCCCATCTCATTGATGCGGCCCAGGCAGCTGAAATCGAGGCAGAAAATAACCTCGGCGCGGTTGATGATGTCCCGCACCTGGGCATCGTTCTGGTTGCGCTCATAAATGATTACGTCCTCGTTGCCGGGCATCCAGGCCAGGAAGTTGGGGTAATCAGAGGGCGTAACCACCGTAACGTGGTGGCCTTTTTTGCGCAGGTAGCCAGCCAGGCCCAAAGACGAGCCCAGGGCGTCGGCGTCGGGTTTGTGGTGGGTGGTGATAAATATCTGCCTGGGCTGGGCTAACAGCTCCCGCAGAGCGTTTATATCGTGCATTTGCTGCTGATAGGTGGCTGAAATCCGGTGATTTACGCCGTGTACAAGGGGGCAAAAATCGGAAATAATCCGGGTTTCAACAAACCGGCCTCCTGATTGGTGCGTCAACACAGCACAATACGGGTAGCCAAATAATAATTGAACCGGGTGACCGAGGCGCAAAGGTAGTCAGGAAAGGGGCTGCGTGTTCTGCCGGGGCCATTCTCCCGGCCAACAGCAGGGGCCGCCGGGCAGGGGGGCGGGCCGGAGATTTTTACGCATGATGCATTCTTCGTTTTCAATCGGCTACTTTTGCGGCCGCAAACTTCTTTGCTTGCCCCCTGTCAATTCATTTTAACCCAACCATAAGAAACCACATGGCCACGAACCGCACGTTCACGATGATTAAGCCCGATGCCACCCAGGAAAACCACATTGGTGGCATCCTGAACATGATGGAAGAAGGCGGGTTCCGCATCGTAGCCCTGAAAAAAGTTCTCCTCACGCCAGAGCGTGCCGGTGAGTTCTACGCCGTACACAAAGAGCGCCCCTTCTACGCCGACCTGGTGAAGTACATGTCGTCGGGCCCCATCGTAGCTGCTATTCTGGAGAAGGATAACGCCGTTGCTGATTTCCGCACGCTCATCGGGGCTACCAACCCAGCTCAAGCTGCTGAAGGCACCATCCGTAAGAAATACGCCAAAAGCATTGAGGCCAACGCCGTACACGGCTCTGACTCCGATGAAAACGCGCAGATTGAAGGTGACTTCTTCTTCGCTGCCAACGAGCAGTTCTAGGCTTAGCCGCAGAAGCTGACTACAGCACTCTGTTTTGGCTTCACTATAGCTGAATCAAACAAAAAACCCGTCTGGCAAGCCGCCAGACGGGTTTTTTGTTTGCTGAAAACAGGCTGTTTATAAACTGGTTTTATACCGATTTAAAACTGGGTTATCCAGAAAGCTGCTTCTGATTCAGGGAAGCTGTATTCTCTCAAGCCAGCTGCAAAAGCTGCCGTCAGCGGGAGGAAAGATAGTAGTTGAAACTATGCCTGCTCCACTGTAAGCAGAGGTTCCACTTTTGTGGTATCAACAGCGTGCGGGTCGTGCTTGTGTTTGAACATAATGACGAACAGCACCGCAATAACCAAGGAGTAGCCGGCGAAAGAAAGCCAGATGCCGGGCCAGTCTTTAGTGTTGTCGGGGTTGGTGAAGAAGTGCTGGATAACCAGGCCGCTGACGGAGCTGCCCAATACCGCTCCAAAACCGTTGGTCATCATCATAAACAAACCCTGAGCACTGGCCCGGATGGCCGGCTTGGTTTGCGTCTCCACGAACAGGGAGCCCGAGATGTTGAAGAAATCGAAGGCCATGCCGTACACGATGCACGAGAGGATAATCATCCAGAGGCCGGAGCCGGGGTTGCCGTAGGCGAACAGGCCAAAACGCAGTACCCAGGCAATCATGCTGAAAAACATCACCTGCTTGATGCCAAAGCGCCGCAGGAAGAACGGAATAGCCAGGATAAACAGCGTTTCCGAAATCTGCGAAATCGACATGATGATGGCCGGGTATCGCACGGCCAGCGTGCCGTTGTAAGCAGAGTTCTGATCGAAATCGTGCAGGAATACGTCGCCGTAGGCATTGGTGAGCTGCAAGGCCGCGCCCAGCAGCAGCGCGAAGAGGAAGAAAACAGCCATCTTCCGGTCCTTCAGCAGCGCAAAGGAGTGTAGTCCCAGCGCATCGGCCAGCGACTTGCTGGACTGATTAGCGCCCTGCGGCGGGCAGGCGGGCAGCGTAAACGAGTAAATGCCCAGCAGGAAAGCCGCTCCGGCTGCCACGTAAAACTGGCTGGCGGAAGTTTCAATATGCAGCAGGCTCACCGTCCACATGGCCACAATAAAACCCACGGTGCCCCATACCCGGATAGGCGGATAGTCCTTTACAACATCCAGGCCTTCCTTTTTCAATACCGAGTACGACACGGCAATGGACAAGGCCAGCGTGGGCATGTAGAAAATCATGTTCAGCAGCATCACCCAGAACATGGTGCCGGGGTCGTTGACGGAAGGTACCATCATCAGCACGGCTCCGCCCAGAATGTGCAGAATGCCGAAAAGCTTTTCGGCGTTGAAGTACTTATCGGCCAGAATGCCCATGAGCGAGGGCATAAAAATGGCCGCAATACCCATGGTAGAGAAAATGGCCCCAAACTCAGCTCCCGACCATTCTTTGGTTTTAAACCAATATGCCCCAATGGTTATCAACCACGAACCCCAAATAAAGAATTGCAAGAAACTCAATACAATAAGACGCAGCTTAGTGTTCATGCGGGGCAGTTTTGGGGAAAGTAGGAGGTACGTTTTGCACCTAAAGATACAAGAAAACTTCCCAGAGCCGACAAAACAAACCCCGGTAGAAAGGGCTATTTAGGAGCAAAAGCAGCGGTTCTATCTCATGGCTTCCTGTGGGTTCAGGCAGCGTTTTACCGGCGCGGTGAGCAAAAGAAAAGCCCTTCTACCAGGGGTAGAAGGGCTTTTCGGGCTTAATAAGCCAGGTGGTTAGCGCGCAGCCTCCGTTTCAGCCAGCACCGGGTAGTCGGTGTAGCCCTGGTGGAAGCCCTCGGGGCCGGGGGCATAGAACGTAGCCTGGTCGGCCTGGGCCAGCTCAGTGCCCTGCTCCAGTCGCTCCGTGAAGTCGGGGTTGGCAATGAAGCCCCGGCCGAAAGCTACGAGGTCGGCGCGGCCGCTCTGCAGGTCGGCTTCGGCCCGCTCTACATCGTAGCCACCGCTCAAAATGAGGGTGTTCGTGAATTGCTCGCGGATGCTGGTAACCAGGGCGGCGGGCACCTCCGGGGCGCCCATGCTGCTGTGGTCGGCCAGGTGCAGGTACACCAGGTCCAGCTTTTGCAGCTCAGTGGCCAAGTGCAGGTACAGGTCGTTGAGGTCGTCGTAATTAGAGGCTACGTCGTTCATACCGCCGTGGGGCGAGAGGCGGATGCCGGTGCGCGCGGCGCCGATGGCTGCTACCGTAGCCTGGGCAATTTCCAGGGCAAAGCGGGCGCGGTTTTCGGTGCTGCCACCGTACTCATCGGTGCGCTGGTTGCTCTGGGGGTTCAGGAACTGGTCAATCAGATAGCCGTTGGCGCCGTGGATTTCCACGCCGTCGAAACCAGCTTCGATAGCCAGCTTAGCCGAGGTTACATATTCCTGCACTGCCTGCTTTACTTCCTCGGTGGTGAGGGCGCGGGGCGTTGGCTGTGGCTTCATCTGCTCCTGGTCGGTCCACATGTCGCCGGCGGCAGCAATGGCCGAAGGGGCAATGATTTCCGCGTCAGCAGCCATGTTCAGGGGGTGCGAAATGCGGCCGGTGTGCATCAGTTGTACAAAAACGCGGCCGCCTTTGGCGTGCACGGCATCGGTTACCAGCTTCCAGCCGGCTACCTGCTCCGGGGTAAACAGCCCGGGAATACGGGCATAGCCCAGGCCGTTGGCGGAAGGCGCAGTACCTTCGGTAATGATAAGGCCGGCCGAGGCACGCTGGGCGTAATATTCTGCCATCAGGGCATTGGGCACGTTACCCAGCGCGCGGCTGCGCGTCATGGGAGCCATAACTATATGATTAGAGAGGGTAAGCTGGCCCAGCTGGGCGGGCGAAAAAAGCTTAGAAGCCATATCGGAAAGTCAAAGGTTAGTTAGAATACAGACGCTATAAAGCATCAATTCATTCAAATGTTTGGATGAATTACGGGAAATTTTTTTTCAGGTTTCAGCTCAGGCCTCCTAAAAACGAAGCCAGCTCCTGCATAGCCCCCCGGTTCAGGGTTACGCTCACGCAGCGGCCGTTTTTTTGCAGCAGCACCAGGCCGCTATCGGCCAGAATTTTCAGGTGATGGGATACGCAGGGCTGCGACAGGCCCGTGAGCTCCTGTACCTGCGCAAAGGGCAGCGTGGGCTGCTGGCTCAGAGCCAGCACAATGCTAAGACGGTATTTATCAGACAGCGCCCCTGCCGATTTGGCCACAAGTTGGGTATCCATAGGGAAGAAAGATATACTGAAATGGAAAAGGATAAACGGCTATAGCTACAGGCAATAAGGGAAAGGTAAGCTTCTAATATTTTGATAAAGTTGTAGTAAGCAGAGCAACAATCACACCGAATGTTTGGTGCATAAGTGCTGCCTTTTCAGAACCTGAAAGTACAAGGAAAGTACGACGAGAACGATAAAATCTACCGGCGGGGTTCAGCGCAGACAGCGCTGAACAGAAAAACGGACCCGGCCGCATGCGCAGGCCGGGTCCGTTTATAAGTCCGCAGAAATCATCCGCAGCGGCGGATTAACCTGCCTCAGCGAAGCGGCGGTTTACTTCATCCCAGTTAATGAGATTGTAGAAGGCGGAAATATAGTCGGGACG